>JBBSRC010000147.1:0-1525 GCA_038243395.1 Flavobacteriales bacterium | reverse complement strand
TACCTACGATCCAAATAACGATAGCAGCTATCATGTTCTCACAGAGAAAAATTGGCAGAACGAAATCTACAGGAATGCCATTTCAAATAACAATAATTTGTCTATCAGTGGTGGTGCCGGAAAAACAACGTATTTTTTATCTACCAGTTACAAAAATATTCAAGGTATAGTGAAAGAAACGAATATGCAGATTGGAGATTTACGTTTAAATGTCAATACAGATTTATCGAAAAAACTGAAACTTTCAGTCATGTTAAATGGCGGAATAAGGAAAAATAATATGATGTCAGGTGGAGATACAAGAGGTGGTGTATCAGGTTCCATAATTTCTACCGCAGTTTACTCAGCGCCATTTTTATATCCGCCGGATGATCCTATTTTAAACAACCAGTTAGATGCCCGGACTACAGTACTTTCCTGGCTTTCAGACTACGACGATATAACGAATGAAAAAACTTTCAGAGCGTCCACGGAATTAAACTGGAAAATTTCAAGTATGTTTTCTTACAGCCTTAGATCCGGAGCAAATCTCACCCTGCAGGATAGATCAAGATGGTTTGGACTTCAACTTTTCCAGGGGTTTAATAATAATGGGTTTTTAACCACTTCTAATCTGAACAGGCATAACTATACAGTCGAAAATCTTTTAAATTTTAATAAAAAAATTGGGGATGTTGTAAACATTACTGCATTGGCCGGAGTTACTTACGACAAGTACTCTTTCTTAAATAAATTGGTTAGTGGTAATAACTTTCAAAATTTCATTCTGAAAACAAATGGGATGAATTTTGCCTCTAACGTTACGGTTTATCAGCCTTCACAAAAAGATTACCAATTACTGTCGTATTTATCAAGATTAAATCTCTCTTTTTTAGAAGATAGGTTTATTACGACGATCAATTTCCGTGCAGACGGTTCCAGCAAATTTGCTCCCAACAACCGATGGGGCTATTTCCCATCAATGGCTTTGGCATGGAGAATGGAAAATACAAAATTTATTCAAAATCTGGACTGGATCAATCAACTGAAGCTTCGCATAGGTTATGGTAAAACAGGAAGTCAGGCGATTGACCCTTACTCTACGCTATCATTTTATTCCCAAAATTCTTATTATGCAGATAATTTTGGTAACAGGTTGTTAGCAATCAATGTGAGCGGTTTGCCAAATAAAGATTTGAGGTGGGAAAGCACTTCGTCCTATAATGTAGGACTTGATTTTGCATTATTCAATTCCAGGATATCAGGCTCTTTAGATGTTTATTCCAAAGAGACAAATGATTTATTGATAAATAGAGATATACCGCCTTCTACATCGTTTAATAGCGTAACCATTAATCAAGGTTCATTGAGCAATAAAGGAGTCGAATTGAATTTGAACGGAGATGTGATCAAAAGCAAGAATTTTAATTTTTCGCTGGGTGGTAATATAAGTTTCAATACCCCCAAAATTATAAAATTGGGATTGCCTGAAAGTACATTTGGCAAGAACCAATATGTGGCTTATCTCGGAAATTCACTCGGGGAT
>JBBSRC010000146.1:0-1628 GCA_038243395.1 Flavobacteriales bacterium | reverse complement strand
TAGACAGATTGTTCGCTTTCATGGCGTCCTTAAAACCATCAGCTCTTAATTTTCCATGATGGAGCTTATCGATGAGTGAGGTCATGATAATATTTTTAAGACCTTTATTCTTTATAAGGTGGTCTGTAGTGTCATAAGCGGCCTGGTAATCGTCAATAATCACTTTGTCGCAATCAATCATATCGCAAATTCTATCGAATAGTACTAAAGGTGTACCTCTATTTGTAAGTGCATTAATATGATCGTAGGTGTTGGTTAGTTCGGTTTCCTTTGAGACACAAATGATGATGCCATCCACATAGCCTCCCGCCATTTTTCTTAGGCTTTTGGACTCTTTTTCTAAAGATTCATTAGAAATGGACGTGATCAGTTTGTAGTTATTTTCATCTAAATGATTTTCTATGCCGGCAAATACTTTAGCGTAGAAAGGATTTAAAATATTAGGAACGACGAGGCCGATAGTGCTAGTATATCCTTTTCTTAAACTGGAGGCAAAATTATTAGGGATGTAATTACACAATTTTGCGAAATTGCGAACACGTGTCTGTGTTAATAAACTAATTTCAGAACTGCCAGAAAGTGATTTGGAAACTGTAGAAATAGATAAATCCAAAGCCTTAGACATTTCAGCCAAAGTGGTTCTTGTTTGCATCATAACTATTTGGTGTTAATTCATTTGTCAGATCACACTTCCATTGATATCAGAATTAAATGAGGTTTTGTAGTTAACCCTATTCATCAATTAAAATTATTTTATAAGAACGGTGCAACCTAAAATATGATTTACAAATATAATTATTTTTTTAAAAAATAACCACCAGTACCTACCAGTTTGTAAATGTGAGAAAATATTTTAAATTTGTTATATGAGAATTGTAACTGTCAAGGAAAAGTCCGGTATCCCCAAGTACAAACAAATCGTTGCTTCGATAGAAGGCGCAATTGTGGCAGGTACATTGAAAAAGGGAGATAAGTTACCTTCTTTAAACAGTATTAAAAATCAGAATTCCCTTTCAAGAGATACCGTTCTTACCGCGTTTAACGAATTGAAAACCCGAGGTGTCATTATGTCTATTGTGGGCAAAGGTTATTATGTGAATAGTGAAGATGTTGATGTCAGCCATAAAATATTTTTACTTTTTGATGAATTCAATTCTTTTAAAGAAGATTTATACAATTCTTTTCTGTCTAGTTTAGGCGACAATGTTCAGGTAGATATTTTCTTTCATCATTTTAATCCTGACATGTTTAGTAAACTCATTAACGATAATGTTGGAGACTACAGTTCTTATGTGATTATGCCCGCCAATCTGAAAAACACCGAGCAGATTATTGATCGTTTACCTCAGGAAAAAGTTTATATCTTAGACCAAACAAACCATGCATTAAAACATTACCCATCGGTATTTCAGAATTTCAAAAAAGACATCTATAAAGGACTTGAAGCTGCATTAAAGCAAATTGGCACTTATCAAAAGATGGTTTTGTTGTATCCTGCAGCACGACAACCACAAGGTATATTAGATGGTTTTAAATTATTCTGCTCGCATCACAAAATCCAAAATGAAGTCATTGAAAACTTTACGCATAGAGAGTTGTCTCGCGGAGAATTGTACATTATCTTAGAC
>JBBSRC010000145.1:0-2034 GCA_038243395.1 Flavobacteriales bacterium | reverse complement strand
CCTTTTAGCGAGCGGCAAACTTAATATATTTTTCTATATATTCCTCTTCTATTATGGCTTTTAATTCTAAAGATTAGAACAGACCTATTTTAATCCACTCAAAACCAAAACCGGCAATTTTGAACTATTAAAGTCCTTTTTTAGAATGGTATTATTTTCCCATATTTTGGTGAAGAAACCACGTTTTCTGCGCACCACACATAATAAGTCAGGATTACTCCCTTTATAGTCTTCCAAAACACCCTGAAATGTTGTAGCGTTTTCACTATAAATAGTCTGATCTACCAAACTAGATAATTCCTCATTGACTTCAAAATCTCCTTCATTGTGAAATGGCGTCTGAACCATAAGAAGCTCAATCTTCGAATTAAATTGGTTTTTAAAAGAAATTAAAGGGTCTAAGGCATTTCCTTTTTTAACAATAGCTGATTTTAAAGCAACTAGAATATTTGTGATAGGCGAAAACTTAAAATTCTCAGGAACGATCAATGCTGGGATATTTGTTTGCTTAATAATCTTACCTGATGTTTTCCCTAGATAAACCTCCTCTTTGATAGAATTGGTTTTTGGCTCAATCAGAATCAAGTCAATATCTGCAGTTTGACAAATCAATTCTAAGGTATCCACCAGTTTGCCCTTGAAGGTTTTCACGATAATTTCAACACCTTTTGTATCTACTTTTTCAACGTGCGCTTTCAAGAAAGCTAAACTTTCTCTCTCCAAGATATCGTCAACCTTAATCATCGTTCCCGCTTTAGTGTGGACATTAAATATTTGAACAACATATAACTTAGCACCAAATGCTCTTGCGAAGTCTACGGCATATTGCAAATGACTCACCGCATTCTTAGAAGATCCTACAGGAATTAATATATTTTTCATATCTAAATTTAACACTAAATTTACGAAAAAATAAACATTATAAATGATTCGGAAAGCGACTCCCTCAGATATTGATTCTATTTTATTGGTAACAAATGCTTGTGCAAAAGCCATGATAATTAAAGGCATCTACCAATGGAATGAAGATTATCCTAATGCCGAAGCATTTCAAAACGATATTAATCGTAATGAACTGTATGTATTAATTTATCAAAATATTATTGTCGGCTCTATCGCAATTTCCACTTTTGTGGACCACGTCTATCATCCTATTAATTGGCTGACACCAAGTGATAAAAATATTTATATCCATCGATTAGCGGTGCATCCCCAATATCAAGGTCGAGGATTTGCACAACAACTTATGGCCTATGCTGAAAAATTCGCATTAGATAATAGCTATAGCTCTATACGACTGGACACGTTTTCGCAAAACCACAGAAATCAAGCATTTTATGAATGTCGCGGATATAAGCGTTTAGGGTCGATATATTATCCCAATAAAAGCGAACATCCGTTTTACTGTTACGAACTGGTTTTATAATCTTATAATAGCTTTCTATACTTCTTTTGTCAATCAAAACAAGTAACTTTACAAACTTATATTTTAACAGAAAACTATGGAGATTCTTGAATTTTTGAGCGGCAATGGCCTATTTTTAATTTTAGCCATTGTATTGGTTGTTATATATGTTTATAACAGACGAAAAAAGAGATAATACTATCTCGTTTTTAACCAACCCGTGATGCTCAATCTTTCAGTATTTACTGGCTTTACTTCATGTTCAATAATCTGACTTTCAAAAATAACCACGCGACCGGGAAACGGATAAATGATTTTTTCGGTTTTATTGCCTTGGTCATCTAAATATAATATAAGTTCTCCGCCATTCTCTGGCAGCCAACCGGCCTCATTCAAATAACAAACCATGGATAGTTTGCGTCTGTCGTCATTCTGAAACGTATCGATATGACGTTTATAAAAAGTATCTTTTGGATACAAAGCATAGTGGAATTCTTTACGCAAAATTCCCAAAAAGCAAGTTTGGTTCAAATAGCTGACAAGATGATTGATTTTATCAAAAAACAATGATTCTGCCGCATTCATCTCGGTTTCATCCATCCATAAAATAACATCACCTCTTACCGAAT
>JBBSRC010000144.1:0-2785 GCA_038243395.1 Flavobacteriales bacterium | reverse complement strand
GTTTCCGGTACACTTTGCTCACAGATACAAACGTAGCTACCTGCTTTCGACAACACCTATCTTTCTTACGAGGCTTCATCATTGGTTCAATTCGTTCAGAGCTCTTCTATACTTACCAACAGCTATCTTTGTAGCCGTTTTTCTTTATCGCTCAGCACTATTGCTTTTCAGCAATCGCACCATAAAGTGGTTTGGTGGCTACTCCTGAAAGACGCCACAGAGAGACCTACTCTCATCTCTTTTAAAGCATCAGACTGCTTCCGCAGTCTGTTCAAGACACACACGTTTTGAAAATTTGTGCAGAAATGGCATTGCTTGCAGAACCATTGTCGCACCGCACCAAATTAAATAAATAACAGATGAATTAACATAAACCACCGTCAGCCATTTTTGAACAAATTTGCTGTTACCAGCTGGCATTTCATCTTACTCTAGTCTATTGGTGAAATACTGTTATTTAACACCTAATTGTCAGTCGTACTTGTATTTTTTTGAAAACCAAGAGGTCAATTTCTCTGGACCGTAGTTAGCTACCATTTTAATATCAAGATAATTTATTAACGGTGATATATCTTTGAAATTAATCTCTGTAAAATCTATGTGTTTGCCATTCTTCAAGTATAAAGTGACTCCTTTCTTTCGTCCATAATTTGTTTGTTCAAAAGATTCACTGTAAGCTTTTATTTCATTTAATAATACATTTTTGTCGATGCCAAGAAAATACTTTACAACAACTTTGTTTTCCTCCAGTTCAGCATTAATAGGCTTCAAGAAAACTTTAATATACATTTCAGGAAATAATATAAGTCCAATAAAAAGGAAGAAAAAAATTCCATAATCCTTTCCTTCACGATGCATTCCAAAAATTGCAAATGGCGTAAATCCAAGCATAAAGATTAGGTAACCGAGACGAAGAAATATATGTGATTTTTTAGATTCTAATGTAATCTTCATGATTTTAAAAAAGCGATAATCTGAGTCTGAGGCAAAAGTGAACGTTCCAATCTTTAAATAAAGGTCGGAGAATTGATTTATATTTAGAAAATTCCTGTTCCATTATATTAATTTCTAAATCATTAAAGTCGACTTTTCGAAAATTTTCATTGTCTTGGAGTTTGTTATGCTTGCTGGTAACGGTTTGCTAATTTGTGCAGAAATGGCATTGCTTGCAGAACCATTGTCGCACCGCACCAAATTAAGTAAATAACTGATGAATTAACGTAAACCACCGTCGGTCATTTTTGAACAAATTTGCTGTTACCACCAGTGCTAATATCCGTTTCGTTAAGTAGTCAACTATTCAATTTTTTTTTGTTCTTCAATAAACGTCGTGTCCGTTTGTTTTTTAATCGATTTTATTAAATCCTTACTACTTAGTATATTTAATTGTTCAGAAGCGATTCTTTTTAGAGTTTCAAATCGTATATTCTTCTGTATTCCCCTTTTAATTAACTCAGAATTTAAGGATTCCAAATTAGACATAACGGTTAATTCATTTATACTTGCAAAATTCCTCATGTTATTACCTTGTAAAAATTGAGCTTGATTAACTTCTTTCCATTGCTTTGCTGTACAACCGAATAAAGCTACGTTCAACAAATCTGCTTCCTCGGCATATTCAATCCACTGCTTATCTATTGAATAGTTTGATTTTGGTATAATGTGGTTTTTTACAGCATCCGTATGAATATGGTAATTTATCTTGCTCAGTACTCGATTGACATTCCACTCCAAATTGTATTTGTCAGATTCAATTTCTTTTAAACGTTGAAACTCTTTTATCAAGAGAAGTTTAAACATAGGGCTTATCCAAGCTCCGAATTCAAACGCTATATCTCTTTGCGCATAAGTTCCGCCTGTTTTACCACTTTTTGAAATTATCCCGATGGCATTTGTTTTTTCAACCCATTTCTTAGGTGTCAAATTAAATGAATTTAAACCTGCTTCTTTTTTAAAGGTGTCGAATTCGACACCTTTAAAATCCGGGTTGTATAGTTGCTCCCATAAACCTAAGAATTCCACAGTGTTTCTGTTTCTCATCCAATTTCTAATGTGGTCATTACCTTCTTCTCCACGTACTATGTCAGTTAGACAGATATAATCTTGGTCATTATGTGTTGATATATTGATTATTTTCTCTTCGACCGTTATTTTGCTTATTTTTGAAACCATATAATCTTTGATTAGTTGTAGTCAACTTATTAATACACATTTTTAATAAAACCAACTTACAAATAAAACAATAAAAACGAAAACCCCGTTTAGTTGAATATTTCAAAAAAACCGCGTTTGATACATAACTTATTTTTATAGAAGAAAATTTAACCAAAAAAAATTGAGTTATTAATGGATTAGTCGATAATTAGACAAAAGAATTAATAATCATGTTATTAGGTTAAAATCGGAAGAGTTTATACATTCCCCTTATTTGCAATTATTATTAACGTTTGTAAACACTTGTGGTTGATTATTCCAGTATAATACTGGATATATAATCCAATATTTTCATCAGCGTCTAGTCCTGTTTCTGTTTTAAATAATTCTTTGTAAGAATTAAAAGGAGTCTTTTCCATGATATTAAATTTATTTAGTTTTAGTATTAAATCTGCCAGGTCTATAGCCATGCAATTCGGTGTATTGGTGGTAATCGAGTCACGAAAAGGAATTTCACCTTTGCGTTCTCACAGAACCGTACGTGAAAGTCTCCCTTCATACGGCTCTTCATGTCCATAAATCACCTAAAGATACTTCTATCTTTATGGATGTACCAACGCCCAACGGCGTC
>JBBSRC010000143.1:0-3499 GCA_038243395.1 Flavobacteriales bacterium | reverse complement strand
TTGAATTTTTTCTTTAGAAATACCAATTGGCTGGAAAGTTCATCCAAGCCTAAAATCGGATAGTAAAGGCCGTCTTTTTCGGTACAAACAATGGTTTCAGTCTGGCCATTATCATCAAAATCGCCATAGTACATCAGCATTGGAAACTCTTCTGAAGCCTTAAATTTTGTATTCATTCCCCAATTACCCAACAAATAATCTGTATCCCCATCATTATCAATATCAAACGGAATAATGGTTTGCCACAGACCATTGAGATTATTTATTTTAGGTACTTCAATAAGTTTTCCATTTGTGTTTTTATAGAATTTTGGCGACATCCATTCGCCCACAACAATCAAGTCCATAAAGCCGTCACCGTCAAAATCGTCCCAGATAGCATCCGTTACCATGCCCATTTGGTAATTACCCTCAGCAATGGAAAATGTGCCTTGGTTATTTACTAACAGAAAGGAATCGGGAATTTTACCAAAATCATTCGTAACAGCATATCCACCAACAAACAAATCCAAATCGCCATCTTTATCAAAATCGCATGCCTTAACCACAGAAGCATTACCGAAATATTCAGGCAACTGTTGTTTCGAATATTTACCATCTAAATCTTGTGTGTAAAATTTATCCTGCAAGGGCTGCATTTTGTCATAAAAATGTCCACCCCCGGTTACAACAAACAAATCGTTTTTTTTATCATTGTTTAAATCTGCTATCAACGCATACACATCTTCGGTAATGGAATCTTTCTCAAAAATTGGGTAGCTTCTGGATACATAAGATGAATCGCCTTGTATAAAAACCTTTGGTGCTTTAAACTTTGAACCCCCAAAAAAGATATCTTCCTTGCCATCTCCATTTAAATCGCCTACAGCCACTGCAGGTCCTTTATCAGAAATTTGATAAGGGATTAGTTTTTGTTTTAAAAAATCTATATAATTATCTTCTTCATGAGTAGAATCAATGCCAAGGCTGCCCTCAACTAATTCGAACCTCTGGTTGCTAATAAAATTAATCGGTTTCACAGGTTTAGTGTTTTCTGGCTTCAGGACGAGCGTTTGATTCAATCTAATGTCCTTTAGTACTTGGAATGTTTTATTGGGCCAAATCACTTTTAGAGAATCTATACGTGTTGCTTTACCAAAACCAAAATGAATAATAGGTTCTGATGTCGACTGAAAACCGCGGGTAGTGTATAATTCCTTAAACTGTAACTTCCCATTTAAATAGGCATAAACTTTTGTGCCAATACCATAACCGTTGGGTTTTAAATAATTGAATTTTACTTTAAGGTAACTGTGGTCTGTTTTATTTGTTTGATTTTCGTAAACTGTAATCAGATCATTCAAATTAGAGACTACCAAATCCAAATCGCCATCATTGTCTAAATCACCCCAGGCCGAAGCATTGGAAACGGAGGGTGGATTGTGGTTAAACCATGTTTGTGATCTGTCCTTAAAAATTAGATTTCCTTCGCCACTAAATATATAGTTCGGTACTTTGCCGGAAGGCATTTTTAATAAGGCTTCATGATCGACTAAATTCGTTTTATTGATTTTATCCAATATTTGATCATTGGACACATATTTGATATAATCGAGATCGTTCGGTCGTCTTTCAATTCCGTTCGAAATGAACAGATCCTGCTTACCATCTTGATTATAATCGCCAAACAATGCACTCCAACTCCAATCTGTGGATGCTATACCACTTAATAAAGCCGTTTCCTGAAAAGTTCCATCGGGCTGATTTACTTGCATCATGTTGCGCATAAATTGATTGTAATAGCCATATTGACCTGTTCGCAATTTCTGGATTTGAATATCTTCATCACTTTCAGAAGACTTTAAAACCTTCTCATCTTCAGCATTCATATCTAAAGTAAAAATGTCCGGCAAACCATCATTATTGATATCTGCAACGTCATTTCCCATGGAGAACTTGGAAGTATGCCCAAAAGACGTCCTCATTTTATCCGTGAAGGTGCCATCTCCATTGTTTATATAATAATAATCATCTTCATGAAAATCATTCCCAACGTAAATATCAGGATAGCCGTCCTGATTAAAATCGGCAATGGCCAAACCTAAACCATAGCCATTAGACCCACCGAAAATACCGGCTTCCTGACTAACATCCGTAAACGTTCCACCATCATTCCGCATTAATCTATCTCCAGATTGCAAGTTGCGTTGAAATCGTAAATCTGCTCTTCCGAAAGATTGTTGGGTGTGCACGGCATGATTAAGAAGGTACATATCCAGGTCGCCATCCAAATCATAATCGAAAAAAGCCACAGATGAACTAAACGTCTCAAAGTCCAAACCATATTCTGCAGCGGACTCCGTAAACGTGTTGTCGCCATTGTTTATAAACAGTTCATTATGTCCATAAAATCCATTGATACCCACAACCGCACATACATAAATATCCAACAACCCATCGCCATTAACATCAGCCATCGTAACTCCTGTATTCCATGAGCTATTACCTTCAATACCTGCCGCTTGAGAAATATCCTCAAACTGCATATTTCCTATATTGAGATATAATTTGTTCTTAACCTGATTTCCTGAAAAAAACAGGTCTACTAAACCATCGCCATTAATATCTCCAATGGCCACACCGCCACCATTATAAAAATACAGATAGTCAAGTATACTTAGGTCTTTAGTTTCTGTCA
The DNA here is from genome assembly GCA_038243395.1 of Flavobacteriales bacterium. Lineage (GTDB taxonomy): Bacteria > Bacteroidota > Bacteroidia > Flavobacteriales > Flavobacteriaceae > Gelidibacter. Next base: position 822 of record JBBSRC010000143.1, on the reverse strand, counting down.
ACTTATTTATGAAATTAATATTGGTCGCGTCAGAATCTAGTTTTGTAAACACTGCCACCTCCTCTTTTTCACAGCCAAAAAGGAAAAGTAAACACGCAAAGAGTGTTATGCTATTTACTGATTTTAAAAATTTTTGGAATGTCATTGTTTATTGCTGTTATTATATACATAGCACCACTTTTATCCTTAAATTTTGCAATGTGCTTGATTTCATTTCTAACAAAAAATCCGCTTGTAGCATACGGCTCCCACTCAAATTCATTATTTCCTTTATTAATTAATAAAGAACCGAAATTGGCATCCAATCGCGAATATTGAGGTTTAAATTCAAAGTCATTTCCTCCTAAAATAATATCCATTAATCCATCTCCATTCACATCTAAACAGCTAATGGCACTTACACAAGATAGCTGTACCATAGTTGGCAATTTTTTTATAGTAAAATTGCCATTGCCTTCATTGATAGCAATTACGGATTCAGATATATTTGCCTGTTTCACGATAGTGCTCTTCAAATCAATTTCCGGAAAAAGCTCATCGATGGTGCGTTTAGCATAATCTGAAGCTTTAAGGTTTTTCTTTTTTAAAGAAACTATTTGAGCCGTGAGCTCTTTTTTCATGTGCACCGGATAATCGCCACCATTAATGTATCGCGTAAAAATCTGTTCGATAGTTCCATTATTATCATAATCATTGATAAACATTTTCATAGGCGCAAACGTATTAAACTTATAAGTCGTATTGCTACCTTGATTTCCCAAAATCAGGTCCAGGTCGCCATCATTATCCAAATCTACAGCTTCCACTACATTCCATAAACCT
>JBBSRC010000142.1:0-3785 GCA_038243395.1 Flavobacteriales bacterium | reverse complement strand
GTCATTACACTTCGCAAATTTCCGGGTACAGTCAATTTCTACAATAATAATCCACACTTTGGAATTAAAATACAGGATGATTTTCATAAAAAAAAGATAAATATTTTAATAAATAAAGTGATTAATCGTAATATTGCAATGAATAAAGCATGTACTTATGGGCCTATCCAAAACTGAGATTTTTACCGAGCAGCAAAACGAAATCTCAAAATTCGCAAAGGTGTTTGGTCATCCTGCAAGAGTAGCAATTTTACAACATTTATTTAAAATGGATGCCTGCGTTTGCGGAGATCTCGTCAATGAAATCGGATTGGCACAACCCACGATTTCCCAACATTTAAAAGAATTGAAAAATTTAGGTCTAATTAAAGGCACGATTGAAGGCACACGAGTGTGTTACTGCATTGACGTCAAAAATTGGACAAAAATGAAGCAAATTATGTCTGGATTTTTAAATCAAGATATTGCCATAAAGGAAGAGTGCTGTTAAGACAACTGAAAATAATCGATAAAAATCAATGACCATGAATAAAGAACAAGAATTAAAAGACATCGTCAAGGAACGCTATGCGAAAATTGCCGAACAAGGAAAAGCCGAAAATGCAGCCTCATGTTGCGGAGCCACCCCGTCTTCCAACAAAATTTATAATATCATGATGGATGACTATTCTGAATCTCATGGTTATTATGAAGCTGCTGATTTAGGTTTGGGATGCGGACTTCCAACGCAATTCGCCAAAATAAATAAAGGAGATACAGTTATCGATTTGGGCTCAGGTGCCGGAAATGACTGTTTTGTGGCGCGCCACGAAGCAGGTGCAGAAGGTAAAGTCATTGGCATCGATTTCACGCCCATCATGATTGAAAAAGCACGGATTAATGCAGAGAAATTAGGTTACAATAACGTAGAGTTCAGAGAAGGTGATATCGATGCGATGCCCGTCAATGATGCTGTTGCTGATGTAATTGTCAGCAATTGCGTGTTGAACCTCGTTCCCAACAAACAAAAAGTCATTGAGGAAATCCATCGCGTATTAAAACCTGGCGGACACTTTAGCATTTCAGATATTGTATTGGTTGGCGATCTTCCTGATGCTCTAAGAAATGATGCTGAAATGTATGCAGGCTGTGTTGCAGGCGCTATTCAGAAATCAGAATATCTCAAATTGATCACAGATCAAGGTTTTCAAAACGTAACCATTCAAACGGAAAAACCAATCACGATTCCTGATGACATCCTGATCAAATATCTTTCACAAGATGAAGCCAATGCCTTCAATAAAGAAACTACAGGTATTTTCAGCATTACTGTATATGCACAAAAAGCAGGGAAAGCTGGAGAAAAACCAAAAGTAAAATTATCTGAGATTTCAGAGAGCACAAGCTCATGTTCGCCTTCTACTGGATGTTGTTAACCTTGAAACCACAAAAAAAAATGTGATTGGTCGAACTATCTGTTGTATTGGTTCCTAAGCAGTTTTCATTTTTAGTATCTTCGTCTTTATGAATACACTTGATATTCGCACCGTAGATGTGGTGCAATATGTTATGCCATTACGTGAGGGCGGCTCTATGCCCGCCATTGTTAAAGCCAGCGACGGCTTTATGTATGTGCTAAAATTTCGCGGCGCCGGACAAGGTAAAAAAGCACTTATTGCCGAATTTATTGGCGGCGAATTGGCACGAACTATCGGCCTAAAAGTTCCAGAAGTCGTCTTTATGAACCTCGATGATTCTTTCAGTAAAACAGAACCTGATGAAGAAATTCAGGATTTACTTAAATTTAGTGTAGGCCTTAATCTCGGACTTCATTTTTTATCGGGAGCTATCACTTTTGATCCCTTGGTAACGCTAGTAGACGGCCTCCTTGCTTCTAAAGTGGTTCTGTTAGATAGTATTATCAGCAATATTGACCGAACACCAAAAAATCCGAATGTCCTAATTTGGAATAAAGAACTGTGGATTATTGACAACGGTGCCAGCTTTTATTTTCATCATAATTGGCCAACTTGGGAAAACCATTTAACCAGAACATTTCCGCTCATAAAAGATCACGTTTTATTAGCGCAGGCTACGCAGATACCTGCGGCGGCAAAGAGCATCGAATTAATGCTTACAACTTCTAAAATTGAAGAAATTATCGCGAATATTCCTGAAGACTGGCTCATTCATCAATCAGATTCATTGTCTCCAGATGAGATGAGAGCTGCATATAAACTTTATCTGACCACTAAACTTTCGATGATTGATGTATTAGCAAAAGAAGCTCAAGATGCAAGATAAAGTCACTTATGAATATGCCATTATCAGAGTGGTTCCAAAAGTAGAGCGAGAAGAATTCATTAATGTGGGTGTAATTCTTTTCTCTAAACGAAAAAAATTTCTGGGGGTCAAATATCAAATTGATCAAGGGAAACTAGCAGTTTTTTCAGAAGACTTAGACATTGAAATGCTGAATAAACACTTAAAAGCATGGGAACTTATATGTCAAGGAATTCCGGAAGGTGGCGCTATTGGCCAATTTGAAATATCTGATCGGTTTAGATGGTTGGCGGCCACACGAAGCACCATCATCCAAAGTTCAAAAACCCATCCCGGACTGTGTAAAGATCCCGAAAACGAATTAGAACTATTGTTCAATGTCTTTGTTTTATAAATAAGATCGCTCCTTTATTGCCTAATAATTCATTGCAAAACATTAGATTTTTGTGAAGTTTCGGGACTGCTTTCCTCGACTTTTTGGCACAACTTTTACGATAGCCACAACCAGTCTTACTAATTATTTCCCACAGTTTTGGTAGGTTCTTGACTCGTAGATCAGTTTATGTTTTATGGAAGAAGCTTGAAGTTAAATGGGCAAATTCTTTTTTTTGCGTAAATTTACATTTCAAGATTTAAGCTTTCGAGTCTTAAATCAAACACAATTCTCTGTTGAAATCTTTCATTATGTCACATTATATATCTAAAAACCTATTCTTCTCAACGTGCCTTTTATTCGCTTTTTCGGGTTGCAAGAACCCTTCCGCCGAAAAAAAAGAACGTATTGTTGAAGTTCCAGAGCATATATTATTAAAGGAACAACCCAAAGACATTCATGCACCAGAAGGCATGGTTTGGGTGGACGGAAAAACATTTACCCAGGGTGCAAAACAAGGAGATCAATTTGCCTTGCCCAGAGAACAGCCTGCCCATGAGGTTACGGTAGATGGTTTTTTTATGGATATTACAGAAGTAACCAATACACAGTATAAAGCTTTTGTAGAGGCTACAAATTATATTACGGTTGCCGAACGCCCAATTGACTGGGAAGAAATGAAAAAAGAACTTCCGGAAGGCACTCCTAAACCTGCAGACAGCATCCTACAACCAGGAAGTTTAATATTTAACAAGGATGTCAACGTGGTGGCTAATATGGATAATTACACCCAATGGTGGCTTTGGAAGATCGGCGCCAATTGGAAACATCCGGAAGGGCCAAAAAGCAATCTTGAGGGTAAAGAGGATTACCCTGTAGTGCACATTGCTTATGAAGACGCACTGGCATATTGCAAATGGGCGAACCGACGTTTGCCCACCGAAGCCGAATGGGAATCTGCAGCACAAGGAATAGATACTAAGGATATTTACACTTGGGGAAATGACCCTACTCAACTTAACACTTCCGCAAATACCTGGCAAGGCACTTTCCCTGTAAAAAATGAAAGTGTGGATGGCTTTGCATTAATTGCACCGACAAAATCCTTTGCTCCTAACAGTGTCGGATTATATGATATGCTTGGTAACGT
>JBBSRC010000141.1:0-4177 GCA_038243395.1 Flavobacteriales bacterium | reverse complement strand
GATCTGAGAGATATTACCGAGCAAAGAATTAAACAAGTAGAACTATCAATCAACAACAGACCTATTAGAAAATTCAATTATCTTAGTCCTATTGAAACTCTAAATAATAAGTTTGTTGCACTTATGACTTGAACACAGCAACCACTCATCAACAGAATTTTTTAATTGTCTGATTTCACTAATTACATTTACATCGGCCCAGGAATTCCACATTTCAAATGAGTTCTCTCGTATTGGATAAGGTTTATCATTTAACCTTATGAATAAATCCACAGGGTCAAAATTAGGGTTTTGAATTGCATCTATTTCTACAACGTATATTTGGAAATCTAAAATTTTATTTCTTTCGTCTTCACTCAAATCTGTATATGAGCTTCCATTTAATTCTTTTAAAATTCTAAGATTTCTCAATTTAAATTTATGATTTTTTGATGAAGCAAGTTTATTGTTTTCATCAAGGTAGTCTTCACCTATAAACCCCAGCAATGTCAATAGTCGTTGTTGTCCATCAATTACTTCACTTATTCCATCAATTCTCTTAAAAACAAAAATCGGAGGCAATTTAATACCTAATAAAATACTTTCAATGATTGCAGACGCTTTGTTAATGTTTATTACTTCCTTTCTCTGATAAGATGGCCTAATCATATATCTTCTCCGAGTCATTACTCTCATAATATCATCGATAGAATTATTTACTGGTTCAGGTTTCGATAAACGTAAAGATTCTAATTCAGACAATCGTGTTGAACTTTCTTCTATCTTATTAAATTCTTTTATCTTTTTTTTGGTTTTTTCGTCAGCCGAAATATATTTATCAAACGGAATATTAAATTTTTTAGAAAGAAAACTTGATGCGCTAAGAAACCTTGTCATAATCTCAGATGAAAAGTTTGAATCAACTAAGGTGTAATAGCTAATATTATCATTGATATTATTAGCTATTTCGGAGATAAATTCATCAGAATCTCCATAAGGAATTTCTTCTAAGTCTAAAATGTTAAGACCCCATAAAAAGCATTCGAGCGCAAGTCTGTTGTTTTCCAAATTTTTAACTTCTGAAAAATTTCTCACTTTATTCAGAAACTCTATTTTTTGAAAATATTTAGTGAGAACAGCTTGCTTATTTTCTATATTAGAATCAGAAAAATACTCATAGAGTTTAGCTAAAACATTAGTTCTTCCCGTTCCTCTAACATAATAATTGATTGGGTATAAAGCTAATACAAGTGATCGTCTTGTAAAAGACATTATTTTTTCGGCTGGGTATTCTATGACGGCATTTACGGGCTGCTTAAAGAAATTGCTGAAAACGAGTTCTTTATCCTTCGGATTATTCTTATAGTGTTTTTTAAAGAAATTAGATAAGTCGTCCTTATCATAAATTGCATTATCTATTTCATCTCTTTTTAAAGGAGTAATACCTGAATTATATCTTGAAAATATTTCCTTTTTCACCTTATCCTGAAGAAGAATATTTAATGGAGGTGTATTTACCAATCGGAATTCTATTATTCTAATTTTTGCATCTAAAAATACGTCTATAATATCTCGGTGTTTTTTACTCATACTATCCCAGGTATATCCTTTCAACTGCTTGAGAACACTAAGCCCTTTAGCAGTGAGTGCAAATTCATTATTCATAAACCTTAAAATAGTTTCAAACCTCTGCCTTCCATCAATAACTTCAATAGAATCTTTACTATTAAAGAAAATTAAAGGAGGAATTTCTGTTCCCATCAGAATGCTTTCTATAAAGTATGAAGCCTTATGGGAATCCCAAACGTAGTTTCTTTGATAATATGGAGCGAAATCAATTTTGTTTTTTGATCGAATACTGAAAAGACTTTCGATCGACTTTGAATAAGTCTCAACCTTCATATGTTCTTTGAAAATCTTTTCAAACATATCCTGTTTACTCAAATTCTCTATATTCATAAAATTAAATTTTAGTTGATTCACAAATGATGATTTTATAGTAATCTAATCAAAGCTAGTAAAATATGTTAAAGAGTTATTAAATACTAAAAATTATTTCTCAAGATGATATAAAACTTAAAATACTGGTTACCAATACTTGAAATTCATTATCAATAATCAGGAATTTATAAAAATCGTTTATATGTATAATTAATTGCTTTATTTATAGAGTAACTGGAAATTCAACTTGCTAACGCTCTTTTGCAAAAGACACAAAATAGGACTTGGCTCGCTTTCAGAAAGGGTCATACCAAATAAGTCAGGCATAGGAATATTACCCCAGAAAATCAGGGTCATCAATTTCAAGCGCTGTATAATCGTCCTGATAATTCCGTACACTTGAGTATTTATAGTGTATCGAATCTGTTACCAATCCAATAACCACTGGATTATTATGAATATAGTTGATCTTTTGCTTGATGACTTTGTCAGTCCAAAGTTCAATAGGCTGGTTATGATGTTGCCAAAACTGGAATTGAGATACGTTGGCTGATTTCTTTACAACGCGTTCCAATAGCCATAGCAACCATTCCTTTCTGCTTTCTTGTGAGTTGTTGGCTATTGCCTCAACAATCTTTTTAGATGTATGTTTCTTAAAGTCCCTCAATAGTTCCATAGGCTGTTCATTCGCAGAACGAAAAACCATGTGGACATGACTTGGCATAAAACAATAGGCGTAAAGTTCCATACCTTTTTTCGACCTACAATAAGTGACACTGTTTGCTAATACATTGAAATAGATTTGTCTTGTAAATATGTCCAGCCAATACACGGTTGTAAACGAAACAAAATAGAGACCTGCTTTGTTATGGAATTTATATTTCCTACCCATGTTACTAATATACAACTTGTTATCAACGAAAGAAATGGTTGTGGGCACTCGTTACAAACGAGCGCTAGCTTGGGTAAACTTCTCGCCTCCCCACAATCCACGATTTTAAGTTACGTCATTTCACAAAAAAAGCCTCTCAAAATGAGAAGCTTATCTTTTTGTACAGGTGGGGAGACTCCCTTCGACTCTGCTCAGGGTAAACTTCTCGTCTCCCCACAATCCAAAATTTTAAGTTACGTCATTTCACAAAGAAAAGCCTCTCAAAATGAGAAGCTTATCCTTTTGTACAGGTGGGGAGACTCCCTTCGGCTCTGCTCAGGGTAAACTTCTCGTCTCCCCACAATCCAAGATATAAAATATGTCCACAAAAAAAGCCTCTCAATTTGAGAAGCTTATCCTTTTGTACAGGTGGGGAGACTCGAACTCCCACACCTCGCGGCACTAGATCCTAAGTCTAGCGTGTCTACCAATTCCACCACACCTGCATAGGCTCCGATTATTATCGGGATGCAAATATAAACATTCCTTGGAATAATCAAATAACTTTGGCTAAGAAAATTCGCTTCATTTTTCGTACTTTTGAATTACTAGAAAAACCACATTTCCGTGATCCTCATGGCGATCAAGGAAATACCTAAAACTTAAAGATGCAAAATATAGACAGCTACGTAGAAAAAAATAAAGACCGATTTATAGATGAACTTATTGAATTACTTAAAATCCCTTCTGTAAGTGCTGATTCCGCATTTAAAAAAGATGTTCTAAAAACAGCGGATGCCGTTAAAAAAAGCTTAGAAAAAGCAGGTTGTGACCATGTCGAAATCTGTGAAACTGAAGGCTACCCTATTGTTTACGGCGAAAAAATTATTGACAAAAATTTACCCACCGTTTTAGTTTATGGGCATTATGACGTACAGCCTGCTGACCCGATTGGATTGTGGACTTCTCCACCGTTTAAACCCGTCATCAAAAAAACAGACATACATCCCGAAGGTGCTATATTCGCCCGTGGTGCTTGTGATGATAAAGGCCAAATGTATATGCACGTCAAAGCGATGGAATTTATGACTTCCACCAATCAGTTACCTTGCAATGTCAAGTTCATGATTGAAGGCGAAGAAGAAGTTGGCAGTGTGAATCTCGCAAAATTCGTAAAGAAGAATCAAGAGAAATTAAAAAACGATGTTATTTTAATTTCTGATACGGGCATGATTTCAAAAGACACACCATCCATTACTACAGGATTAAGAGGCCTGAGCTATGTGGAAGTGGAAGTAACGGGTCCAAATAGAGATCTGCATTCTGGTTTATATGGTGGTGCCGTAGCGAACCCGATTAATGTCTTAACGAAGATGATTGCGTCTT
>JBBSRC010000140.1:0-4471 GCA_038243395.1 Flavobacteriales bacterium | reverse complement strand
GTTTTTTGAGATCAAAATAGCTTACAAGCACTTCTGGAAGTAATAGATTGGCAATAGATAAAAGTGAATCAGAGGACATAGAAATTTTTGCTCCAAAGTTCTTTTAATTTTAGTTACTCCACAACTTTTTGTGTTGACCCATTAATACCTATCCTGCTATTCATATCGATAGTTCACAATTGGTCAACATTGAATTTTAAAACCATACCAGTGGTTGTCATTTTCAAATAGCTGCTTAAATTTAAACTCACTTACTATTTAGTGGATTGAACTTTCATCTTTGTTATTGTTTAATCAGACAAATGAAAAACAGACTTCTGAAATATTCTCAATGTTATTCTGGCTCGACACCTAAATCAGCAACAATCATCGAACATCACTGGCCGAATGATGGTCAAAAGTAAAAAAGCATACCAAGGTTAAACCAAAGATTGATGTTTCTTTTGAAATACTTATTTTAAATCAATTGACTTTAAATAATGCTACTCCGTTTGATAAGCTACTACATTGAATACCTATAGGCTCTATTAACCAACAGCAAATTTGACCCACTAATTATAAGAAATTTTCCCCACCCGCAAATAGAGTGTCATATCTTAAAAAACTAGTACAATAAGAAGTATCCACTTAACTAGGACAGTGTAACATCAATCTCTTTATTTAAATCTAAAATCAATACTAAACTTTTCATTCTAACAAAAGTTATTTAAAGATGAGATTTCAGAAACCGACTTACTTTTAATTATCCGGATTTCTTTTTTAAAAAGTTTTCCTTCAAATTATGGCTCTTAACCTCGCGCTGCTTTCCCTTACCTTTAAGAGAGAATTCAACTGTACACTTTTATAGAAGACCGCCGAAGTGATGCAGGTCATTGGAAACCTACTGATAATCAGCTAAGTTAGTGTTTAATGAAAAGTGAACCTTCTCAAAATTAAAAGATCCAAGATTTCGAGATTTCAAAACGTGATAATCTTATAGGTAGTAAAAAATTTAAAAAACCTTGAATTTTCTGAAATGACCTAAAACAAATCAGTGCAAGATTCTAGATTATAGAAAAATTTAATACCGTTAAAGAAAACCGATAGAATTATAAATCTCAGTTTTCTCTAAGATCACAATTATTAAAAATTTATTAACCTAAAATTATTTTATTATGAAACGTATTTTTGTGAGTCCATTGATTGCAACCTTTTCTATTTCTGGCCTTCATGCTCAAGATAAGGACATAGAAGACAAGCAAGCCAAACACGAACAGAACCAGAAGGACCTCAAAGTCTATCAGCAAAAGAAAAAACAAGAATTGCAAGAAACTATCCGCAAACAAACAGAATCATATATCTCGGATGCTGCCAAAAGAACGGAGATTCAACGAGAAGAACTTCGGAAGGATCGTGAAGCCCGAAGAGAGCAGCTCATGCATAGACCAGAAGGTATGGTTGCACTGAGTGAGGAAGTGAAACGAAAACTGGATTTATAAGGTTAAGATAATTGAGACACCGCTATAAAAAACGAGAGCAAGTACAGTCCATAGAATAATATTTGCGGTGTTCTGAGTAAAGAAATAACCACGATGTGCTTAGTTGAATCTAAGCTAATAATGATCACAATTTTATTTCCCATCGTATAAAAAAGAAAGGTCGCCTAAAAATATTTAGGCGACCTTCTTTTGTTCTAATAGATCACTGTTTATAAAACATATGCTGGAATAACAGTCATTCTTGGAACAATGTCTCATAATAAGTATTGGCCAAAGTTCTCAAAATTATTCAGGCTGAAAGCAATGTAAATTTAGCACGTCCAATTATTTTGAGTAGCGCACATTACATCGCGAATAGCAATTGCTATATCAAGACATGAACCTCAACCTGATGCTCCATCCCATCATCTTTAAGAGAGAAAATATTTCCTGTGCCCCGCTCATTTTCCGTTTTCCACCATGAACTTTCAATATTTTTCTCTTGAAAAACTATAATAGTGTAAGTGCTAGTTTTATAACGGTAGGTTATTGTAATGGAAGGCCATTCTTCTGGATAGCACGGTGTGAATTTAATTTGATCCACTAGGATTTCCATTCCCAGAAGCGAGCCCATAATGAATTGATTCATCCAGCCTGATGAACCCGTGTACCAAGTCCAACCGCCACGTCCTCTGTGGGTTTCATTTGCGTAAACATCAGCTGCCATTACATAAGGCTCTACTTTATAGATTTGCACGTCTTGCTTATTTAAAGCATGATTAATTGGCTGTACCATACTGAAAAGCTCGTAAGCTCTCTTCCTGTCGCCAAGAGCGGCAAAAGCCATTAATGTCCAGATAGCAGCGTGGGAATATTGCCCTCCATTTTCTCTTACTCCAGGCACATATCCTTTGATATACCCCGGATTCAAATCGGATTTATCAAACGGCGGATCAAGAAGCTGGATGATTTTTATATCTTTTTTTACAAGATGTTTATTTAAGGAATCCATCGCTTGATTTCTTCTGCCTTCAGGTGCCGCGTTAGTCAAAACCGACCAACTTTGGGAGATGGCATCAATGCTGCATTCGTCATTTACTTTTGAGCCCAATGGCGTTCCGTCATCAAACCAGGCGCGTTTATACCACTCCCCGTCCCAGGCGGATTTTTCTATATTGGATTGTAATTTAAAAGCCTCATCCTTACAAATTGCGGCAAATTCGACATCACCATAATCAGTGGCCACTTTCGCAAAATTAGTAAGAATGTCATATAAGAAAAATGACAACCAAACGCTTTCCCCTTTGCCCTTGTTTCCGACCTGATCCATCCCGTCATTCCAATCACCTGAACCCATTAATGGCAAACCATGTGTTCCAAAACGAAGACTATGTTGTATCGCCAAACGACAATGGTGGTATAGATCTACACTTGCACTTGCGATGGTCGGTAAATCATAGAGCGAATCTTCATCTTCATTTAATAATCTGGATTCTAAAAACCTGGTTTGTTCTTTCAAAATTTCCAGATCACCCGTAACATTTAAATATCTATAAACCACAAATGGCAACCATAAAAGGTCGTCCGAACAATTGGTGCGCACACCACGTCCTTCCGGTGGATGCCACCAATGCTGAACATCACCTTCCTTAAATTGTCGTGACGAATTTAGAAGGATTTGTTCTCGCGCCAGTTCAGGTTTGTTGTGTAATAAGGACAGCACATCCTGAATTTGGTCTCTAAAACCAAAAGCGCCACCAGATTGATAAAACCCACTGCGGGCAAACAATCTTGAAGCAATGGTTTGGTAGGTAAGCCATCCGTTGGCCAGAAGATTTAACGCTTCATCTGGGGTCTCAACCTGTACAATATTGACAATCTCATTCCAGTAATTCGTTATTTGGTCGAATGACTTATTTATAGAATTGAGGTCTGAAAAAGTCTGCGTGAGTTGAACCGCTGTGTCCGTATTATCGCCACTGCCAATCAGAAACGCAATTTCTCTTTCCTCGCCTGGCAATAAATTAAATTTCCCTTGCAAACTGGCACAGGTGTCATGTCCAGCGCCAATTCTTCCTCTAAGATCTTGGCGGTACATGGCCTGAGGATCAGATAAGTTTCTGTTTCTCCCCATAAACTTGGAGCGGTCGGTGGAATAACTATACTGACCAGCACCAATAATTTTGAAGAATGCCACGCGATCAGCAAACCCATCATTATACCTATTTCGGAAAAATAACGCGCCATTATTCGCATCATGCTCTGAAAGAATATGCATATTGGTTTTGGAGCGAACGTTGCCTAAAATAATTTCCATGTAGCCCGTTGTGGAGATTTTTCGCTGACGGTCCGTTTTATTCTTTACAGTAAGCACCACAAATTTAACAGGGGCGTCTTTGTCCACAAAAACTTTCATGTTGGAAGATATCCCGTTTTCTATATGCTCATAATTGCTATAACCAAAGCCATGGGTCGTGATATAATTTGATTCACTTTTCACAGGAAATGGCGCTGGCGACCAAAACACTCCACTTTCTTCATCTCTCAAGTAAAAAGCTTCGCCACTGTCGTCCGTCACTGGATCGTTATGCCACGGCGTAATGCGGTATTCATGAGCATTCACTGCCCAAGTATAAGCCGAGCCACTTTCAGAAACTACCGTTCCAATAATAGGATTTGCGATCACATTAACCCAAGGTGCCGGGGTGGTCGCATGATTATCCACTAGAATCTTATATTCGTTCCCATTTGCCGTAAACCCTCCCGTACCGTTGAAGTATTTAATATCCGTTGGCAAGGAGACATTTTCTGGAGGTATTTCTCCATTAATTTGTGGTACAATTTCCAATAACGGGGCTGAGCCTGTTTCTCTATATCGCCCAGGTATTTGCTCAGATAAAAGACCGTTTCTGTCGCTGATGATTATTTTGGCGACACTTTCAAATAATATGCGATCTTCTGCAGATATTTGATCCGTTGATTTTACATATATTTTTCCAGGTATGTGGCCAGTT
>JBBSRC010000139.1:0-4491 GCA_038243395.1 Flavobacteriales bacterium | reverse complement strand
GCTTTTCAGCAATCGCACCATAAAGTGGTTTGGTGGCTACTCCTGAAAGTCGCCACCGAGAGACCTACTCTCATCTCTTCTAAAGCATCAGATTGCTAAAGCAACCTGTTCAAGACACACACGTTTTGAAAATTTGCGCAGAAATGGCATTACTTGCAGAACCGTTGTCGCACCGCACTGAACTAAATAATTAACGAAAAACCTGAGTTGAACCACTGTCGGCCATTTTTGTGCAAATTTACTGTTAGCTGTAGTTATTTTTGTATTTTTGTGTAATATTATCCCTTAACGGATTAATTTATAATTTAAATGGAAGCTAATTTTTTCAAGTTTCAAGTTTTCTTGTTTGCAGATTATGACGAAGTTGTCGCTAGTTCTGAAACAATTAATTTTTTTGTGGGAAAATTTCTGCCTCACAATTTTATACCCAAACAAGTTCAAGAAGTTTCACTTAATTTGAAAGGAAATAAACCCGAGGATTTTAAGCAGGAATTGATAAATAGAATAGGTTTAAATTCACTCGATAGGAAATGGGAAATCATTTTTCACAAAGATTCTTTAAATATAACTTATTCATTTGATTTGTCTAAAACTGATGAAGTTTTTTCGTTAGAAGATTTTAAAAAATTTACACTACAGTATTTAGAGTTAATTGAAGAAAAATTCAGCAAAAAATTCTATAGGTTAGGATTGGTTATAGATAAACTTGTACCTATAGCAGATGCTAATATGAAAACTTCGTTTTTGAAATATAACAAAAGTTCAGATTTTTTAGGAGAGGAACTTTCGCCGATTGAATGGACTAATAAGGTTGTTGTTCGAAAAAAAGTTAACGAATTAAGGGATGAAATAGTTAATGTGTCAAATGTTAATTCGTTTATCCAAGCAAAGTTGAATTCTAATAATAAAGAAATTGATTTTAAAGGCGTACATAATGTCATTGACATTAATACCCTCTCATTTATTGTTGATAAGAGATTTAACAAAGATGACGTTGAAACTTTTATTGACAAATCAATAAACTTGGCTGAAAAAGTATTAGCTTACAATAATTTATAAATTTTATGGCAGTACAACCTAGATTTTTGAAGTCAGAAAATTCTTTATACAATCCTTTTGGAGTTGATATTATAAAAACGGAAGACAATACTGTCTTATCTAATAATATAAAATCTACAATCAGAGATAATGCTGAATTCAAGAGGCATTTAATCGAAAAGTTCCAACCAATTTTTGTTTCAACCTTAAAAAGCCAAGAGCTAGAAATAGATTATAAAAATCATATAGAGATTTTATTAGAAGAGTTATTTAGAGAAAATGAATTTGTGACAAAGGATTGGCTGAATGATATTTATATTTCTAATTTTAATGACACCAAATTTCTTGTAAACATCTTAAAGATTATTGGGAACTTTGACAAAGGCTTATTGAAATCTTTTGGTATTGTAACCTCTGGCGCATCCTTAAGTCATAAAAACGTAGAAGTCAAAGAAATGGCGGTCAGAGTTTTTGAAAATTGGAATGTAATTGAAAGTTATACTTTCTTAAAGAATTGTAGTTTAACTCCCAAGTGGTTAGATGAATACAAGAATGAAGTATTATCAAATATTGAGGAAGAATTATGCCTTATTTAGTAAGAAGAATAAGTCGAGCAAAATGGGATAATGAGGAATTTGATTATTTACAGAATAACAATCCACCCGCCGATGCTATTACTTCTTGTTTAAGGACATTTAACAATGAATTATCTACTTGGTTTATCGAAGACTTAAATCAATTAAATCAAGCTATCTTATGCTTAGTCACAGGAAGTAAGCAAGAAAATCTTAACACTTTACAAATTATTTATTTTGAACTGGAAGAGCTTAAAACAAGAGGTTTAATTCTGGAAAATACTCCTGGTGATACTGTTATTACTGCCTATAAGGATATGCATTTTGACATTAAGAACCTAACATACGAAACACTCGGAAATGTTAAAGATTTAGTTCTTGATTGTTTGAGAAACGAGAGATACAAAACGGTTACAAAAAAAACACTTAAAGACTTATTGATAAAGTCAATAAATGAGGATGGTCTTTTTGATAAATCCCTTCTCAATGAAAAACTTCAGTCTGCGTTCTGATATAATTACAGCTAACGTTTTGCTAATTTGTGCATAAATGGCATTGCTTGCAGAACCAATGTCGCACCGCACCAAATTAAGTAAATAACGAATGACTTTACATAAACCACCGTCAGCCATTTTTGAACAAATTTGCTGTTACCTGCTGCAATTTTTTTCTTCCTTTTTATTGAGCTATCGTGGTTTTATTAATATATAGATTAAGCTGTTTTAAGATGTAAATTATAAAAAAGACATCAAGAGCAATTCCTAAGATTATAAATATAATCCTACTACTTGTCATATTTCCACTTATAATCGTCATTATAACCCGACAAAAAAGTGTGATACCAATAATAAGAGGCACTATTCGTACATATTCAACTTTTTTTGAAAGTAAAAGTAATCCCCCGATTATGAATAATACATCAAGGGTAGTATTTATAAAATGATAATCGGGAATTTGAAAAATATGGTTCCTAATGTCATAATATCTAGATATTATGCTTAATATAGAAAGAAGCATAAATCTGCCAATCATCAAGATACCCTTTGGAAATGAAGTGGTGGTGGACTGAGTCATAATGTTATTATTTAATATGTTTCTTCAAATAATTGAATAAAATAGAAGTAATTTTTATTTACAATGTCTGCTCTTTGTTTTTTATTGTTGCAGGTAATCGAGTCACACAAAGGAATTTCACCTTTGCGTTCTCACAGAACCGTACGTGAAAGTCTCCCTTCATACGGCTCTTCATGTTTCTAAATCACGTAAAGATAATTTATCTTTAAGGATGTACCAATGCCCAATGGGCAAATAATAGGGGTCTTTCTTTATACTTCTTTTTCAGCCATTCTAAGGCTTCATACTTGTACATATCTTTCTCCCATTTTATCCACTTTAGTAGCCGTATATTCAACTGATGCCATACCCTGCGCATACTCTTGTTCTCAAACCGATGATAGTAGTTTATTATTCCTCTTATTCTCGGATTCAGTTCTTTGGCTATTTCTTCTATAGGCTTTCGCCATTTATGAATATTCCATTCCTTCATCTTTAATAGGATACTTTTCTTTGATTTGATACTTACAAATGTGCCTGGCATAGCCATCACTCCCATTTTTGTACTTACTCCTGATGGTTGTATGCTAAATCCTAAAAAGTCATATCTTTTGGGGTACTTCTCTACAGAACGTCCTCTTAAATTTACTGTCTTAGTCTTTAATGGATGTAGTTCCAGCTTGCATATCTGCATTCTTTCCTCAATTGCTTTTAGCACAAACAAGGTTTGCCTTTCTGTTTTGCAATGAACTATAATATCATCCGCATACCGCTCAAAAGGATTATCTGGATGGTTATGTTTCATCCATTTGTCAAAAACTACGTGTAGGTACAGGTTTGCCAATAATGGACTTATCACTCCCCCTTGGGGTGTCCCCTTTATGGTAGGGTGTTGTTGTCCATCCTTGGTTATCAGTCCTGCATTCAGCCAGCGTTTTACATACATCAACACCCATTTTTCTTTGCAATAATGAACTAATGCTTTCTCTAGCAGACCCTGGTCTATGTTATCGAAAAATCCTTTGATGTCTAAGTCTATTGCAAAATCATAGTTATATGCCCTTGAATTTGACTTTGCTACAGCTTGGTGTGCATTTCGATGCGGACGATAGCCATAGGAATCTGTATGAAAGATAGGTTCTAATGCTTTTTCTAAATGGTGTTTTACTACTTGCTGAGCCACTCGGTCCAGAATGGTGGGGATGCCCAAAAGCCTTTCCCCACCATCTTTCTTCGGTATGGCAACTTGTTTGACGGGGTTTGGGAAATAACTGCCAGAGGCTAGTCTATTCCATAGTTTGTACAGCTCAGTTTTTACATTTGTTTCCAAATATTCCCAGTCCATACCATCTACACCATAGCTCCCTTTGTTGGCTCTTACTTCTGTGTACGCCTGCCAGACCATCAGCCTTGTGATCGGTTGTGATTTTGTCTCAAAATAATCAATCATTCCTTGTGGGGTTGTAAATTGTTTTGAATACTAAACATGCCCAAACCTTCGCTCCATGTTCATTACAAACACTTCTCCACTACTATGATTGGGTCTGCCACCTGTCTCTCAGCCACATCCATGCTGTCTGCTTCCTCTCTCGATTTTACAAAGCGAAACAGATTTCTCTTGTTCCTTAATAGAGCCTGTATAGAAGTCCTGCCAATTTTACCCCGGTTGCCGTGTACCCAGTAATCAGGTCGTCCGGTACACTTTGCTCACAGATACAAACGTAGCTACCTGCTTTCGACAACACCTATCTTTCTTACGAGGCTTCATCATTGGTTCAATTCGTTCAGCTCTTCTACACTTACCTACAGCTATCTCTGTAGCCGT
>JBBSRC010000138.1:0-4535 GCA_038243395.1 Flavobacteriales bacterium | reverse complement strand
CGCCACCAATATGGATGTATTGCGAAGGGAATAATGGAATGACTTCTGCCAAAACATCTTCTAAAAACTGGAACGTTTCTTCATTTCCTGCACAAAAGACGTCGTCAAAAACACCCCAGGTTTCTTGAACAATTTTAGGTGTGCCGTTGGCTTGGACTTCTTTTCCAGCTTTGGATCCCATATTATTAGTAACGATGGTTGGCTCATCCGGGAAGCAACTTAAAAAAGGATAGGCGGCAATCGCCGCGCTGGCATGTCCGGGCAATTCTATTTCTGGGATTACGGTAACGTGTCTTTCTGTCGCATATTTTACAATATCCTTTACCTCTTCTTGGGTATAGAATCCGCCGTATTCCGTTTCGTCATTTCCAGTTCCAGGATGATGACCTATAATAGTGCCATATCTTTTAGAGCCTATTTCAGTTAATTTTGGATACTTTTTAATTTCGATCCGCCAGCCTTGATCTTCGGTTAAATGCCAATGAAAAGTATTCATTTTGTGCATGGCCACTAAATCAATGTACTTTTTAATAAATTCAATGGGGAAATAGTGCCTCGCAACGTCCAAATGCATCCCTCTATAGGCAAACCGTGGATGGTCTTGAATACTCACTGCAGGTATTGTTAGTTCTTCATTTTGAGAGGAAGCTGGCATGAGTTGTCTAAAGGTTTGAATGCCATAAAATACGCCTTTAGCCGTTTTACCAGAAATAACAATTTTGTCGTAGGAAACTAAAACTTCATACCCTTCTTCATTATCTATGGTATCATCTATTTTTAGTAAAATATTTCCGGAAGAACCTGTTTTAAAAGCAACAGATTTTTTGCTCAGGTGACTGAGCATGTCTGCCAAATATTCGCCTTCATTTTCTAACTCTGAAACAGCAGCTACCTTCGTGTTTGAATTCACTAAAAATCTTCCAGAATGCATTTCAAGGGACACAGGTTTGGGAATGATTTGATAATCTGACGTGGAATTGAGTTGGTATTTGTTCGGATTGTTGCAAGCCAAAAACAACAAGGAAACCACTAAGGCTAAAGATGTTTTCATGGGATCTATTTATTATTATTAAACGTTTATTCGGTGATAACGCCAATCTCAGCAATGAGCGCTTCATCCTTACCATTCATTATTTTATCGGCAACCAATCGGACGTACTTTACTTCAGTAGTTTTTGAAAATGTGATTTTTTGCTGAATAGGGTTCGATATCACGTTTGAAAACTCACCTTCAGATAATTTTGTCCAATTATTACCGTCCGTACTGCCATAAAAAGTATAGTGTGTGATGACGCCCGAAACATATCTCCCTTGACTTGGTGTATAGGTAAATCCTTTTATGTCGGTAGTTTTACCTAAATCTATTTTATAATTGGAAAGCATCTGTTTGGTCGCAGCCCAATTGGTTAATGGATTTTCATCAATGGCTTCTTCTGATATTGAGGAACCATCTGCATTGGATATGTTCCAAAGTTTTTTATTGATATCGAAACTTTCAGTGATGATTTCACTCTGACGTTGGGTTTCAGGATCTATGGAAAAAGCTTTTATAACCGTTGGTTGATCAATTAAAAATGGATCTGAGTATTTCAAGGATGCCGTGGTGGGTTCTTCTCCATTTAAGGTGTAGTAAACCGTGAGCCCTTCTTCAGGCATTTGTAAGCTTACGTCTCCTTGTTTGTTTCTGCTTATTTTAGGCACATCAACAATTAGTGGCGCGTGGTAAACGGCGATGTTGGAAATTAACGGAGCTCCTTTGGCATCTTCGATGTTGAATCTGATTTTGGTTGCTTTCACATCATCCAGTCTCAAAATACGTTTATATCCAATAGTGGTTTGGTTGTCAATGGTTTTCCATTTTCCATCAATTTCAGCTTCCAAGGAAAACTGTTTTACACGTTGCCCCAACTGAATGTATTCTTGTACCAAGAACCTGTTGAATACTGTTGGTTCTTCGAAATCTATGGTTATCGACGCTTTGGTCACACCATCGTCAGTGGTCCAATAGGTGTTTTTGTCGCCATCCACGCTGTTAGAGGCATTAAATTTAGTAGCATTGCCACGCACACGATCTGCGGTTGCCTTTACCTTCAAAGCCAAATTAGTTGCAAAATCTTCCTTGAGCTGTGCAGTTAATTTTTTAAGTTGTCTTTCGTCGTTTTCATGAACCAAACCTCTTCGGTCAACAGGCAGGTTTAATAAAAATGTACTATTCTGACCGACAGATTTATAGTAGATATCCAATAATTCTTTCAAGGTTTTGACCTTGTTATCTTCCGATTTGTGGTAGTACCAACCGGGACGAATGGACACATCAGCTTCGGCAGGCACCCAATGCGTACCATTTTCCTGACCCATGGAATATTTTGCGGCGTATTCGGGCATCCCACCATATATGGAGTCTCTTAGCAAGGGTGACCAAGTGGTTTCGTATGCATAACCATGTTCATTGCCTACCCAGCGTGCATCCGGACCATTATCGCTCCATATAATGGCGTTCGGTTGTAGTTTTCGGATTAAGGCAATGGTGTTTTCCCAATCATAATAAGATTTTTTATCGACCGTTCGGACCTCGTTTGCACCGCCATAATAACCATCGCCACCGTTGGCACCATCAAACCAGACTTCAAAGATATCGCCATAGTTGGTCAGTAATTCGGTCAGCTGATTCCTGAAATATTCAATATATTCTGGCTTGCCGTAATCGGCGTGATTTCTATCCCAAGGCGATAGGTAAATCCCCATTTTGAGGCCGTATTCCCTACAGGCGTCCGCTAATTCTCTGACCACATCGCCCTTGCCATTTTTGTATGGTGAGTTTTTTACGGAATAGTCCGTGAATTCAGAAGGCCATAAACAAAAGCCGTCGTGATGCTTATCGGTTAAGATTAAGCCTTTCATTCCTGCTTCTTTGGCAATTCGAACCCATTGCCTTACATCCATTTCGGTAGGATTGAACAATTCTGGAGGGTTGTCGCCGTAACCCCATTCGACTCCGGTAAACGTATTAATACTAAAATGGATAAAGCCGTAAAACTCCATTTCTTGCCATGCCATTTGTTGGGCATTCGGTAAAGGCCCTATCGCTTTTGGTGCCTGTACAGAAGAACAGGATTGAAGAATAATGGCTAGAATAAATAAGGCGTAATTTCCGATTTTTCCCATAGTTTTAATTTAGTTATGCGCTGGATTGTATGTATTAATTTTAAATATTTTATTTTTTGCTGTTGTTAAATACTTCGAGAACAGGTTGACCTCTCCAAAAATTAGGGATGTCCAAGCCCAGTAAATAAGCTATGGTTGCCGCGGTATCATAGGTCACAATACTGGATTTTAATTCTCCTTTTGCCGGAATGTTTTGACCGTATAGGATCCAGGGAATTTCTACTTCAGCCAAGGTTTTGCCGCCATGACCAAGCCCTATCCCACCATGGTCGGAAGTGAATAGAATGACCGTACTTTCCATCAGGCCATTTTTTTCTAAAGTTGCTATGATTTCGCCAACTAAAGCGTCAACTTTTTCAACGGCACTGTAATAGGAATCGGTGCCGTGACCGTCTTCATGGCCTTCGTTGTCCGGATGCGTTAAATGAATAAAAGTTAAAGCCGGTTTTTCTTTAATTATAAAATCCAATGCCTTGGTAACGGTTTCCGGATCTTCCTTCCCATTAAAATCTAAATCCACCAAACTCTTTTCAAAGAGATAGCCAATGCCGGGCCAAGTGTAGGCAACGCCCTTTTTTGCAGATGGTAACTGACGGTCTATCAAACTGAAAATGGTTGGATAAATACTATCCGTACCGATAATTCGAGAAGGAAGTTCGGGCGTTTTGCTTCCCCATTCGGTAAACCCATGGAGTTCTGGTCCCGACCCCATAATCATTGAAGCCCAATTGACAGCGCTTGATGATGGGAGTACCGCTCGGGCCTTAAGAGAATAAGCGCCATGCTTCATCATCTTTCTTAAATTAGGCGTTTTGGATTTGGTAAACGCATAAGCTCCAAAACCATCCGAACCAATTAAAATGACATGTTTCGTTATTGGAGTCGCCTTTTCTTTGATGGTTTCCCTGGTTTTACAGCTGAAAAATGCAAGGCAGATAAACGATAAAGTTAAAATAAGAAATAGCGTTTTTTTCATCTTTTAGGAAATTATGACCTTAGGTTATGATATCGTATCTGCTTTTAGTGGTCTTAGAATGAGCTGATGAACAAATTTATAAATTAATATGTTATACATAATACAAATAGCCATATTTTATTAACTTAGCAAGATAAGTAATTATTAAATTAGATTTGTTTTAGTATTTATTTATTCGGTCAAAATACAAAAATGGCGGAAATTTATTCGTAAGTCAAATTATACCAACCAGTTTTTATCTAAATTCTCACATATGAAAAAAATTCAGAAGGCGGTCATTATACTTGTACTTTTTTTAATCTGCATTCCGTCTTTTGGACAGGACATCGCCAAACTGGATTTAATAAATCTTCCTAATTTACCTTCAGAAAATGCCCAGACCGAATCGCTCGGT
>JBBSRC010000137.1:0-4536 GCA_038243395.1 Flavobacteriales bacterium | reverse complement strand
TTGGAAAAATTTAAGGTCCCTGAGTGTCCGACGGTAGGAGGACGTATCGAAGGGACCGTTCCGAATATCACTTTCTTATTGGTCATAAATTATATTTGCTTATTGATTTAGAGGTAAAGTGTACCTCGATACTAATTCTAGCCCTGCTTCGCGTGCTAGAATTCACTCGGTTACCTAGGATAAGATATGGAGTAGTGAATAGCGAACTTTAATATCGATTAGAACACTAAGGTCCCTGAGTGTCCGACGGTAGGAGGACGTATCGAAGGGACCGTTCCGAAAATCACTTTCTTATTGGTCATAAATTATATTTGCTTATTGATTTAGAAGCGAGGAGAACCTCGATACAAATTCTAGCCCTGCTTCGCGTGCTAGAATTCACTCGGTTACCTAGGATAAGATATGGAGTAGTGAATAGCGAACTTTAATATCGATTAGAATACTAAGGTCCCTGAGTGTCCGACGGTAGGAGGACGTATCGAAGGGACCGTCTCGAAATTCACTTACTTATGTACTTAATACTATTCAAAAGTGTGCCTTTTCTCTGCTGTTGAGGATGCATTCAACAATTGATTGAAAAGTTTTATGCTATTAAAATCAAGCGTAATTGCTCCAGATACTGCAATTCCAGAAACACCCGTTGCTAAGATCTCTTTAACATCATCTGTGGTTATACCTCCAACGCCTATAATAGGTGTTTCAGTATCTAAAGCTTCCACAATTGCAGTATAACCGTTTAAACCTAAAATGGGAGGTAAAATAGCTTTGCTGATGGTAAATCTTAAAGGTCCTAAACCAATATAATCGACATCTTTACGAATTAATGATTCACAATCTTGCAAGGTATTTGCTGTACCGCCAATCATTTGCCAGGTATATAAATAGTCTCTAATTACAGTTGGACAAACATCTGAGCTTTCGAGATGCACACCATCAGCTTTAACGGCTTTGGCAATTTTATAGGAGTCGTTTATAATTAATCGAGTTTGAAAATGAGAAGTAATTTCCCGAGCTTCTTCAGCTAATTTTAAATATTTTTTATCTGAAACATTTGTCAAGCGTAATTGTACTAATTCTGCACCAGACGAACACGCTTTCTGAATATTTTCGAGATGTTCCTTTGGAGTGTTTCCTTGAGATATATAATGTAGTTTAGGAATGATCATAATGTACTTTTATTTGAAGAGTAAATTTGTGACAAGATAAATACTATATATGGCAAAATTAGAATCTGGTTTTATAATTAAGTTATAATGACTGATTCATTTGAAACATATGCCTAGAATCGCGTAAGGGAAAATTTATGAGCCAGCGTTCAGATTATTGAAGTTATATGTGCTGTAATAAGATTTAAACAGGAAAGTATTATTATATCTGTGAAAATGTCAATAACGCTGAGCAATCTTCGCTGCGAACATCAATCAATTTGTTCTATAATTTATATTATGTAAAATAGAATATTATAGAATGAAGAACTTTGCACTATTCCTTACCTTCTTCCAATTTGCTAAAACGCCCATTATATTGAATTGAAGTCCGGGTTGTGGATTGGACTCTGATCTCGCTTCTGTAATTTGGGTATAACGTAATCATAATTGTATAAAGATCGTTATTGCGGTATTGATCGCTAATATTAAAAGATATATCTACGACATGCTTTTTGGCGTTATGAGTTACTTGATAATCTTTGGGCACATTATTAAATTCAATACCGGTGTGATTTCCTCCATAGGCGCCTCCAAAGTTTTGTTCCCCAAAATAAGGTAAAAATCCACGGATGCTATCGCCTTTAATAATCAAATAATTAGAGTTTGTTGTAAGATCTATATTACCAGCGTTGTTTCCTGGTCCTAAGATATTTGAGTTTGCCACTCTGCTAAACGCCACAGAAGCCATTGGCATCGCGCTGTTTGAAATAATTTCTAAAGATTTTGAAGCTACCAGATCCTGTAGGTTCTGGTAAGCTTGATTATCTTGTTCTGTAAATGCTTTGTTGGAACCACATCCCAGAACTATCGCAAATAAACCAGTGTATAATAAGAATCGTATCATAACCATTAATTTACGAAATCAGACCGAGATTGGTTTGCTTATTCTTATTAAACTAATCTTAATTTTTTGTCTTTCCTGTAGAAGTGAATTATCAGTCGAAATTCTAACCGACCAGAGTTTTATCAAACAATAATAGTTTAAGGCTATAAATAACATATCTAAGCTTATTTTTTTCCCTGATTACATAATATCAAAAAGTTTTTTAAAGATTCGTAAAACCTCTTATTATTTAGGATCCAAAATCAATTCTATGCGCTTCACAGCATCTTGGTAATGGTATCTGGTTTCGGCATTTGAAACAGAATTCTTACGACTATTCATTTGATCTTTAAGGGTGTTCAATTCACCTCTTACCAATGCTCTAACATCAGATTGGTTAACATTGTAATAGGTTACCGAACGACTTGGTTTTAATTCCTCCGTCATTAAATGCGCCATCCGATCTATGTAAGCACGTTGTAAATTACGACGGTACACATCTACAGTCTGATTAACATTGAGCTCTTTCCAAATTCCTTTGCGCATATCTTGTAACATCTCCAGTGCGGAGTAATTGTCTTTATTAATGGCTGTGCCGTCAATCAATCGGCCTAAAACTTCAAAATCTAGAATACCGTTGAGATGTCTTGCCTGAGCATTTCTAAAAGTTTCGGTATATCCTGCGTGGTCGATATTTTGAAGGATTTTAAAATTAATCATCCATGTTGGTGTAGCAAAAGCATTTTCCTGTAACCATGACATCGCCTCTTTTTGATCGGATTTTGATGCTGGCGTATAAATAACACCTCCTTGGTTTGGTTTTTTCGTGTCTTCATACACGCCACCAATATGTGTGGCGACATGACCTACATAGCGGTTCCAAACTCCCAACAACTCCCCTTGCAATTCCTTTAGGTCTTCATAGTCATTGCTTTGGTCACTGGTCCATTCTGGAAGATGTTCGGCTACGTATTTCAAGTTTTTAAGTCCATAGGTACTGGCCATCATAGAGTTGTTGCCAATATCTTCCGTCTGTGACGACGGATCAAAACGACTACTCTGTTTTCCATATTTAAAGCGCGGGTCATCCGCTTTTTCCATTACCCATTTGTCTAAGGTTGGGGTCTCCCCTTCCGTGGTTGCTCCAGGAATGACGCGGTATCCCCAATTGGTGACATAATAATCATATGGTCCCATCTGACGGATAAAACGGACATTCTGATCTCCAGGTTGAGCAATATAATTGTACCGCGCATAATCCATAATACTTGCTGCAATCCCGTGTTCTCTTGTGAATTCGCCATTTCGGTAACTCTCAACATCATAAGCATGACTAGCACCCATATTGTGTGGAAAACCTAAGGCATGACCTATTTCATGAGCAATTACCATACGCATCATCTCTCCTATTTCCTCATCGCTGGTTTCTAAGGTTCGCGCCGAGGGATTGGAAGCACCAGTTTCTAACATATAACGATTTCTGTAGGAACGTAAATGGTTGTGATACCATATAATATCACTTTCAATAATTTCTCCTGTACGCGGATCGGACACACTTGGGCCAGTCGCATTTCGTGTCGTGCTTGCCACATAGCGCACTACCGAATATCGGATATCTTCTGGGCTGAATTCTGGGTCTTCCTCATAAGTTGGTGGATCTTTAGCAATAATAGCATTTTTAAATCCCGCAGTTTCAAATGGTTTTTGCCAATCCTCAATCCCTTGTTTAATATATTTGCGCAGTTTTTCAGGTGTTGCTGGATCTAAATAATAAACAATCTGTTTGATAGGCTCTACCAATTCACCACGCTCATAAGCTGCACGATCTTTAGGCTCTAACCGCCAGCGACGGATATAGGTTTTTTGATCTGACTTTAAAGCTTCACTGCTATAATCGTATTGACTTACAGAGAAAAAACCTACCCGCGGATCAGCAAGACGTGGTTGCATGGGCGTAGAAGGCAATAATATCATGGACTGGTTCATCTGCAGACTAATCGTCTCTGTTGCAGGTAGCATTGGTGGTTTGGAAGCGTTATACGAAAAATCCTGAATCACTTCTATGTTAAGTGGAAAACTTTTGGCAGAAGTTATAAAACTACGGGAATCATCTAAATTACGGACCTTGTAAGTCTCACGCAGATTGCTTGAAAGCCCGCTGATCGCTTTCACATCAGTGCTATAAAATTTGGTCACATCAATAACTACTGCTGACGAATCCTTGTTGAAAGCAGCAATGTCAAACGCATATAAAACCGGTTCGTAATTATTGGCTTTTACCGATGTATTGATTGGCAGACTATCATTGGCCACCGCACTGTAGGATTTTATTTTTATTAAAATTTTATCTTGAAAGCGTTCCCAAGTAATCAATTGCTCATTGGTCTTCGATCCAGCATTGACGTAACCGCCACCCAATCCTGAAGGTAATTTTGCTATTCGGCTTACTAAAAGCATGTCTTTATTTAGTAAACTGTCTTGGATCTCAAAGAAATATTTTTCTTT
>JBBSRC010000136.1:0-4718 GCA_038243395.1 Flavobacteriales bacterium | reverse complement strand
TATGAGTACATTTTCGGCCGTTTCATTGCCAGCGTTGGTGGCTTTAATAGGTACTGAAAATGCACCGTCTTTTTCTGAGACCTCTCCTAGAACCACAACAATATCGGGCGGCGTTTGCTCTTCATTGATCATTTGGTACACTAAAAAACCAAATGTAAAAACCACAAGAATACCGGAGATGATGGTTATTGTCCATTCCAACCAGTTTTTCTCTTCTTGTTTATCTTTATTTTTTTTCATGATTATGTTTGTATAAGTAATCTACCAGCTGAAGCTCCTAAAGCGGCCGGAAAGCCTAAAACTACAGTTTGAGCAAGGATACCGCCGAGTTCCAATCCTTCAAAACGACCAAAAAACCATAACATAAATGCCGAAGACGATAGTGCTATGGCGTACATTATTACCGTGCCCGCTAAGGCTTTTCTATTTTGACCTGGTTTCACGGCCATTTGTTCAGTGCCGGTAAAATTGATGTAATATAATACGGTGCCTCCTATTCCTATTGAAAGTAAAGCAATAATAAAGATTTTATAAACTTCCGATTCCATAGCTATCACAATCACTTCTTCGGTAGGTGCAACGTTTGATGCAATGAGGATGGTGCCACAAAGTGCGATGCTGATGGCACGAATGAGGTCTGGCCGCTTGGAGTCCTCGGTGTCATTAGTCTCCTCTTTTTCTTCTTCTTCCTCCTTTTTATCTGAACCTAATTGTGATTTTCCGACTGAAATGCCTATTGCCACAGTTACCGCCTCGACTATAACTTTACCGCTTATTTCACTGAGAGACATGACATTTGAAATGCGCCCCGTAATCCATAAAATAAAAATGGTAAGGATGATAGCCAACCCCATTTCTTCAAAAGATTCCAGTAAACATTCCACGAAAGCGTTGTCACGTCGAATGCCTACATAGCGGTTATACAACATTAACAACCCTATTCCGACAATAAAATAGATGACCAGTTGCATTGTATTGGCGATAAAACCTGCCCACCATAATTCCATGGTATAGAGCATTGGCAAGCTAAAGAGAAGTCCGCCGGTAATACCGCGACCATATTCTTTAAGGGATTCTCGGATTGGTTTTTTATAAGCCATCGTTATCGGGAAAAAACTTAAACCTCATAATTACTGGATTTTGTCATTTTTAATACTAGCAAAAATTCTCAAACTGATTTCTAATCTTTATAAGTGAACGCAAATTTTTGAACGTGTTCCAAGTCATAATAATTCATCAAAAGAAAGTTTTATTTCTTGTGATAAATCTCTATAAAAAATCTTAAATTTCAAGGTATATTCTTAGAAATTAAAAAACATTTTAAACCGCACTAACTTATGTGCATTTAATAATTGTAACCATGATGTATCCAAATATTCCAGCTCAATTAAAGGGCGATTTTCATAATATAGTCAGCATGCAATGTGCAAATACGGTTGATATTGCCGTAAAAGACTTTGAAGAACTTCAACTTCGATTAAAATCAGTCAATGAATGGGATTCCTTTTCTGCAAAGATTAAAGCGAAATTCTTTATTATCGACCCTAAAACAAACCAGACAACAAGCGAGTTAAAAGTAGGTAATCTGGTTAAAATTGATATTCCGGGACCTGGCAGTCCTAGCGGAAGTGGTTACGACTGGACCGAGATAATTGATGTCCAGAACGGTATCGAAAATCAGAATTGTCCTTTTTTCGCTTTTACCCTTAGACCTTGTCCTGCACCAGATTCTGATGACGAAACTGTAGCGCATTTTTATAACAAAGAATCTACCAACACCTTTATTGTAAGAAGAATGGGAACTTGTGTGTATGCCGAAGTACACGGTAGAAATCAAATAGAAAATACTTCGGATGCACCTCTTTTGGACATTGTAAGGAACAAAGCCGTTGCCATTGGCAGTAAATTTGGGATAGGAAGTTTAAATTGGATGGGATTTGCGAGTGCGCTGCTTGAGCCGTTCGAAGACTAATTAACATGAATGCACATTCAGCCTTCTATCCCAATAATATTTAGTGGGAATTCTTGGTCGTCAATTTTAATACACCCGATTTTTAGTTTCAGAATGTTGACCTCTGTTAATTGGAAGTAAGACTATGGAATTTTATTTCCTTTTGAATTGTGTTAGAATTAGTTTTAAATGGCGACTGAAATTAGCTAAACAATAAAGTTATTGAGATCATCCAAACTGAATTTTTAGTATAAATTTCAGCTAAAACTCATTACCCACATTATGAATATAGCGTTATTGATTATTGGCATTTTAATTCAGGTCATAGTTTTAGTGGATCTTTTCAAAACTATCATCTATATTAATGGCGCTGGCGTTTTATCGGGTTGGGCATCAAAAACTATTTGGCGTTTTTTCTTTTGGATTTCAAAAGGAAATGGAAAAAGCAAATGGCTCAACCTGTGCGGTCCCGTTATTTTGCTCTTTCTTCTATTTATGTGGGTTACCCTAATTTGGTTGGGCTATAGTTTGATGTATATATCAGACCCCAATTCGGTAATAAATACCACTACAGATGCCCCTGCATCTATCATTAGTAAAATTTATTATGTTGGATATACACTGACCTCTCTGGGCAATGGAGGTTATAGTCCCGCGGATGGCGCTTGGCAAATTATTTCTAACATCATGGGATTGAACTCGATGGTTTTTATTGGTTTAGCAATATCTTACCTCCTCCCTATCCTTCAAGCAGTTATCGATAAACGATCGCTTGCGCTTCAAATTGCGATGTTGGGCTCCACCCCTCTTGAAATTATTCAAAATGGTTATACGGGCAAAAATTTTAATCCAGTTTATCAACGCTTTGCAAATTTAGAAACCCTTTTGATAACGCACGGCGAAAGACATTTAGCCTATCCAATTCTACATTATTTTCATTCCAATAAAAAGCTCTATGCTTTATCGTTGAATTTGGCCGCGCTTGATGAAGCGATGATTATTCAGAAAATGTACCAAATTGATAGTTCAGAAAATAGTTTTCATTGGAAAATTTTAGCAGATACATTGGAAAATTTCTATGAGCGCATAGATTCTGTGGTTCTCATTAGGGGAGAAGAGGTTCCTCCTTTTAACTATAAAAACAACCTGCCCAAGAATTTTCCTAAGACCTTACTAGAGGATCCGAAGTTGGAAATAAGTCAATTTGCGGAAAGACGAAAAAAGGTGCTTGGCTATGTCCGTAAAGATGGATGGGACTGGGAAGATGTCATCATACCTTCAAAATAAATCCTCACTACATAAGTTTATTTTACACTTCTTATTTACAAAACAGGTAGAAACTTTTAACAATATTCCATTCATCTCATAACTAAGGAAGTATATATAGTTATGCACATACTACAAATAATAGCAACACTCTGCTACATATATGAGTAATTTTGGTGTATGGAAAAAAACATATTGCATCTTGATTTAGATACTTTTTTCGTGTCGTGTGAGAGATTGATTGATAGTCGTCTGGTTAATAGGCCTCTATTGGTTGGCGGCACAGGAGATCGAGGTGTTGTCGCGGCCTGTAGCTATGAAACCCGTCGATTCGGCGTGCATTCAGGAATGTCCATGAAAGTCGCACGAAATTTATGTCCAGAAGCGATCATTATACGTGGAGACGCTTCCATTTACACCAAATATTCCCATTTGGTCACGGAGATCATCAAAGAAAAAGTGCCCGTATTTGAAAAAGCGAGTGTGGATGAATTTTATGCAGATCTATCCGGTATGGATAAATTTCATGGGTGTTATAAATATGCCTCAGAGCTTAGACAAAGCATCATCAAAAACAGTGGATTGCCAATTTCATTTGGTCTATCGGTAAATAAAATCGTTTCGAAAGTAGCCACTGGAGAGGCGAAACCTAATAACCAAATGAAGATTGATGCAGGTTATGAAAAATCGTTTCTAGCGCCTTTATCGATTCGGAAAATACCTTCAGTGGGAGAAAAAACCTATCAGGTGTTGCGAAATTTAGGTGTTGACAAAATCAAAGTTGTACAGCAAATGCCTATCGAAATGATGACCAGCGCCTTAGGTGCCAATGGGACAACCATTTGGAAAAGAGCCAACGGCGTTGATAATCCGCCATTAGTGCCTTTCCACGAACGCAAATCCATTTCAACAGAACGCACCTATAATAAAGACACGATAGATGTAAAAATGTTACGAACTACCATTTTTGCCATGGCCGAAAATTTGGCTTTTCAGTTACGGAGAGGCAATAAAATAGCGGGCGTTATTAGTGTGAAAATTCGTTATTCAGATTTTAACACCTATAGCAAACAAGTAAAAATCCCCTATTCCAGTGCCGACCACGTCATTATTCCGAAAGTGATGGAGCTTTTCGAAAACTTATACCAACGTCGTTTATTGGTCAGATTGGTCGGCGTAAAACTCAACGATATTGTAAGCGGCCATTATCAGATTAATTTATTTGATGATACCGAAGAAATGCTCAGTCTTTATAATGCCATGGATCATATTAGAGGTCGTTATGGAGAGGCCAGTATTATGCGCGCTTCGTCAATGGGCGCCAAAACTATCGGAAGATTTCAAAACCCATTCAACGGAGAACCGCCAACTTTATTAGCCCACAGAAATCAATAATGTACCTCAATTGTCATACATATTACTCCCTTCGATACGGTACTTTTTCTGAAATTGAACTGTTGGAATTTGCCAAAAAGAATGACATTCATACTTTGGCACTGAC
>JBBSRC010000135.1:0-4897 GCA_038243395.1 Flavobacteriales bacterium | reverse complement strand
ATTTTTGCTTTAGAACAACAATCTATACCCTATTTGTTGAAAATCTCAACCTATAAAGCAGAAAAATTAATTGAGTTTTTACAATCTAAAGGTACTTCATTTGCTAGAAGTCATGTGAATATTGATCCAACGTCAAAACTGCAGTCTTTAAAAAATTTACAGGTAGCGCTAGAAAATAAAAAGAATAGTTTTGATTCAGAATTAGTTGCTTTTCCTCAACACGGCGTGTTTTACACTGATTCTGTTCCATACTTAAAAGAAGCAGCCAAAATGGACATCGATTTCATTGGTGGTGTGGACCCTTTTACAATTGACGGCGCAATTGAAAAAACGATCGATTTTACAGTTCAACTAGCTTTGGATAATAATAAAGGAATTGATATTCATTTGCATGAAACGGGTGAATCTGGATTGAAAACTGTTGAATATCTTATTGATAAAGTCAATGAAAACAAAAGCCTAAAAGCAAAAACATATTTAAGCCATTGTTTTATACTTGGTAAATTAGATAAAAACAAACAGGAAGAAGTAGCCGAAAAACTTGCCGAGGCTCAAATAGGGATTGTTTCAACTATTCCTTTTGGAGGCGTGATTATGCCAATTCCTACCTTACAAAAATACGGTGTAAATGTAACAACTGGTAACGATAGCATCATCGATCAGTGGAACACTTTTGGCACCGGAAGTGTCTTAGAAAAAGCAAATCTAGCTGCTCAATTATATGGCAGATCAACAGAATTTGAATTATCGAGAATGCTGAAATTAGCAACAGCAGGACCGATCCCTTTAGATGACCAAGGAATTCAGCAATGGCCAAAAACAGGAGACAAAGCTAGTTTTGTATTAATAGATGCTAGTTGTTCTGCGGAAGCGATATCAAGAATATCTCCCGTAAAATCACTAGTACACAACGGAACTATTATTTACTAAAAATTTTAATCATGAAAACTACTTCCCTATTGTTATTAATTCTCTTCAATTGTGCTTTTTCGGATAAAACAATAAAACCGCAAACTAAAACAGAAACCATGACCGTGTCCAACCTCATAAATTTGGTTCAAAAAAATGATTTAACTAGTGTAGATGTAGCTTTAAAAAATGGTGCAAACGTCAACACCGCAGATTCCAATAAAAAGTCATTATTACTAATTGCCACAAGCAAGCAGTTCACAGAAATGGCAATCTTACTCGTAAAACACGGAGCAGATGTCAACCAGCAAGCTATTAATTTAGACAGTCCTTTTCTTTATGCCGGAGCTACGGGTCAAACTGAACTTCTAAAATTATTTTTAGAAAATGGGGCGCGGTTTGACATTTTTAACAGATACCACGGGTCAGCACTAATACCTGCTTGCGAACGTGGCCATGTAGAAACGGTTCAACTATTAGCCAATACTAAGAATTATCCCATAGATCACGTTAATAGATTGGGCTGGACGGCATTAATGGAAGCCATTGTATTGGGGGACGGTAGTAATAAATACCAACAAATAGTCAAGATTCTAAAAGATGCCGGAGCAAAAATGGATATACCAGATAACGACGGAATCACTCCTCTGCATCACGCAAAGTCTAGAGGATTTAATGAAATAGTTGGTATAATGAAGTAACAAATTGAATTTTGCAGTTCGTATTATAATGTTGTAATTCGCTTAATAAGACCTGTTATAATCTATTTCAATAAATTAGATACTTGTAAATGTATTTTCATACGTCATCAAAACAACTTGTACCCTCGAGGTTATATAATTACCTTCGCCATAATGAAAATGTTTTAATGGTCCCTAAACCCTTTGCCATATATAGTTCAACTGGATCATTTTTTAAGAAATTCAAGTCATTTCCCCAATCCTTTTTTCACTATTGAATTCATTTTGAGATGATACGCAAATGCTTCAAAATACATAGATTTTTGGTAATTTAAAAGCAAATGAATAATGAACAAACTCCAACGAATTGAAGACTAAAAATATATTAGTTTTTATTATTTGATTCCAAATAAAACGCTGGAGTTGTGCTATTTGGTTATCATTAAAATTGATACAACGGATTTATTGGAATGTGCATGAAATAATATAAGTTACTCAGTTATCAATAGGCAAATAAATTTCCGTCTGCCAATTGAGTTCATTGCCACCCATGGCCGGGTTATTATTAAAAACTTCAATTGGTGTGTTCTTTAATGATAAGGAATTCGTTTTGGCATAATCAAGCACTGAATACCATGCTCTGTCTGAAGTAATGTAATTGCCGTGGTAGAGAGCTTTTATGGCATTTAATCCTTTTATCTCTTTGTATTTCACACTGGGATGCTCGGGCAAATTTTCTTGTTTTAAAATGGGAAAACAAAAATTAAAGGAAATACTATCCGTTTCGGTATCCCAAGAAATAATTTCAACAATTGGTTGGCCACTCAATACGACCTCATTTTCTAATAGGAAATTACTTAAGACTCCAAAGTTTTCCATCATGCCTTTAGCTTTCAGAGATTGTTTAGTTTTAATGGGAATGTATGCACAAAACGTAGTCGGAAACGTTGCTTCGCCTATAATTTGAACATCAAATTTCTCTAAATGGGTGCTTAAAACCAATATGAAATCATCCATTGTTTGCTTTACTTTTTCTTCAAAGTCTGAATCGTTAAATAAAATATCTATTTTATTACTTAAACTATGTTGAGGATCCCTGATGCCAATATTAATTTTTGTGGTCGAATCGTTAACTCTAGTTAGCTTCCAGTGAAAAACATATTCTGTTGCATCCAATTTAAGTTTTTGAACCAATTCATCCATGGCAATTTGTTGCATGGGTTGACTATATTTTAAATTAGCGTTCCACAATTTTAAGGTCTGATTAATAGTTCCTATCCTCGCTTCAGATTTAAAAGCCACGGTATAATCGTAAGGTTTTAGTACGTACCATAGTGTAACTAACAACAAACCGATCATACCTAAAAAAAATACACCCTTTTTTAAACCAAATTTATTCATTGATCCATTTTAATCGGTTAACTACAAAGGCACCCACATCCCTACCCTGCTTCATACCTTCCTCAATGGCCGACCTGTAATGAATGCCTCCATAAATTCTACTTATGGCTGCTTCATCGGCGGCGTGATCAAAAGAGGCAAAGCTTCTGATGGGCAGTCCAAATCGCACTTCGGTATCATCATCAAATTGAAAATCCTCCCCAAAAATTGAATTTAATGCTATGGAGGCCGCACCAGAAACTACCGAATGGCCACTTGGATATTCAGGGAACGGAGGGGTTTGTAAAATTGGTTTCCAATTGTCATTAATAAATTTATTGATTAGTGTTTCTGGACGCACTACGTTGCTTCTGTACTTTTCATCCCAACAGCTTACGAAACTTTCATAGATGGCGATTGATGTTTTGGTATATGCATAAACCGTTTCATCAAACGACATGTTCTCTTTTTTAGCAGCTATTTTAGCAATTCCTATCCAATGCGCTCCAGGAGTGATTTTTTTTGTGGCGAACATTAAATGTCCTCTTGTAACGGTAACGTAAGGATTACAATCCCAGAACTGCGCCATTTGCATCTCCTCCGATTCATCACCCTCCTGGGTAATTTTATTACTGATGTCATAAACTTCCAATAATTCATTGTGAAATTGGCTGCCTTCTTCCATGGAAAATTGCGGAGGTGGCAGGGGCATAAATTGTGACGCCGAATCTAATACAAAAG
The DNA here is from genome assembly GCA_038243395.1 of Flavobacteriales bacterium. Taxonomy (GTDB): domain Bacteria; phylum Bacteroidota; class Bacteroidia; order Flavobacteriales; family Flavobacteriaceae; genus Gelidibacter. The sequence goes on along the minus strand of JBBSRC010000135.1, from coordinate 1,187 downwards.
TCCGCATCTTGTTCCAATGCGGTTCCAATCCGTCCATATAAGACGGGGGTGTTGGCTCCCATCTCGCCAAATCATTGGAATCGATATTGAATTTTGACATGGTCCGACTTTGCCTATAATTGTCTTCATGCATCCATTGTGTAATGTGTTTTGCAACTTCCAATGCGTAGTCTTTAGAATTCTTAAAGATTTCAGAATTTTTGTGTTCCCAAGTACTGTAAAGGCTGTCTTGATAGGAAGTGATGAGATCTTCGGAAAACACCAGTTGCCTACTCAAATTAATGTGGGCAATCAAAGCCGCCAATGGGTAATTGATTTGATCAGGATTTTCGGGTTTAGGAATTGGAGCTAATTGTGATACTTGTCCGCTCAACGATTTGTAACGCGGGTTTTGCATGGCAATAATTTCGTACATAGCAATATTGGGATAAGCGAAAATACGGCTTGCCACGGGCGGAGAAAAAATATCGTGAACCATGACTTCAATTACCTTATCAACAGCGTTATGATAATCATTTGGCGTTATCACTATAGGCTCCGACTTTTTACAAGAAGACAGAAAAACCAACACTATCATGATTTTGAAAAATTTCATAATTCCTTAATTTATTAAACGATATACTTCTGTCTTACTGTTATTGAAGGTGACCATGAGATAAGGTTTGTCTTTTAAATGGATGATGCTTAATTTTTTTGCTGCTTTGAAACTCAAATTGATTCCTATTTCGGATCCCAGGGCAATGGATTCTGAATTTTTAATAAGTGCACCAGAAAAAGAGCCTAGACGCCCGTGGTATGGCGTAACCCCAAAGTAATTTCCTGATGCAAATACTTCGTCCTTCTGATCTCCATCAAAATCATATTTTAAAAATGAAGTTATCGGTGCCACTTGCAATTCATTCTTAAATGGAACAAATTTAAAATTGCCGTTGTTGTTTTCCAAATAGCCTGATTGCAAGGTATGAACTTCTAGTTTTTTTGCGTTCTTAATCATTTTCTGATCGAGAACTGAGGTTATAGATTGACCAGCAAAACTTTGATAGGTGTTGAATTTTTTCTTTAGAAATACCAATTGGCTGGAAAGTTCATCCAAGCCTAAAATCGGATAGTAAAGGCCGTCTTTTTCGGTACAAACAATGGTTTCAGTCTGGCCATTATCATCAAAATCGCCATAGTACATCAGCATT
>JBBSRC010000134.1:0-5278 GCA_038243395.1 Flavobacteriales bacterium | reverse complement strand
GCGTAAGTTCTATTTTTCGGTACGTATGTTCGATGAATTTCTGTCCCCCGAAGCCAGGATTTACAGACATAATAAGCACTTGGTCAATATCTTGAATTATGGCCTCAAGATTGTTGACAGCGGTATGCGGATTAATGGCCACGCCCGCCATCATTCCTTCCTGTTTAATCGCTTGAATGGTGCGGTGTAAATGGGTACATGCTTCCATATGAACAATTAAATTATCCGCACCAGCCTCCCTAAACTGCTTGATATATCGGTCTGGTTCGGTAATCATTAAATGGACATCGAGTGGTTTTGAAGTGTATTTTTTTATCGCCTTAATTACGGGGAAGCCGAAAGAAATATTAGGCACAAAAACCCCATCCATAATATCCACATGAATCCAGTCTGCCTCACTATTGTTGAGCATTTCAACGTCTTTGCCGAGATTAGCAAAATCGCCTGAGAGAATAGATGGAGCTATGAGATGACACATTTAACATTGATTTTTACAAAGGAAAGGAAAAAGTGAATACAATAGGCTGGAAAATGCTTTATCCTTAGAATCAATCGTAATTTATCCTGATGTAACGAAGCCGATTTTATAAACGAAGATTTAAGTTTTTCTAAAACACGCTTTGAGCATCTTGTATAATTCTGGATGCTTTTTTTTCATCAACTTTGGTTGTTCAAAAAAATATTCTGACGCAACTGCTAAAAATTCAGCTTCATTAGTGCCGCCATAATTTCTGATATCCGATTTGTTATCATTGATAGCTTCCATTTCTTTATGAATTTGCTTAAGCCACGGAACTATATAAGGTTTAGCAATTAATTGCTCGGGAACGCCATCGGTAATACCATCCATTTTATCAATGAGATGCACAAATTCATGAATGGCGGTATTTGTTTTATGAGAACTGGGGTTAAAACCAAAATGCAACGCTTTTCGAGATAGAATCATTTGTTTTTCAAATCGGCCAGTACCAACAATTCCTGAGATATGACGTTTTTCATCGCTCTCTGCAAAACTAAGATCTTCATTAAAATCATCTGGATATACCAAAACCGTGCTTAAACTCGTGTAATGCCACTCTGGAAAATTAAAAACGGGAATCACGGCACTGGCAGCAATCATAACTTTATCGAGATCTTCGAGTTTAAAACCGACACTGTCCAAATACACTTCGCTTAAAAAAATCATCATGCGCTTTTGAAACCGCTTTTGGTCAGAATTAGACAGTTCCTTATAAAATTGGATATGCTCCAATAGCAAATCATTCCAATGCTTTGGAAAAGGTTCGGCTGGTTTTTTCTTTGTTGAGACAAACGCGTAAACGGCAATTCCAACCAATATAGTAAAGGCAATTATTGTAAACATCATATTACACTACTATTAGTTGTGTAAAAGTACCGTAATTTTTACTGAAAATTAAAAAGTCACTGAAGTTGCGCAAGGTGTTTTAATTTTAAACTGAAGTTAATTGGTAGCCAAAAGGCTTGAAATTTTATAACTTTATCAAGTTTCATAAATGCTGAAAGACTCGGTATTAATCTTTAAAATAACATTAAAATGAATAGCAACAGATCATACGGTATTGGCGGCAGTACGCCAGAAGAAGAACTTTCAAAGTTAAATGTTCCGAATATTAAACCCGATCCAATCCAAGAAAAGGAATTCCAAAACAGGTTAGATAAAGCTTGTGCTGCTTTAAAATCACGAGGATTGGATGCGCTATATATCAATGCGGGTACTAATTTATATTACTTTACAAACACGCAATGGAATCCTTCAGAACGCTTAGTTGGCGCACTTATTTTTGCTGACGGAAGTCTTCAATATGTAGTTCCAGAATTTGAAATTGGCACTTTTAATGATTTTATCGGAATGGAGGGTGAGATAATTCCTTGGGCAGAACACGAATCGCCCGTACAAAAAATTTCAGAAGTGTTAGCAGAAGGCATCCGTTTGGCAGTTGATGATTCCACATCTTTTACAATGATTTCTCGTTTTCAGGAAAACGGGAAATTCCAAATCAGCAGTGCGGAAGAATTGATTAGAGATATTAGAATGCTTAAAAGCGACGCTGAAATTGCCCATATACAGTACCCGATGAACTTAACCATGCAAGTGCATCAGGCAACGGCAAGAATTTTGAAGCCAGGGATTACTACGGCTGAAGTAGAAAGTTTTATTCATAAAGCACATCAGAAATTAGGGATCGCCAGCGGCTCTTATTTTTGCATAGTTCTCTTTGGTAAAGATTCTAGCTTTCCTCATGGTGTAAAAACACCAAAACCTTTAGAGGAAAATAATATCGTTTTAGTGGATACGGGCTGTAAATACAATGGCTATCTCTCAGACATCACTAGAACTTATATTTATGGAGATGCGACCGATAAGGAAAAGAAAATTTGGACAAATGAAAAATCCGCGCAGTTAGCTGCTTTTGACGCGGCACAAATTGGTCAGCCTTGTGGATATATTGATGATCAAGTTAGGTTGCAATTAGAGAAAGATGGGTTAGGACCTGATTACGATTTGCCCGGATTACCCCATAGAACGGGACATGGGATTGGTCTTGAAATCCATGAGCATCCGTTTATTTTGAAAGGAAATGATATTAAGTTACAACCAGGAATGACGTTTAGCATCGAACCTATGATTGTGGTACCTGATGAATTTGGCGTGCGTTTAGAAGATCATTTCTACATGACAAAAGAGGGACCTCATTGGTTTACCGAACCAGCGCATACTATAGATAATCCTTTTGGTGTATAATACCGATTATGCTGGAGTGGAAATAATTAAACATAAAGCGCGCAAAGAGATTGGATACGTGAAGTATTCGTACCAGAACATAATTTTTATTTCTTGTTGCGCTTTGTGTTTAAAAAGTTACTCTTTTCGAATTAATTGCAAGGCATCTAATCGGATGCTCGCATTTTTTATGAGTTTTGCTAAGGTTTCACGTTCTTCAGTTGCGATCTGAATTTCTTCGGTCCTGATGTCTTTGTTCTTTTTCTGCAAGGTTGTTAGCCGTTCCATTTCATGATTCAATTTAAGTTTCATGCGTTTTAAACCTTTTGTGATTTCTTTTTCTCCTAATTCTTTTGCGATTTTTGAAGCTGATGAAATCATATTTGGCAGAATAATATCTACTAAAGTTTCATTTTCCAGTAACGGATCTATGCTGCTCGGTAATAAGTTTTTGTTGAGCATATCAATAGAATACTTTTCGGTTACTTCTTTCCCCGTATGATCTACAATAATCCGTAATGGCGTATGAGGAAGAAAGCGGTCGATGTCAATACTTTGTTTACTTGAAGTTTCTAGAACAAAAATTAATTCAAGAAGTAGGGCAGGAGTACCGGTACCTCTAATGACGCCAAAGCTAGCACTTCCCCTTGATGAACTCAATACCAAATCAATCGCACCCGTAGTCATAGGGTGGTCCCAACTCAAGAAACTCACATCCTCTCTGCTAAGCGCTCGTTCTCTATCAAAGGTCACTTGTATGCCTTCTTTGGGAATGGAAGGAAAAACTTCCGAATTAAAAGAAGCTGGATGTAAAAAGTAGGTTCGAGCGGCAAGATCTTCCATCTCCACATTAAAATGGTCAAACACCTCAGTTAAATAATTTTCAAGCGCGCTGTCTTTATCTTCAGCTTGAATTTGCTGAATTAATTTTTTTGAAACTTTCGGACGGAATGAATTCATTTCCAATAATCTATCTCGTCCTTCGGCAAGATTTTTCTTGAGTTCATTTTGAAAATTAGCTGTTTCGGTATTTAATACTTCCAATTCAGAACTTGCCTCGTCAAATGAAGTTTTTTTAGCAATGTCCAATAATTGCTCACTAAATAACTTAGAAATTAAATTACCACCCTCAAGGTTGGTATTAAAAGCATTCAAACCTTCATGATACCATTTCACAAGTAAACTCTGTGGACTGCCAACAAGATATGGAATATGAATATGGATATCTTTTTTCTGACCGATGCGGTCCAGACGGCCGATGCGCTGCTCCAGTAATTCAGGATGAAAGGGCACATCAAATAGGACGAGATGATTCGCAAATTGAAAATTGCGACCTTCGCTGCCAATATCTGAGCAGAGGAGTATTTGAGCACTATCATGTTCTGCAAACCAGGCGGCGTTTCTATCCCTTTGCACCAATGTAAGATCTTCATGAAAAACACCTACATTCAAATTAATAGCCTTACTTATTGTTGATTCTAATGCTAAAACTTTTTCTTTGGAACTGCAGATGAGTAAGATTTTTTCAGGATAAATTTCTTCCATTTTATTTAAAACCCACTTTACCCGTGGATCTTTATCAAACTCAAATTCTTGTTCTGCTTTGACTTCTGAAGCAGATTCCATATCCGAATTAAATTCTTCCGTGGCACGCTCCATCCAAAAGCCGTGATTTTCTTCTACCTGAATGGGAATGACATGGGCTATGCGTTTAGGAAATCCGCTCATTGCCAATCTTGTATTTCGAAATAAAACCCGACCTGGGCCATGTTGATCAAGCAAGTCTTCAATAAGATTATGCTTTGCAGTTTCGTTTTTATTGGCTAATGTTGCGATTCGTTCTTTGGGGAAAATAGTTTCTAATTGCTTTTTATCTTTCGCTTTTAAATCTTCTCCGGAGGATAATTTTTCCACAAGCGTAGCAATTTCTTTATTGCCTTCAGATTCGTTAATAAAATCATTGTAATTATGATATCGAATTGGGTCGAGTAAACGAAGTCGCGCAAAATGGCTTTCTACGCCCAATTGTTCTGGGGTAGCTGTAAGCAAAAGTAGTCCTTTAGCTACTTGGCTCAATGATTCTACAATGCTGTACTCAGGGCTAACTTTATCAACCGCCCACTCGAGGTGGTGTGCTTCGTCTACAACAAGCATATCCCAATTTGCAGAAATGGCTTGTTGCGCGCGTTTCTGTGAACCTGCCAAAAACTCAGTACTGCAAATAATAAGTTGATTATCTAAAAAAGGATTTCCATCAGGGGCGCTATCTTCCAAAGATTCACAACGCTCTTCATCGAAAATATTAAACCATAAATTGAATTTTCGCAACACCTCTACAAACCACTGATGTACTAGCGATTCAGGAACAAGAATAAGGACTCTGGAGATGCGTCCAGTCACTAACAATCGATGAAGAATCAAGCAGGCCTCAATGGTTTTTCCAAGTCCAACCTGATCGGATAACAAAACACGAGGTGCAAATCGCGAACTTACCTCATGTGCGATATAAAGTTGATGCGGAATTAAATCTATTTT
>JBBSRC010000133.1:0-5608 GCA_038243395.1 Flavobacteriales bacterium | reverse complement strand
TTCTGATGTTAGGGTTTCTTCGCCACCAACACTGGTTCCCCAAAGACCTTTATTGACCGAGTATTTGGCTTTTTCCCAGGACATGTCAACATCATTACTTTTGAGGTAATCAATTTCCTGTTGTCTGGATAATTTCCCGTCCCTGATTGGTGTGACGATTTCAATATGTGGCGCTAAGGTTTGAAAAATCATATCAAAACGCACTTGGTCATTACCTGCCCCGGTACTACCATGGGCAATATAATCGGCGTTGATGCTTTTAGCATATTCAACAATTTCAATGGCTTGAATGATACGTTCCGCACTTACGGAAAGAGGATAAGTGTTATTTTTTAAAACGTTTCCATAAATCAGATACTTGACGACCTTCTCATAATAAGAAGCTACAGCATCAATGTTTTTATAGGTAGAAACACCCATTTTATAGGCGTTTGTTTTAATTTTGTCGATTTCTTCAGAAGTAAATCCGCCAGTATTTACACTTACGGCGTGTACTTCAAAACCTAAATCCTTGCTTAAATGGACGGCACAATAGGAGGTGTCCAAGCCGCCACTATAGGCTAAAACTAATTTTTTGCTCATGGTTTATCTTTTTTTAAAAACAAGGTCTGCTTGATTTGTTTTAATCGTTGAAACACCTTTGCTTTTACTTCTTGTGGTTCGTCGCTATTCTTTGCTTTTGGATCAAATAACATGCCTGTACATAAGCACATTTTTTGTTCCATGCGTTGAAGAATATCATAATTTTTGCAGGATTGGCAACCGTTCCAGAAACTCTGGTCATTGGTTAATTCTGAAAAAGTGACCGGTTTATAACCCAGTTCACTGTTCATTTTCATAACCGCCAATCCCGTTGTGATGCTGAATATCTTTGAATCTGGGAATTTCTCTCTGGAATGGTTAAAAATACGTTCTTTTATTTTCTTGGCTAAGCCTTGTTCTCTAAAATCAGGGTGAACGATCAATCCTGAGTTCGCTACAAATTTACCATGCCCCCAAGCTTCGATATAACAAAAACCTGCAAATACGTCCCCTTCCAAAGCAATAACGGCATTTCCAATTTCCATTTTGGAGATGATATATTCAGGTGTGCGTCGGGCAATTCCTGTACCTCTTACTTTTGCTGATTCTGCAATGGTGTCGCAAATGATCTGAGCGTAGATAGCATGAGATTTATTGGCAATAACAATGTCCATTGTTTTGATATTTAAATTAAAAAAATTAAAGATTATGTTGTCGAGAATAAGAACCGGACTCACCTAAGTTCCAAAATTATAGCGCACCCTAAGGGCGACGCAATAATATATGACATGTCCTTATGCGGTTGCTATTTAAAACAACTGGATTTGAAAAGTAAATTATGTGTAGTGAATTGATCAAGGTAAAAATAAATATACGTTAGTGGCTTCTTTTTAGACTAGAATGCACAGCGTCTGCGCAATAACATTGCGGGACTTGATGGACGTATTTTATTTTTCATTAGAATCATAATTCAAAAGTAACATTTTATTTAGTATCTCAAATTATTTTTAACTTTATTTAAAGGATATAATCTGTACTCACAAAATTGGAAGCTTTGCTATTTAGAAGGTTCTTTAAAATGGCATTGTTATAAGCATTGTCTTTTGAAGCGACAAAAGTTCTGATGGAAAAGGAGCGGAGTGCATCATGCACGCTTAAAGTCCCCACGGCAGAATCCTTTCTACCGGTAAATGGATAAACATCCGGGCCACGTTGGCAAGAACTGTTTAAGTTGACGCGACATACTAAATTGACCAAAGTATCAATCAATGGTGCCAAGGTTTTAATATCACTACCAAATAAACTCACTTGTTGTCCGTAATTGGATTCCGCCATATCATCCAAAGGTTGATCAATATCGTTAAAGGAGACCACAGGAATTACCGGACCAAATTGTTCTTCTTGAAACACACGCATGTCCTTAGTGACGGGATATAAAACGGCAGGAAAAATATAATTTTCCGTAGTTTCTCCGCCTTTTCTATTTAATATTTTGGCGCCTTTTTCAAGAGCATCATCAATTAAATCCTGAATGTATTGTGGTTTGTCGGGCTCTGGTAAAGGTGTTAGCTTTACGCCAGCTTCCCAAGGATTTCCGAATTTTAAATCATCAACCCGTTCCGAAAAACGCTTGTTAAATTCATCTACAATGTCTTCGTGCACATAGATTATTTTTAGAGCAGTACAACGCTGTCCGTTAAATGAGGTAGCGCCAGCAATACATTCGTCGATGGCCAAATCGAGATCAGCATCCTTAAGAACAATCGCCGGATTTTTTGCTTCCAAACCTAAAACAAGACGCAATCTGTTACTTTTTGGATGTTGGTTTTGAAGCGCATTGGCTGATTTACTATTGCCGATAAGTGCTAAAACATCTACTTTTCCAGATTCCATGATTGGTGTGGCCACCGTCCGTCCACGGCCGTAAAGAATGTTCACGACGCCTTTCGGAAAACTGCTTTGAAAAGCTTCCAGTAATGGCGAAATCAATAAAACCCCAAATTTCGCTGGTTTAAATATGACCGTATTTCCCATCATCAGCGCAGGAATCAAGAGCGCGAAAGTTTCATTTAAAGGATAATTGTAAGGTCCTAAACATAACACGACGCCAAGTGGTCCTCTTTTGATATGCGCATAAACACCTTCATTTTTTTCAAATTTAGCATGATCTCTATCTAATTGTTTGTATTCTTCAATCGTATCATAAATATAATCGACCGTTCTATCAAACTCTTTTTCAGAATCAGGTAATGTTTTACCAATTTCCCACATGAGCAGTTTTACAATCTCATCACGCTTGGTTTTCATTTGGGTTACAAATGTTTCCATAGCGGCAATCCGATCTCTCACTTTCATGGTTGGCCAAAGACCTTGACCTTTATCATAGGCATTAACGGCGGCATCCAAAGCATCTAAAGCTTCCTTTTCTCCTAAAGTAGGAATAGTACCCAATAAAGTTGGTTGGTAATTTTCAGTTGAAGAAATGGTTGAATAAACTTCTGAGCTTTCTCCAGACCAGGATTTTAATTGGCCATCTACTAAATAGCTATTTTGATGGATTAATGTTTTAATTTGAAACTGTTCTGGAATTTTATTCATCGGTTTGGTTTTAGACTAAAAATTGAAATAATTCTGGTTTATCGTTCAGGTAATCGCCGTAAAAATTATGGAGTTTCATTTTTGTAATCAGCGGTTGTAAATCTTCTGCTGATTTCAACTCCAAGCCTACCACGGCTGCGCCATTTTCGCGATTGGTTTTCTTGGTATATTCAAAGTGCGTGATATCATCTGTTGGACCTAAAATATCGACCACAAATTCACGAAGTGCACCCGCACGTTGAGGGAATTTAATGATGAAATAATGTTTTAAATTAGCATATAAAAGCGCGCGTTCTTTTATTTCGGCAGTTCTGGTAATGTCATTATTGCTGCCGCTGACAATACAGATCACATTTTTACCTTTAATTTCGTCTGCATATTGTTCTAAGGCTGCGATGCTTAAAGCACCTGCTGGTTCTACTACAATCGCATCTTTGTTGTACAAATCGAGAATAGTTTCGCAGACTTTGCCTTCATCGACCGTAATGACTTCTAACTTATTTTGTTGACAGATAGCAAAGTTGAGATCGCCCACGCGTTTTACGGCAGCGCCATCTACAAAACATTCGATATTTTTTAATTCGGTGTTACGTCCGTTTTTAAGGGAAGTCAACATGGACGGCGCACCTTTAGGCTCTACCCCAATAATTTTTGTGTTCGGAGATAACTCCTTAAATACAGAAGATAATCCTGCCGAAAGTCCGCCACCACCAACCGGAACAAAAACATAATGAATGGGATGTTGTGCTTGGTCAATAATTTCCAAGCCCACAGTTGCTTGGCCTTCAATAACCTTTTCGTCATTGAAGGGATGGATGAAGGTTTTGTTTAACCGTTCGCATTCTTGCATTGCAGCAGAATTGGCATCGTCAAAAGTATCACCAACTAAGATCACCTCGGTATAGTCTTCACCAAACATCTTGACTTGCTCAATTTTTTGATTAGGTGTAGGGGATGGCATAAAAATAGTCCCTTTAATTTTTAATAATTTACAAGACAAAGCCACACCCTGAGCATGATTTCCTGCGCTCGCACACACGATGCCATTTTCAATTTGCGATGCACTCAACGATGACATTTTGTTGTAAGCCCCTCGTATTTTGTAGGAGCGCACTTGTTGCAAATCCTCGCGTTTAAAAACAATGTTCGCACCAAATTTCTTTGAAAAGCGTTGATTTGCAATGAGCGGTGTTACTGCGGCAACACCATGTAATTTTCTTGCAGCGGCTTCTACAGCTGATAAGCTTGGGTAATAAATTTTAGTTTCAATGTTCATCACTCTTTTTTAGAGGCAGGAAATAGATCCTGCCTTTTTTATATTATACATCAATTTGATGCCTAAATTTATTATTAGGCTAAAACTGAATCTTCAACTTCAGCATCTGTTTTTATAACTTTCATAGCGGTCATTGCTTCTCTTAAACGTTTTCCAACCGTTTCGATGGGATGGTTTCTAATAGCCTCATTGACCGCAATTAATTCTTGATTGTCAACCGCATTAGAAGTTGAAAATGAAGTTCCGATAGTTTTTGGATCTACATTGTTCATGAAATCTACTAATAATGGTTTGCAGGCATGGTCGAACAAATAACAGCCGTATTCTGCAGTATCAGAAATAACACGGTTCATTTCGAATAATTTTTTTCTTGCGATAGTATTGGCAATCAAAGGCAATTCGTGCAGTGATTCGTAATAAGCTGAATCTTCGATAATCCCCGCGCTTACCATCGTATCAAACGCTAATTCAACACCAGATTTTACGAAAGCGACCAATAATACACTGTGATCAAAATAGGTTTGTTCCGAAATATGATCAGTGGTTAATTCCGTTTTCTCAAAGGCGGTTTCGCCCGTTGCAGCACGCCATTTTAAGAGATTTACATCGTCGTTAGCCCAGTCTTCCATCATCGTTTGTGAGAAATGTCCAGAGATGATATCATCCATGTGCTTTTCAAACAAAGGTTTCATGATGGTCTTCAATTCTTCAGCCATTTCGAAAGCCTTAATTTTTGCTGGATTTGACAAACGGTCCATCATATTAGTAATCCCACCATGTTTTAATGCTTCAGTAATAGTTTCCCATCCTAACTGAATCAGTTTCGCAGCATAATTGGGATTGACACCCTCTTCGATCATTTTGTCGAAAGCCAAGATAGAACCGGTTTGTAGCACACCACAAAGAATGGTTTGCTCGCCCATTAAATCACTTTTTACTTCAGCAATGAATGACGATTCCAAAACACCGGCTTTATCACCACCAGTTGCTACAGCGTAGGCTTTTGCTTGTTCCCAACCTTTTTGCTCGGGATCATTTTCTGGATGCACCGCAATTAATGTTGGCACACCAAAGCCGCGTTTGTACTCTTCACGAACTTCAGTTCCAGGACATTTAGGAGCTACCATAATCACGGTAATATCTTCACGTATTTTTGTGCCTTCTTCCACAATATTAAAACCATGGGAATAGCTTAAGGTTGCTCCTTTTTTC
>JBBSRC010000132.1:0-5811 GCA_038243395.1 Flavobacteriales bacterium | reverse complement strand
TCTTAACAATAGAGCTGTCTGTATTCAGCTCTTCAACACTTTTCCAGTATTTCTTGTTTGATGACATATTCTTTAAAAGTTATTAGTTGATAGTTATTCGTCTTTTGCAAAAACTCTAACTGTATCTTAAATTTATTGTTTGAATCCGTAAGTAGAATTCCCATTTCCTTTCCACTAAAAAGCAGTTTCAGAAATTACTAAAAACCTATTTTAGTAGTGACATTTACCACATTCCAAACCTCCCATTTGTGCAACGGTAAGTTTCTCAACACCATACTTTTTGGATAGTTGCTCGTGGATCTTCGTGTAATATTCGTTGTTTTCAACCTTCACATCGGTTTCTCTATGGCAACTTATACACCATCCCATGGTCAATGGCGCATGTTGCGACATTAGTTCCATCGTTTCTACTGGACCGTGACAAGTTTGACATTCAATACCACCAACGGTAACGTGTTGCGAGTGGTTAAAATAAGCGAAGTCAGGAAGATTATGAATACGAATCCATTTTACCGGTTGTGGTTCGCCTACATATTTTTGATCATCGACACTCCAGCCTGTTGCCGCGTATAACTTCTCAATTTCAGCGTTGTAATCAACACCGTACTTTCTTCCTTCAGCCAGAGTTTCTTCTGAAACTTCGGAAACAGATTTATGACAGTTCATACATACGTTCAACGAAGGAATACCTGCAGTTTTACTAACACGAGCAGAAGAGTGACAGTATTTACAATCAATAGCGTTATCTCCAGCATGTATTCTATGCGAATAATGGATTGGCTGTACAGGCTCGTATCCTTGATCAACACCTATCTGCATGAAATATCCATAAACAAAATAGCCACTGGCTAACAACAACATGATGACAGATACCAAAACCAAGAATTGATTTTGAATAAATGCTCTCCAAATCGAAACACCTTTTCCTTCTTCAACCTTAACACCTTTAGCTTCAGCAAAACGATTTAATGTACGTCTTACTAAAATCAAGGCCATGGCCAGCAAACCAAATAACAGGGCTAAAGCTCCAAGAATTAATTCGTTTGAAGTACCACCGGATGCCGAAGTCGACCCTGTATCTGAACCCTCGGCCGCAACTGTTGGTGCAGCTTTCTCTTGAGCAGTATACGCCAAAATATCACTGATATCGTCATCCGATAACTGTGGGAACGGCGACATTGGCATTTGATTATACTCGTTGTAAATTTTATTGGCATAAGCATCACCAGACTTGATGAGCCCTGCACTATTGTGGATCCAAGATGTTAACCACGCTCTGTCAAGGCCTTCTTGATCGGCCAAAATTTGCTCGATGTTACGTAGCGGCGGACCTGTAGATGGGCCGTCCAATTTATGACATGCAGCACAATTGGCATTATATAATGTTTTCCCCTTGGCAGGATCACCTTCTTGAGCGTGAAGTGCTGTTGTAAACGTGAGTAAAATAAAAAACCCGAATTTCAGAATGTTGGTCGTCAATTTACGGTATATAACCTGTTTCATATTGTTAGTTGAGTTAGCTTCCAAACTTTGGTCTGCTTTTTTCATTAAAAAGAAAAAAATTCCAGTTATAAAATCTCTGCCAAAAGTAATACTTAAAGTCGATTTTAGAAATGTTACAGAACTGTTAATTGGTAATTTATAAACATTCTAAATAATATAATTGAGCATATTTAGTTTAATAAATTCCTAGGCGTACCTTACAAAAAAATTTAATATTTTTGCACCACTATAAGTGGTTTGGAAACAAATCACTTAGGATAAAATATTAATACATTCACTTTTTATAAAAAAAAATAATGATAAAATCAATAGCTAAATTATCTTTTGTTTCACTTCTGTTTTTCTCTACCTCATTTGCATTACATGCACAACAAGGTGCTGTTTCCATAGATCAGGACAAAGAAATCGATAGACTTTTGGAATTTAAAAAAGATTTAAGCACGGTAAATGCATTTACGATTCAAATTTATTCAGGATCTAGCGGATCTGCTCGAAGTGAAGCAAACTCAACTAGAAGTCAAGTGACCTCCTTATATCCAGATTGGAGCAATTCTATTGAATATGAGCAACCTAATTATAAGATTAGAGTAGGCAACTTTAGAACCCGATTGGAAGCGGACCGAGCACTTATGATCGTTAAAAAAAGTTACTCCCATGCCTTTATATTACAACCCAGAAAGAATTAATATATTAGGTTTAATTACCATTTTAAAGTTCCAAAATAAATAATAATCGACCGCTTGAATATCCATACTAGCTAGTCCAGAGAAACAATTTCATTTGATTAATAAAAAAAACTAAAGTTCCAAGGTTAAATCAAACCATTCTAACTATCGTCAGCGATACAATTTAAGCAACGATTAACGTACTAATTGGCACTGAATAAACTCATTTATTACTCACTACCAAATATCAGCACTCCATCTCTTAAATCTCTTTTAGACTGTATTATAGAAGTGCTTAATAAGCGTAAATGGCTTTAACTAACCTGACCCAAGAGGCCGTTTAGCTAAAGCCATTTAATTTTTGTTTGTCAACCTCACTGAAATAAAGGATTACTAGATATCCAATGAGTTGTTTTTAAGAATAATCCTTAAAATAATTCTAAGGCAAGCAATTCACTGAAAGAGGATTTTATAATAAGTTAACTAAATAACATTATCGATTCAACCTGTTTTATTTTGTCTTTTCAAGCTTCATAAACTAAAAGATACTTTTCGTAATATTCATCCTCAATGTCAATTCTAACCACAAAAAAAGCGACTCAATCGAGTCGCTTTTTTCATATTATAGTTGATAATTATTTCAATTTCTTTTTCACTTCAACTTCATGGAATGCTTCAATAACGTCATTTTCATAGATATCGTTATAATTCTTAATCTGCATCCCACAGTCATATCCTTTCGAAACTTCTCTGGCATCGTCCTTAAATCGTTTCAATGAAGAAAGTTCGCCTGTATATACTACAACACCTTCCCTAATGATCCGGATATTAGAATTTCTGAATATTTTACCAGACGTTACCATACATCCTGCAATCGTACCAATCTTAGATACTTTAAAGATCTCTCTAATTTCAGCTGTACCAGTAATTTCCTCTTTAAGTTCAGGAGACAACATGCCTTCCATTGCATCTTTAAGATCGTTGATGGCATCATAAATAATCGAATACATTCTGATATCGATTTCTTCTTTATCTGCAATTTGACGTGCATTACCCATTGGTCGTACGTTAAATCCGATAATAATTGCATCAGAAGCCGTTGCAAGTAATACGTCACTTTCAGTAATCGCACCTACTCCTTTATGGATGATGTTTACTTGAATTTCTTCAGTAGAAAGTTTCTGGAACGAATCGGTCAAGGCTTCCACTGATCCATCCACGTCACCTTTAAGGATAATGTTCAACTCTTGGAAATCTCCAAGGGCGATACGACGACCAATTTCATCAAGTGTAATATGACGCTGTGTTCTAACAGATTGCTCACGTCGTAATTGTGTCCGTTTGGCAGCAATTTGTTTAGCTTCACGCTCGTCAGCAAAAACAGTAAACTTGTCTCCTGCCTGTGGCGCGCCATCCAATCCTAAAATAGAAACTGGTGTTGACGGACCGGCCGTTTTAACTTCTTTACCACGTTCGTCATGCATGGCTCTTACTTTACCACTGTTTTTTCCAGCAAGTACATAATCGCCCACTTTTAAGGTTCCTGCTTGTACCAAAATAGTGGATACATAACCTCTACCTTTATCCAAGAATGCTTCAACTACAGTTCCTTCAGCGCGCTTGTTAGGGTTTGCCTGAAGTTCCAGTAATTCCGCTTCAAGACTTACTTTTTCTAATAACTCTTTAACACCTTGACCAGTTTTAGCTGAGATATCTTGGGATTGAACTTTTCCACCCCAATCTTCAACCAATAAGTTCATTTGTGCTAAAGCTTCTTTTACTTTTTCAGGATTAGCACTTGGTTTATCTATTTTATTAATTGCAAAGATGATTGGCACTCCCGCCGCTTGAGCGTGCGAAATAGCCTCCTTTGTTTGCGGCATGATTGAATCGTCTGCAGCTATAACAATAATTACTAAATCCGTGATTTGTGCACCACGAGCACGCATGGCTGTAAAGGCCTCGTGACCTGGTGTATCTAGGAAAGCCATTTTCTGACCAGTTTCCAATTGTACACCGTAGGCACCAATATGTTGTGTAATACCTCCAGATTCACCTGCAATTACGTTTTCTTGTCGGATATAATCCAAAAGAGACGTTTTACCGTGGTCAACGTGACCCATTACCGTAACGATTGGAGCACGTGCTTCTAAATCTTCCTGTTTATCTTCAACAACTTCTATACTATCTTCAAGATCAGAAGTGACAAACTCAACTTCAAAACCAAATTCATCTGCTACAACCGATAACGTCTCCGCATCCAATCGTTGGTTCATCGTAACCATCATCCCTAAAGACATACAGGCCGAAATGATTTGAGTTACAGGAACGTCCATCATCGTGGCTACTTCGCTTGCCGTAACAAACTCAGTTACTTTCAACACCTTGCTTTCCGCTTCTTGCTGCTCAATATCCTTTTCGGTCTGTTGACGGTGTTGATCTCTTTTATCTCTTCTATATCGAGCACCCTTCCCTCTATTGGTCTTTCCTTGAAGTTTTTCTAAAGTTTCACGAACCTGTTTTTGCACATCGGCTTCGCTTGGCTCTTCTTTAACTGTACTAGCTCTAACGCCTCCAGCTTTCCCTTTATAGTTAGGGCTTGTGCCTCTATTTGCACCAAAAGGTGGTTTTGCAGCACCAGGAGCACCAGGAGCGGCAGGTCCTTTGCTAATACGACGTCGCTTTTTCTTGTTGGCGTCCGCAGCTGCACCCGCAGCAGTAGCAGGTTTCCTCTCCTCTTTTTTCTTCTTAGGCTTGTTGAATTGGGAAAGATCTATCTTTTCTCCAGCGATTTTAGGGCCGGTGAGCTTTTGATATTGAGTCACTATTTGTTCGTCGTCAGCACCAGTGGTTTCGAAAGATTCCTTTTTTTCAACCTTTTCGGTTTTTTCAACTATTTCAGCTTCTTTAACCTCCTCGATTTTTTCAACCTCCTCCACTTTTTCAACCTTCTCCACTTTTTCAACCTTCTCCACCTTTTCAGCTGGCTTGGTTTCTTCCTTGGCTTTTTCGACTTTTTTAGGCTCTTCCTTGACTTCAGTTTTCGCTTCCGCCTTGGCTTCAGTTTTAACTTCTGCCTTAGGCGTCTCTTTTACTTCTGGAGTAATTGTCTCAACAGGAGCAGGTTTTTTCGGCTCTTCAACTGGCTTCTCTACTTTGGGAGTTTCAGCTTTTTTAGGATTTAGGTCAATTTTGCCGACTTGTTTAGGTCCGCTCACTGCTCCTCTAGCTCTGATAACTTGTTTGCTAGCCTCTTCCTTCCTCAGTTTTTCTTCGATCTCACGCTCACGTTGCTCACGTAATTCTTCCTTTTCTTTCAACTTAGCCTCACCAACCTCTTGAGAGGCTTGTTTTTTATTGGCGTCGGTTTGAAATTCATTGGATAGAATCGCATGAACATCATCTGATATTTTCGTATTGGGACTCTTTTCCACAGTTACGCCCTTTGATTCCAAAAAATCAACAGCGCGGTCAATAGAAATATTGAGTTCTCTTAATACTTTATTTAATCTAATTGTATCAGCCATAAATTGCTTCTAATATAACTTAATATGTGTTATTCTTCAAATTCTTCCTTAAGAATTCTGATAACATCTAAAATGGTTTCTTCTTCTAAATCGGTTCTTTTAACCAAATCTTGAAC
>JBBSRC010000131.1:0-5920 GCA_038243395.1 Flavobacteriales bacterium | reverse complement strand
GTGTCCCAAGCCCAAACATCGGCACGTCCTAGAGGTGGCTCACCCGTTTCGGTGGGTAAATATTTTTCAACATCTGGCAAACGGATAGGTAAATGTTCCTTATCGATCATTTGCGGCATCCCATTCACGTAATATACTGGGAACGGTTCGCCCCAATAACGTTGACGTGAAAAAACAGCATCACGCAAACGATAATTCGTTTTGCCTTCACCTTGATTTAATTTTTCAAGTTCTGAAATGGCCTTTTTGGTAGCTTCCTTATAAGTTAGTCCATTGAGGAAATCTGAATTTGCAATGATTACATTTTCTTTTGATCCATAAGCTTCTTCAGAAATATCAATGCCTTCAAAAATATTTGGAATAGGAATGTCGAAATGCTTCGCGAAATCATAATCGCGCTGATCGCCACAAGGGACAGACATCACTGCTCCTGTTCCGTAACCTGCCAATACGTAATCGCCAATCCAAATAGGAATCGGTGCTTTTGTAAATGGATGTTCCGCATATGCACCCGTAAAAACGCCGGAGATTTTCTTGACATCGGACATTCGATCGCGTTCACTACGTTTTGATGTGGCTTGTATGTAGGTTTCTACTTCTGATTTTTGTTCTGAAGTGGTTATTTTTGATACTAAGTCGTGCTCTGGTGCAAGTGTCATGAAACTCACGCCGAAGATGGTGTCTGGTCTCGTAGTAAACACAGTTATGCTGTGTTCTGAATTCTGAATTCCAAATTCGACTTCGGCTCCTATTGATTTCCCAATCCAATTACGCTGACTTTCCTTTAGAGATTCTGTCCAATCGATAGTGTCTAACCCTTGCAATAACCGTTCAGCATACGCCGAAATACGCATTGACCACTGGGTCATCTTTTTCCTGACTACCGGATGACCCCCACGTTCAGAAACACCATTCACAATCTCATCATTCGCCAAAACAGTGCCTAATCCAGGACACCAATTGACTTCAGTTTCTGCCAAATAGGTAAGTCTATATTTCAAGAGTATTTCTTGCTGCTTTTCTGAAGAAAACGAAATCCAATCTGCTGCAGAAAAGACATCGATATGATCATCACAAACGGCATCGACATTTTTATTTCCTTCCGAAGAAAAAATCGATATCAACGTGTCAATTTTCTCCGCTTTATTGGTTGTGTTATTATACCAAGATTCAAACAATTGGATAAAAATCCATTGCGTCCATTTGTAATAAGACGGATCAGAAGTTCTTACTTCCCTGCTCCAATCAAACGAAAATCCAATTTGATCCAATTGACGACGGTAAGTTTTGATGTTTTCTTCCGTAGTCAAAGCGGGGTGTTGCCCAGTTTGAATAGCATATTGTTCGGCAGGCAATCCAAAACTGTCATAGCCCTGTGGATGCAATACATTAAAACCTTTATGACGTTTGTAACGGGCATAAATATCACTGGCAATATAGCCTAACGGATGTCCAACATGCAATCCTGCACCACTTGGGTAAGGAAACATATCAAGTACATAATATTTTGGTAAATTACTATTATTTTCGGCTTTGAAGGTTTGGTTTTTAGCCCAATAGTCTTGCCATTTTTTTTCTATCTCGTTGAAATGGTAATTCATAAAAATTGGTATCGTTGATATCTCGCAGAGCCGCAGTAGTGCAAAGTTTAATGTAAGAAGAAGAACTTAACGTCTTCGCGAGAACATTATTCAGACCGCAAATTTAAACTTATTATAACACTATTAAAATTTAAACGTTGTAAACCCTGAGGGAACAGATTTCTTTCATATTTTTACAGCTTCAACTAAAATTTTATGAGTTCATCTTTTGACAGATATCAAAAACGCAAATTAATTTCGTCGTACTTTTCTGTGGTTATCAGTATCGCTTTGGTCCTCTTTTTATTGGGCTGTTTGGGACTTTTAGTTTTAAATGCCAAAAAAGTAGCTGACCATTTTAAGGAGCAAGTGGTCGTCACGATTTATTTAAACGATGCTGCAAAAGAAGTCGAAGTAAAGCAGCTTGAAAAGAGTTTGGCCATGGCCGAATACACCAAAAGCACAGAATATGTATCTAAAGAAGCCGCAGCCGAATCGATGAAAGCGGAAACCGGTGAGGACTTTATGGATTTTGTGGGCTATAATCCACTTCAAAACTCCATTGACGTACATTTGAAAGCTGATTATGTAACTACTGAGACTTTAACGTCCATAACTGACGAATTGTCCAATAAAAAGTTCATTGAAGAAATTCGCTATGACAGTGATTTGGTAGAATTGATGAATGACAACGTCAAAAAAATCACATTTTGGGTCTTGGTCATTAGTGCTATATTTACTTTGATTGCCGTATTGCTCATTAACAGTTCCATCAGATTGGCAGTATATTCCAAACGTTTTATCATCAAAACCATGCAAATGGTGGGCGCGACCAAAACTTTTATTCGCAGACCTTTTGTTTTTCAAAGTGTTAAGTTGGGAATCATTGGGGCCATTATCGCGTTGATTGGAATGGCCATTGTACTATATTATCTTGACCAAAGCTTTATCGAGTTGGAATTACTTTCAAATCCTATCGTAATTGGCGGGTTGTTTGTGGTCATTTTTCTTTTGGGAATTCTTATTACTTGGGTCAGTACATTTATTGCCACCCAGCGCTTCTTGAATCTAAAGACGGATGCTTTGTATTACTAAAAAAGAACTAAGACCGCTTCGCTTTTAGAATCAAGAACCAAGACTAGATTGTGAAGAATTGATGTATTGAGTTAGTGCTTAAACAATTTTAGATGCATTTTTCAACAAACATCTTCAAGCTCTCCAATCAAGAGAAAATATTTAAGTTAAATCTCTATTGACATTTTCAAATTCCTCAGCAAACCCGAAGTATTTAGATAGTATTAACGAAAAGGTTTAAATAAAACCGTTAATTTGCAACCTACTATTATTTCAATCATCATGGGAGCAAAAAAACGCACGGAAAGCGCGAACAATAACTTCATTTTCGGAAGAAAAAATTACAAATTTATGCTTATTGGTTTGGGCATTATTGCACTAGGATTTATATTAATGTCCGGTGGTGGTAGCGACGACCCTAATGTATTTAATCCTGATATCTTTAGCTGGAGACGTATTCGCCTGGCACCTACATTGGTGTTGATTGGTTTTGGGATTCAAGTATACGCTATATTATTGAACCCAAATAAAGACGAAACTCCAAAAATTTAAATTCCAACAATAAAATACCAAATTCCAATAATTCATGTTTTAATTATTGGAATTTGCTGCTTGAATATTAAAAGTTTATTTACTCTATGAATTTAATTGACGCTATTATTTTAGCCATTATTGAAGGTCTTACCGAATATTTGCCGGTATCTTCAACAGGACATTTGATCATTGCTTCTTCCTTTATGAAAATTGAAACGGAGCCATTTACAAAACTGTTTACCATCGTCATCCAGTTGGGCGCTATTTTAGCGGTTGTGGCCTTGTATTGGAAACGCTTTTTTCAAAGTTGGGATTTTTATTTCAAACTATTGGTCGCTTTTATTCCCGCAGTTATTTTAGGTTTGCTTTTAAGCGATGTGATTGATGATCTTTTAGAAAGTCCTCTTACCGTTGCTATCTCTTTAATTATTGGTGGTTTTATTTTATTGAAAGTCGACGACTGGTTCAAATCGAATGAAGTTTATGACGAAGCAAATCCAGACGCACATACCAAAGTCAGTTATATGACTGCCTTAAAAATTGGATTTTTTCAGTGTTTGGCCATGATTCCAGGAACATCACGAAGTGGCGCTTCCATTGTTGGGGGGATGACCCAAAAACTAAATCGTAAAACGGCTGCAGAATTCTCATTCTTTCTTGCGGTTCCAACCATGTTCGGCGCTACCGCAAAAAAATCATACGATTATTATAAAGCAGGATTTGAATTGACTAGCGACCAGGTAAATTACCTCATCGTTGGAAACGTCATCGGTTTTATTGTAGCATTTATTGCGATTAAATCCTTTATCGGTTATTTAAGTAAACATGGTTTCAAAGTTTTTGGATACTACAGAATTGTTTTAGGCGTTTCGCTTTTAATCATCCATTATTTCATTTTTAGCCTAACCACAATTTAATGCTTTCAGCCGACGATTATCTTACTGGTCAAGTTCTATTGATTGACAAACCATTGGATTGGACCTCATTTCAAGTGGTCAACAAACTGCGTTGGGAAATACGTCGTGCCTATAAAATCAAAAAGATTAAAGTTGGACATGCTGGCACGTTAGACCCTTTGGCGACAGGTCTATTGGTCATCTGTACGGGCAAAATGACCAAAAACATTGATAGTTTTCAGGCACAAATTAAAGAATACACAGGAACTTTTGTTTTAGGAAGCTCGACACCATCTTATGATCTTGAAACTGAAATTGATCAAACTTATCCCACGGAACATATTACAGAAAATTTAATTCACGAGGCTACATCGCAATTTATTGGCGAGATCTCCCAATTTCCCCCCGTGTTTTCAGCACTTAAAAAAGATGGAAAGCGATTATATGAATACGCAAGAGCTGGCGAAACGGTTGATATTCCGTCAAGGAAAGTTCATATTTCAGAATTTGAAATTACGCGCATTAACAATTTAGAAATCGATTTTAAAGTAATTTGCAGCAAAGGGACGTACATTAGATCCTTAGCAAATGATTTCGGAAAAGCACTAAATTCCGGCGCTCATTTATCAATTTTAAGACGGACTAAAATCGGCGAATTTGATGTTGAAAATGCGGTTTCCGTAGAAAACTTCATCAAAGCACTTCCTTCGGAATAATTTTTGATACTTCGTTTATCCTCAACACTTCTAGGTAAATGTTTGTACTAAGTTGGACGTGATGCTCGTTATTACTAAAACTTTTCAGCGTTTCATAATTGGTTGAATTTAGGCTTTTTTAAACTTTTTTACTTACTTTGACGTATATATAGAAACTTATCTCGCTAAAACTTATTAAAGACAACTTTTTTGGAATTTATAGAAAAATATAAAGCTTTAATCATTACCACTTTAATCAGTGGCACATTAGTACTTGCTATGTTTGCTGTTGGACTTGAAAAGCAAAGTGAAGTGATGGCCGAAAGTTATTACGAATTGCCACAACCATTAACTCTAGAAGAACAGAAACAACTTGAGGCATTGGCCATGTCTGATCCTAATATCGCAGAGACCAACAAAGCCTACAACTCGGAGGCTGAATTTAAAGAGATGATGAAGAATTTCAAATCTGTTAATTCTGATGATTTTGATAAAAATGCAAAACAAACCGAAACCGAAGTTGTTGAAACACCTGAGGAAGCTACAGAAATTCAGGACAACCCTACTGAACAGGATTATTCTTTAAATGAAAATGAACTGTCATCTTACAGTAAAATCAATAATGTGATTGCCATGCGTTCTGCAGAAAAGCGTCAAATGGCCAAATCAAATGGGAATAATTCTACTAATAAGTCAGCAAATAATTCCGCTCTAAATACTAACAGCAGTGTCTCCTATAGTTTGGTAAACCGCAATGACAAACATTTACCGCCTCCCGTTTATCTTTGTGAAGAAGGTGGCAAAATCGTGATCAACATTACCGTAAATGCTTCGGGAGAAGTGACTGAAGCCTATGTCAATACCTCTTCCAATTCCAAAAATGCGTGTTTGATTGACAGTGCTTTACAATATGCCAATGACGCACGTTTTAGTCCTGATGTTTCCAAAACCCAGCAAATCGGCTCTATTACGTATTATTTCAAAGGAAAGAAATAAAATATTTAGAGGTCAGTAGTTAGTTGCTTATTAATTCTCTCTGATATATTTTATCTCCTTGCACCATTTTCACAATGAGATTGTTGAATATTGTGGCCTTGCTTTGTGAGCGGTTTATTCTAAAACAAAACTCATTAAAATACCT
>JBBSRC010000130.1:0-6483 GCA_038243395.1 Flavobacteriales bacterium | reverse complement strand
TGGACCATTGAACGTTCTGAATCTTAAGAATATCTGGTTGATGGTTACTTTGATTGTGGGAATTAGCGTGATCGGTTATTTTATCTATAAATTTATCGGAAAGAAGTATGGCATTTTATCTAATGGCATTCTTGGAGGAATAATTAGCAGTACGGCGACAACTGTAAGTTATGCCAGATTTACTAAAAAGACCAAGGATATTCACAAGGCTTCTGCGTTTGTTATTTTTGCAGCATCATCGGTTTCTTTGGTGCGTGTAATGATAGAAATCGCTGCGGTAATTCCTGGTAAAATCGGGAAAGTGATATTGCCTATTGTCGCTTTGTTCTTGCTGATGATTGGCTTGTCAGTAATTCTCTTTTATCTGATCAATAAAGAAAGCACTTCTGATGAAATGCCAAAACCAAAAAATCCGGCGCAATTAAAAAGTGCCTTGATGTTTGGTGCCATCTATGCCATTATTCTTTTGGCTGTGGCATTTACTGAACAGGAATTAGGGAATGAAGGGCTTTATATTGCAGCGTTCGTTGGCGGGTTGGCAAATAAGGACGCGATTACTTTATCGCTCTCACAAAGTATTGGCAGCGGATTGGATACAAACTTTGGTTGGCGGTTAATTGTGATTGCTTCCTTGTCTAATTCTTTGTTTAAGATTGTGCTATGTTCTATTTTAGGGACGAAGCAATTAACTAAGTGGGTTGCTTTATTTTTTGGCGTCTCTATTGTTGGAGGATTACTACTAATATGGCTTTGGCCTGAAACTTGGCATTTTTAATATGGGATTATTCAAAAAAGACCCTTTACAGGTTATCGTTTTTCAAAGTTATGGTACTGCATCGCACTTATACGTGAGAGGGCGCGCCTTGGAAGACGAATCTATCGATTTGGAAGGGAAGCATCCGATAAAATTATTAATCAATGCCTACAAACGTTTTGAAACGGATGAAATAAAACATGCCACCTTATTGTTAAAATTACCTAGCGGTAAAATTTTTGAAGTGATAACCGATGCGAACGGTTATTTTTTGCTGGATGAACAGGTTGAAGGATTGGACGCATTAGCAAATGATGAGGGTTGGCTTGCTTTTGAAGTAGCCTATAAAGATTTTACTTCCCAAAGAATTATTCAACTTGAGAATCGTTTCCCGGGCGAAATGCTAATTCCTTGTTTGCCATCAATCACGGATGCTGGCAGTGTGTCATTTGGAGTTATCAGTGATATTGACGACACCATTATTCATACCGGATTGGTATCCACCTTTAAATGGCGGGTTATTTATAACACTTTTCTTAAAACAGCCTCAAAACGAACGCCGTTAGAAGGGGCAGCGGAATTTTATCATCTGTTGCACCGAGGACATTCGGGGAAAGAATCAAATCCTATATTTTACGTGAGCCATAGTCCTTGGAATTTGTATCGCTACCTTGAATTTTTCCTTAAGAAGAATGACTTTCCAAAAGGCCCAATTTTGCTTCGTGAATTTTCAGAATTTAGAAATCGGAAGAAAAGCGGGGACAAGCCACAAAAACAACATGAAATTTTAAATATTTTAAAGACCTATCCAGAGATGAAACTTATTCTGATAGGCGACAGCGGCGAACGTGATCCAGATATCTATCTCGAAATTGCTGAACTTCATCCCGACAAAATCTTGGCGATTTATTTAAGAAGCGTCAAACACAAAAAGAAAATGTTACGCGTGCATGGCCTGTACGAAAACTACAAAACGACACCTGTGCTTTTGGTGGATAGTAGTAAACAAGCGATAGAGCATGCTAGGGAAAATGGGTTTATTAGTGAAACTGTGACTTGAAAAATTGCGAAGCAACACATTCAGGTCAGATAGTTGAACTAATCCCGCTTTTTAGCGGGATCACAACCTGACCGCCTCTTCAGACAGCTATTAGAATTTTGTCAAAATAGAACGTTGATGAAGCTTCTTTTAGCCGATCGGCGCAGATTTCTTTTGTCGATAGATAGAGGTTTCAAAACATGATCTTGCCAAGACCTCACAAGTTTTGGAAACCTGTGAGGTCTGAATATGCATGTTAACGAAATGCAACTACAAGATCGAGGTATAAATCAAATAAAAATCAGCGACTATCATAAGAATTCAGCGTCATCTGCGTTCCATTTATTTATTAAATGCTCTTGTCAAACCTTCGCCTTCAGTCTCTTGAAATACTCGTAAATTTCATATTGCGAACGTATTTCAGGTTTCTTGCCCACTTTGACATATTCATTTTTCTGATCAGCATCAATAATTCGTGCTTTAACGTTATCGGTCAGTTCAATATCAATCACATCTCTAATAATCTTAAAGTTATCAGGATCTAGTACTGGCGTGACCACCTCAATACGATGGGTTAAATTGCGCGTCATCCAATCTGCAGAACCGATATACATTTTTTCTTCGCCGCCGTTCCCGAAAATATACACGCGACCGTGTTCTAAAAACCGATCTAAAATACTCGTTACTTTAATATTTTTACTTTGTCCTTTTATTCCAGGAACTAAAGCGCACATGCCACGGACAAGCAATCGGATTTTGACGCCTTTATTGCTCGCTTCATAAAGGAGCTTGATCATTTTTTTATCTTCAAGACTATTCATCTTTAAGATGATATAAGCTTCTTTGCCAGCCTGCGCTAAATGTATTTCTTTCTCCAACAAACTCACGAACTTATTGCGCATGGTAAATGGAGAAATCAGTAATTTTTTCGCTTTAGGGACGATAAAAATACCTTCAAGCACGAGGAATAGTTTATTGAGATCTTCCGTAATTTTCTTGTTGTTGGTCATCAACCCAAAATCCGTGTATAGCTCAGCGGTATTTTCATTGAAATTTCCAGTTCCAATATAGCAATAGTGCTTATGAGCGTCGCCAATTTGACGTTCAATATATATGATTTTTGAATGGACTTTAATGCCCGGATAACTGTAAATAACCTGAGCTCCGTTTTCTTTGAAAATTTCGCCCCATTTTAGATTGTTCTGCTCGTCAAACCGGGCTTTGACTTCAATAAAAATAATGACTTTTTTTCCGTTTTTTGCCGCTTTGGCAATGGCGTTATTTAATCGGGATTCTGCTGCAACACGATAAAGTGACATTTTTATAGTCGTAACGTTCGGATCTTCGGCCGCTTCTTCCAATAATTTAATGACGGGTTCAAAGGATTGATACGGATAATGCATCAACTGGTCCTTAGTATCGATCGCATCAAACATAGATTTGTAATTGGAAGTTACCGGATGGTCAATAGGTGGTAATTCTTCAAAATAAAGATTTTTATCCGTCGGATTTGGGAAACTGAAAAAATCCTTAAAATTGTGATAAGTACCGCCTAGAACGATATCCATATTGGTAATATCCAGTGCTTTTTTTAAGACCTTCTGAAAGCTCTCCGGCATACGTTTATCAATCAGAACACGTGTGGCCTGTCCAGTTTCGCGCATAGGTAGAGATTCCCTAATTTTTTCCATGAGATTACCAGAGAACTCATCTTCTATATAAAGCTCAGCGTCTCTGGAAATTTTTATGGCGTAATAGGATAAATCCAATTCTGGCTGCGACTCATAAAGGTTGTATTTGATGATGTCATCGATGACTGTGATATAACGAATCTCATTTTCTTGACCCTCATCTTTTGATAGACGAGGAAAGACAAAAAACCGAGGCTCATCTTTAGGAATCTGAACGACTTGAAATTTATCTTTTGAGATCGATGCTGTGATATAGGAGCTTTCATTTTCTACAAAAACAGAATCTTTAATGGAAAAAATAGAATTTTTAAAATCGATTTTAGCTTTTAAAGTGGATTCAAAATAATCAACCGCTATCTTTTTTTGTGCTTCGGAATAATCCTGATATTTTATCAAATGGATGCCTTCTTCTCGAAGATCTGGAATAATTTCGTTCTGAAAAAGCTGTCCAAATTCCTCTTGAAGCAAATCAACTTGTACTTTAATTTCCCCGAGAACACGATTGGGTTTAGTAACTAGTTTTTTGCGAATGGATTTATCCAAGTCCTTAACCTGTCTGATATCTGAAACCCTGACCCTGAAAAATTCATCTAAATTAGATGAGAAAATCGCCATGAATTTTATGCGTTCGTAAAGCGGATTGCGTTTGTCTGCGACTTCTTGCAAAACACGATGGTTAAATCTTAACCAGGAGAGATCCCGATGGTAATATTTTGTGTTATAAAGTGGTGTCATAAATTATATCAATAGTCTATTTTAAGAGCAACCTAATATTTATTTTTGAATAAATTTTAGTGCTGAAAAATACACTTTTAAACGCAAAAATATGTCAGAAATATGATAAGGTGTTAAAACAAACCATGAATTTCGGCATCAATCGTAGTGATAATACTGCCTAAATCTTCCGGATTAGCAACAAAGTCTAATTTATCTACATCAATTATGAGGAGTTTTCCTTTATTATAACCATGAACCCATGCTTCATAGCGTTCATTTAAACGGCTTAAATAATCGATACTGATGGAGTTTTCATACTCTCGGCCGCGACTGTGGATTTGCTTGACCAAATTAGGAATAGAACTACGTAAATAAATCAATAAATCGGGGCCTTGTACAAACGTTTCCATTAAATCAAAAAGGGATCGGTAATTCTCAAAATCTCGGTTGGTCATTAAGCCCATAGCGTGAAGGTTGGGAGCGAAAATATGAGAGTCTTCATAAATGGTTCTGTCCTGAATAACGTCTTTTCCACTTTCGCGGATCTGTAAAACTTGACGGAAACGGCTGTTTAAGAAATACACCTGCAAATTAAAACTCCAGCGTTCCATTTGGTTGTAAAAGTCATCCAAATACGGATTATCAACAACGTCTTCCAAGTGCGGCTCCCATCTGTAGTGTTTGGCTAATAATTTAGTAAGCGTCGTTTTCCCTGCACCAATGTTTCCGGCGATTGCTACATGCATATTTATCTGATTTTTAGTTGGAATTGATGAAGTGTTTCATCGGTGTAAATATACAAGGTTTCGTTGGTTAGTAAAAACTGTTTTATTAATAATTCAGGGAGCTCAATAGGTATGAGATGGTCGGTGTCCTTGGCTAAAAAAGAAAGTCCGTCTTTATTTTGGATGATGAGGTTGCCATTGTCTTCGGAGATGTTTGTGAAGTTATCATTTTCTATTTTATTAATCATACTTCCAAAATAATTGTGGGTGTACAGGAATTTTTCCGTCAATAACCAAACATAATTATAGTTGCTTACAAGATCCAACACATTTGACTCAACTGGCATTGTCGTCGCCCTTGCTTTATTGGTTTTATAATCGAAGAGTTCGAGTTGCTGCAAATCTTGATTGAATATCCATAGCGTAGTGTCATAGCCGGTAGCTATTTGCGTGACATTTTTATAAGGCTGAATGGCATTGAAATCGATTTTATAGATTTCAGAAAGTCGATTGTCCAAAATCACGACCGTATTAAAATTTTTATAAAACAAATTAATTCTTAAAGGATTAAAGGCAGTAGCTGAAGTGATTTTCCCCAATTGTACATTACTGTAATTGACTGTTTGATTGGGTTCTACTTTATAGAAGGTATTTCCTGTAATTTGATAATATGTACTGAAATTGTTAATGGCTACGAGGTTGTCCGCTTTAAAGGGAATTTCATCGTTGGAAGTTGCAGTAACTTTTTCCTGTGAAAAGAGTGTTGCCGAAAACAAAAGGATGAATAATAGAAAACTTTTCATAAGTGGGGAAAATTACAAAAACCAAACCACAATTAGCAGGTTAACTTATTGCCAAAACCACAGGCTTTGAAAATCAGGTATAAAATGAATTCAATTATGAATCAGTTTTTTTAATAAAACTTTAACATTTGATGGTTTAACTAATCGGAGTTTTAGTAGTCCAACTTTACTGATGTATTCTTTAAACATCTACTTCTTAATAAATCGTATAACATGAAATCACTCTCAATTAAGCTCCTCGGCTGTTTCGTCCTTTTGTTTTCTGGTACAATGATGGCGCAGGATTTTCAAGGGAAAGCTTATTACCAATCAAAAACCACCATGGATATGGATAATTTTGGTAGTAATCAGATGAGCGATCAACAGAAAAAAATGATGGCTGAACGCATGAAGAACATGTTGGAGAAAACCTACATTTTAAGCTTTAATAGAACCGAATCCATCTATAAAGAAGAAGAGAAATTAGCAACTCCAGGCGCAGGTGGAAGTCGATGGGGTATGATGGGCAGTTTTACAGCTGTTGCTCAATATAAAAACGTAAAAGATCAACAACTCATTCAAGACCAAGAGTTTTTTGGGAAGCAGTTTTTAATCAAGGATTCTATCCCACAATTGGAATGGAAAATGGAGAATGAATCCAAACAAATTGGTCAATACCTTTCCTTTAAAGCGACTGCCATTAAAAAAGGAGACGATATGGACTTCGGCAACATGAGACGTCGCAACAGAGATAATGACAAGAAAAAGGAGGGAG
>JBBSRC010000129.1:0-6501 GCA_038243395.1 Flavobacteriales bacterium | reverse complement strand
TTCTTCTTCTCTAAAATAATTGAATGATGGTTTTATATAATTTGTAGTGCTATAGAAAGCACCTTCTAACATTTGGGTATCTTCATCATTATAATTCATGTTATTAGAGAATACCATGAGTTGCGTCAGATTAATAAACTTACGGAACTTTTTATTCTTAAAACGCTTTTGCATGCGTACGTGTTCATCCTGAACTCCATTTCGATTATTGGGCTTTTTAACTTCGATAAACACTAACGGCATTCCGTTGATGAGCAGAGTGATATCTGGTCTAAAACTTTCGTCATCTTTTTGATAAGGTAATTCTGTAACAACATGAAACGAGTTGTTCTCTTTAAAGTTTTCGAAATCGATAAGCTTTACCCCAGATTGGTCTATCAACTTATTATAAAAAGCACGTCCTAAATCTTCATTCTCTAATGACAAGGACACCTCATCATTCACCTTCTTTATTTCATTTTGAGACAGTCCAGGATTTATGGCAGCAATCTGTTTGTTGAATAAATCTGTGAATATATTAGTGTTGTGATCCCAATGATTATCTTTCAAAGACAAATAGTGATACCCCAACTGCATGAGGTGCAATATGGACGGGATTTTAACCCTAGAATCTTCGTTGAATACCATAAGTTTTTAAGGGTTTTTCAAAATCTGGGTATTCGTATAGGGTCTATTACTCATAATTGGCTAGGTATAATTTTAGTTTTCTAGGGAATATAACCGTTAGGGCAATTATAGACCGTTAAACAAATCGTTAAGTGGTTCAATATAGGAAGATTATTTATAGCTAAGGGTGGTTTTTCATCCACAATCCAATATTTCAACTAGAAACCATATAACGTTGTGGCTTTTACAAAAGGTATTATATGTCACAAAATTCAGTGGAATTATAACTTATGACATTTGACTCCTTCATGAAACTTGACTTTTTTAATAGATTTTCACCCACATTAATCTCCTTTCCATAGATACAATACATTTATTAAGTCAATTTGATTTGGTTATTCCCTTACCTATTTTGGTCTGTTTTCAAATATTCATTTATTAGATTATGTCTGGTCACGGAATATTTTATAAACCAAGGTGTAAAAACCATTTATTTTAGAGTAACTTCCATTAAAATAAAATCTTAATCATGAAAAAAGAGGACAAAAAAACACCAATGCTCGATCCAAAAGTGAAAAAGGAGCAGAATATTGAGGAACAAGATAATTCGAACAATGATAAAATAAAACCAGATCCATCTGAAAACCCAACTAAGGAAGACCCCGAAAAAGTACCGGAATCCAATGATCCTGCTGGATATGGAGAGTCAGGCAGGATAAAGAAATCACCTTATAAGAAAAAATAATGATTTAAAGAAACCGATACCTGTGCTATAAAGGCTATATAGAAATAAAGAGATCCATCAGAAGTAATTGAAACGATTCGCTGCAACTTTTACCTAAGGAATTAGCCCTTCGGTCATCAATGTGGAATAGTTTTTTAATATTTCAACGCAAAGCTTCAAGGTATTGAACCTAAAGTCCCGCTGAAAAGCGGGATTAGTTCAACTTACTATTTTGAATCATAGCTTCGCTATTTTCAAAATTGAGTTTCACTAATAAATCTCTTGTTATAAGCTTAGACTCCCAAAACAATAGAAGCATCTATTCCCAGTTTTACGCTTATTTCTTTTGCCACTTTTAAAGTAGGTTGGCTTTTACCATTCAGATATTCACTTACTCTCGATGTACTCACGCCTAAAAGTTCTGACAATCGCTTTTGATTCAGTCCCATTTCAGCCATTCTCATCTTTATAACTTCAATGAGTTCGGGCTTTTGAATGGGAAAGTTTCTTTCCTCATAGTCTGCAATAATATCAGATAACAGATTCAACTCAATATATCCTTTAGCATCTGTATTCTCAATATTGTTGCTATCCAGTAAAAGAACTTCTATTCGTTCAGCAATGACGCTATATTCTTTCTCAGTTTGTATCATAACTAAATGTTTTTAATGTCCTTAATCTTATCATAATCAGAATGTGTGCCTATAAATCGAATGTAAACCTTTTTGGCGTTGAAAGAAATGATAGCAACCAATCTGTAATCGTTTCCTTTAATATTGAATACATAACGGTTATTACCATTATAATCTACACTATTAAAAGTTTGTTTTATATGATGAAGACCCTTCCAATCTTTAGCCAGCACAGTATGATACCAAAAATTTAAAGGGTTTTCTGCATCTGCATACTTTTCTGAAAATTCTTGTATTCTTTTATATGTAACTATTCGCATGGATTAATATTAAGTAAATATAAAATTAAGTTTTGAAATTCGTAATAATATCCTGAAAAACATAATAATTAATTTATATTGAATCTCTGTTTTTATCATAAGCAAATGTTCTTGATCCTATTACATCCATCTTCACAATAGAGTGATATGATCAAGTTTATTTTCGGACCTGGAGCTTATATTACCGCTGCTAACTTCTGTGCTGCAAGCGGAATATTATTGATCTTAAAACATGTGTAGCTTCCATAACAATATGATCAATTGCCTACTCTTTATTATGGAAAAGGTGCATTCTTGATCCATTAGACTATCATAATTGCAATCTTCGTCATGAAAAAAGAAAAACATGAAGTAAATTGTATAGATTAAGAATCAAATGACCAAATTGCAATCCCTAATTAAAAATACAGATTATGAAATTTGTCGGTAGTCAGTTAGCCTATTATGTGAGCGATACAGACTTTAAAAAAAACTCCAAGATCCTATTTAAGTATTTAGTTCTTTTAGGAATTGTCATCATAATTTTTTCTATTCTTTTCCATTTTATAATGGGCTTTGAAGGCCAAAATCATTCTTGGATAACAGGCTTGTATTGGACACTTACGGTTATGAGTACCCTTGGTTTCGGAGATATTACATTTGCATCCGATCTCGGTCGCATTTTCAGTATCGTCGTATTACTTTCTGGCATTTTTATGTTAATGATTGTTTTGCCATTTGCCTTTATCAGACACTTTTATATCCCTCTTTTAGAGTCAAAAAAGAAAAACAAGGTGCCTCGTCAAGTTCCTGCCAAAATAAAAAATCACATCTTAATATGTTCTTATGATGTTATTGCGAGAGATCTTACAGAACGATTAAAACAGGAGAATACTCCTTACTTTATCATCGAAAACGATCTAGATAAAGCGCTTGAAAGTCATGATGATGACGTTCCAGTACTTTTTGGGGAATTGGATAACGAGGAAACCTTTATCCTTGCCAATATTAAGGATGCGAAACTAGTTTTGGTCAATAGGGATGATTTTGAAAATACCAAGATCATACTGACCATACGAGAAATTGCACCCGATATTCCTATTGTTGCCATAGCCACTGATATCGAATCAGTTGATGTGCAACAACTAAGCGGTGCCGACCATGTATTACCGGTAAAAAAATGGCTTGGCGAACAATTAGCCAACAGGATAAACGCACAACATGCAAAATCTCAGCCCATAGGACAATATGAAGACCTCTTAATTGCAGAATTGCCTATCCACAATACACCATTGGTTTCTAAACTCATAAGGGAGACCAACTTAAGACAAAAATTCGGGGTCAGTATTGTGGGAATTTGGGAGCGAGGCAGATTACAACCTATAACCGGTAATGAAAAGCTAACACATGAAAGCGTGCTAGTCATCATAGGAAATAAGGATCAGCTCCATAATATTGATGAGCTTTTCCATGATTATAATGTCAACCCTAACCCCGTATTGTTAATTGGAGGTGGCCGAGTGGGATTGGCGGCGGCAGAAGCTTTACATAAAAATGGTGTTTTAGTGAATGTCATTGATAAAGACCCGGAGATTTGTAAAAAAATAACTCCTTTTTGCAATCAGGTTTTCCACGGAAGAGCATCAGATTACGACCTCTTAAAAAAAGCTGGAATTCTAGAAGCGCCTTCAGTCTTACTTTCTACCCATGACGATACCATGAATATTTATCTCGCTTCCTATTGTCGTCAATTGAACAAGGACGTAAGAATAGTGAGCCGCATATCCGAAGCTCGCAATGTTGATATTATTCAAAAGGCAGGCGCTAATTTTGTATTGAGCTACTCCACATTAGGTGCTGAAGCCGTTTTATCCATTTCGAAAGGTCAAGAATTAACCGTCCTTGGTGAGGGCTTCACCTTGTTTATTATCCCGATACCAAAATCACTAGAAGGTAAGTCCCTTGCAGAATCCGGAATAGGCGCTAAAACTGGATTATCTGTCATAGCCATAAAAGAAGATTCTGAAGTAGTTACATTATTATCGCCAAGCACCATACTTCCTAATGGTGCTGAAATAGTCATGCTTGGAAACATCGAAATGAAACATAAATTCAACAAAATATTTGTTAACGGCGGTTGATGAGCGTATTTTAATATCTGAAATAATAAAAAATTTAATCAGGGTATATCCTGATTAATTTCCTTTATTTATCAGGTCATACCCTGACAATAATTATGAGCTTACCAGATCAAGATTGCTCTCACCCAATGATGTAAAGCAAACTTATGTAAGTGCAAGCATCTTAAAAAATGGTCGGGTGGTCTTCAACATTAAAAGAAATAGGAAGAAAGGACTATTTGCGCCAATTAACTGACAATCAACAAAATACAAGTATAACTCAAGCATCGGAAACCAATCCTATTTGCCGATGCAGTATTTTAAAACCTAGCGTTAATAGGGGTTCACAGAGGTTATGTGGTACATATGTAGCACAAAGTAGGATTTTAAAGAGAAACTAAGGGATAATAAAAAATTGAAATTCAGAATAAAATTACATGAGATGGAATTTCTTGTGAAGATAATAAATTTCAAATGTCAACTTCCTCATGCAACATACTTCACATTACGACCAGGCGTTGTTGTTCTCTTTTAGTCTTACACTCTAGTATCCCCATTTTGAGCTTCAATTTTCAAATATAATTATATTGTGCAAAAATATAAAATTTAGCCTTTCCCCAACTGGCTTAAATTCACTAAAGTTTATTTCTACCTATTATTCCTAAATTTAATAGTTTTATACCTACTATTCCAACCTCATACCTGTTTTTACAGAATATGCCATCTTTTTACCTGTATTTACTAAAAAACACCTTCTACTCCACAACAACATTCTAATTAGCAATTATGAAAACCACGTACAATTTGTTTTTATTAAACTCAAAATGAAGAATTCAAGTCGTATTTGGATAATATATTCGAAATGCCAGATGACATGGTTGCCTTATTGGTTAGATTCTTGGAACAAAATAATGGCGTATTTTCAAATCTAGCTAAAGAAAAAGAATTCAAACAACTATTACCTTCTGAAATAGCTGCTATAG
The DNA here is from genome assembly GCA_038243395.1 of Flavobacteriales bacterium. Taxonomy (GTDB): domain Bacteria; phylum Bacteroidota; class Bacteroidia; order Flavobacteriales; family Flavobacteriaceae; genus Gelidibacter. Next base: position 1,137 of record JBBSRC010000129.1, on the reverse strand, counting down.
AAGAAAATTATAAATTGATTTTTTGAAATTGATTTGATAGAGAACTATAGGCTGGACTTAGTTAGTTGTTTTTATGTATTTAAATGGCTTTCTTAAATGTCAACTCCAAAACTAGTATAAATCTATTAAACAAGCATACTATTTACCGTCATCACGGTAAATAAGCGTTTAACTCTCAAAACATGAAACTTTTCATAACTTAATCTCACGGTTTACTGCCTTAACAGTAATATTTAAATGTTTTCACTTTTCCAACTTCCACATACACTTAAATTATGTATTTTTACCGTTAAAACAGTATATAATGAATGATCTTGATTTAGGCGCCTTTATTAAAGACCACCGAAAAAAAGCCGGACTCACACAGCTTCAATTAGCCGACTTAGCGGGTATAGGAAAGACAACTGTTTTTGATATCGAGAAAAACAAAGAAACAGTGCGTTTCAATAATATATTGGCAATACTCCAAGTTTTAAATATCAAGATAGAATTCAAAAGCCCTTTAACTAAATAATTATGAGAAAAGCAATCGTATTTGTCCATGGTAAAAGAGCTGGAATTTTAACAGAAGTATCTGCTAATAACTATAATTTTGATTATGATGAAAATTATCAAGACGCTGCGGTTTCATTGACCATGCCAACAAGTCATAAAAAATATAGTTATACATCCTTTCCTCCATTTTTTGAAGGTCTATTACCTGAAGGTGTTCAGTTAGAAGGGTTATTACGTATTGGTAAAATTGATAAAAAAGATTATTTCTCTCAACTGATTGCTACAGGAAATGATTTAGTAGGCTCAGTAACGGTTAAAATAGGTGAAAATGAATAGATGCCCTATTACTTATGAATTATGTGGTACCGATAGATATAGTGCAAAAGGACTCCGAATGATAGCTCCTAAGCTTACTCATTTAAATGATTTGCCATATACTGCTGCCGAACTTCGGCAGGAAGCCGCCAACAGAGCTAAAAAACTTTCCATTCAAGGCGTACAACCGAAGCTTAGTGCGGCCATATCAATAGTTGATCAAGAATTTAAAATTGTGGATCAATTTGGAACCTACATTATAAAGCCACAAAATGATTTGTTTCCAGAATTACCAGAAAATGAAGATGTCACGATGCGAATGGCTAA
>JBBSRC010000128.1:0-6633 GCA_038243395.1 Flavobacteriales bacterium | reverse complement strand
CGCTTCTGCAGAATCTTTCAATGCCAAAATAAAAGCTTTCAGAGCGCAGTTCAGAGGGGTTAGAAACGTAGAGTTCTTCCTATATAGACTTACAACAATTTATGCTTAATATTAAAATCCCACAACTTTTTGACTTGATCCTGACTTAGGTGTCGAGCCAGAATAACATTGAGAATATTTCAGAAGTCTGTTTTTCATTTTTCTAATTAAACAATAACAAGATGAAAGTTCAATCCACTAAATAGTAAGTGAGTTTAAATTTAAGTAGCTATTTTAAAATGGCAACCACTGGTGTGGTTTTAAAATATAATGTTGACCAATTGTGAACTATTGATATGAATAGCAGGATAGGTATTAATTTTCCTAAAAAAGAAAAACCTCGCCAATCTTATGATTAACGAGGTTTTATTTAATTAGTGTTTCCACTTTGTGACCCGACTGGGGTTCGAACCCAGGACCCTAACATTAAAAGTGTTATGCTCTACCAGCTGAGCTATCGAGTCGTATTCCTTACGAGGGTGCAAATATAAAAGCTTTTATTAATATTCCAAGCCCTTTTTTAGAAAGTTTTTTGTTTTTTTGCAAAGCCGTAGGCTATGTTAATAGAAATCAATTTATAAGGTGTTTTATGAATATTGTTTTAATGGGATATATGGGGTCTGGAAAGTCCACAATTGGTAAGAATCTTTCCAAAATGATCGATTATGAATTTACTGATTTGGATGATTACATCGAGAAAATGGAAAATTTAAGCATTCCTCAGATTTTCGAAACAAAAGGAGAAATTTATTTTAGGAAAAAAGAACACTTCTATTTAAAGGAGCTTTTAAAACACGATGATATAATTCTGTCACTTGGAGGTGGAACGCCCTGTTATGGTCGTAATATGGAGGTCATTTTAAACGCTACGCATGCACAATGCATTTATTTGAAATGCTCCATCCCAAATTTGGTAAAAAGGCTAAGTCCCGAAAAATCGACAAGACCCTTAATCGCGCACCTCACAACCGACGAAGAATTGACGGAATTTATAGGAAAGCATCTTTTTGAGCGTTCTTTTTATTATAGCCAAAGTCATCAAACCATCGTAACAGATCATAAAACGGTAGAGGAAATTACGGAAGAGATTATGGCGCGACTATTTTAAGAACGCCTCATATACTTTTCCTGTCAATATAACCTCCACGTGCTCATTGAGTGACGTAGAGAGGGAAATGCCTTTAAAATCTGCCTTAACCGGATACTTTTTATGGTTGCGATTTACCAGTACCGCAGTTTTAAATTGTGTGACGGGTACATCCAGAAAATGTTTCACGCCATAAATAAGCGTGCTCCCAGAATTTAAAACGTCGTCGATAAGCACAATGGATTTATTACTGTAATCTGCCGGAGCCACAGAAGTGGTTATAGAATTTAATGGATTTTTTTTATCAATGACCACTTTGCAGAGCACCGATTTTAAATCGGAAATCTTATCTAAATTGGCTTTTAATTTTTCCGCAAGGATATACCCATTAGCATCAATTCCCGCCAGAATAACCTCGGTTTCGTTGACATTGTTCTCATAAATTTGATAGGCAATGCGTCTTATCTTATGGTTGATTTCTTGGTGGTTGAGTATAACTTGTTTGGATGCTATCATTATGGCTAGTGTTGGTTGTCGTTGGTTATTAGTTGTTCAAAGATAAAAAAAGCTATCTTTTAATCATCGGCATTCTCATTCTTATTCTCGACATAAAAATCGTCAATATCCCGTCGGTCTTTTTTAGTAGGCCGTCCAGATCCTGTTTTGCGATAATAATCTTTCGAGTACTTTAATAGTTCTTGAGCTTCAAAAGCTTCTTTTGGGGTAGTATCTTTTACGTAAATATCCACCAATTTTGCACCTAATCGGCTTGGCGGAATATCGTTGACCGTAAGTTGATAATTGATTTGGTTTTTGCGCAATTCAACTTTGTCGGTCGCAAAAACTTCTCGGCTTGCCTTAGCAACTTGACCGTTGATTTTGATATGTCCTTTTTTGCAAGCTTCTGTAGCAATGGTGCGTGTTTTGTAATATCTGACGCACCAAAGGAATTTATCTATTCGCATATTAAATGTTTTAAAACAACGTTAATGTTGTTGTGCACACGTATTATATTATTGTATCTTGCCGGCAAAAATAAGCAATATTGAACCATTCATAAACAATTCATTTTAATTGTTTAATGGAATGAATTTAAGACTATTGCCTCGTGCTTTTGAAAATGAATAAAATTAAATTGATGAAATTAAAAACCTACGCGCTCTCAACTTTATGTTTTTTAGCCTTACTGTCTTCTTGTAAAAAAGATGATGATTCTTTTGAAGAAATTCCACAACGCGATCGCACAGAACAACAAGTTGCTGATAGTGATTCTTTAAAAACGTATTTAAATACCCATTATTATAACCGTGCTACTTTTGCAGAACCAGGCGATCATACTATTTCTGAACTTATTATTACACAATTGCCAAAGGATGCTAGTGGTAACTTTTTGCCAATGCCAGATGCTGACAAGAATCAAATGCTGAGCGTAGCGGTGGATGTAGATAATCCAAAAACGGCAACATATCAGGAAGCTAAGTATGAATATTATGTGTTAAGTCTCAACAAAGGTGGTGGAGACCATCCGAATTTTAGTGATGATGTCCGAATAAATTATAAAGGATTTTTAGCTAATGGCATTTCATTTGACGGTAGCGTAACTCCGGTTGAAATCGATCTTGCCGGAACTATTCACGGATGGAGAGAAGTTATTCCTGAGTTTAAAACCGCAGAAGGTTTTGTTGAAAATGGTGACGGAACTGTAACCTATAAAAATTACGGTCTCGGAGTTATGTTTTTACCTTCAGGATTAGGTTATTTTAACAGTCCACCAATGGGTAGCCCAATTTCAGCCTATTCAAATTTGATGTTTTCTTTTGAATTGTTTCAGTCAGATGTCAATGATCATGACGGGGATGGCATTCCTTCGTATATGGAAGATTTAAATGGAGACAAAAATTTATACAATGACGATACCAATGGTAATGGCGTTCCAAATTTTCTGGATCCTGATGATGATGGTGATCGCATAGCAACCATAAATGAAATGACCAGACAAACTTACTTTATCAATACAAACATTGGCGAGCAAGAGCCTGTTTTAGCTGAAGATGAGTTTTTGAGAAGCAAAACTAATTCTGATGGGATCATTACCATAAAGACGCTTAAATATGCGGATTCCGATGGGGATGGCGTTCCTGATCATCTTCAGAAATCAATTAAGAGAGATTACAGTAAAGAATAAAACCCTGAAAATTCAGGCAAAGTATAAAAAAAAAGGCTATCATTTGTTTGATAGCCTTTTCTGTTATTATAGGGCAAATGATATGCCTACGATTAATTGATCGGGTCTTGTGTCAATTCTACGTCCTGCAATATTGCCGATGTTTGCTTCGTTTTTGCTTAATCCCCGCTCATATCTCAAATCAATTCCAAATCCGTTAAAGTTTGCTGCAATTCCAAAATTGGCACCAACGGTAAAATCATTTTCAAGATCATTAATGGTTGTGCCACCAAATTCAGAGTCTAAAATGTATTGTAAAGATGGGCCAGCAAAAACACTTACAGGGCCTAAAATCTTAACTCCAAATAATAATGGTGCGTCTATTTTTTGCATCTTAAAAGCATCGTTGCCATAATCACTTTTGGTTTGCGTATAAACAACTTCTGGCTTAAAATAAAACCGATTACCAATTTTACCATATACACCCACATGGAAGCCTACGTTTCTATCTGGATGTTTGGCATTGGCTTCAACAGATTCGAAATAATTGCCATTGGCATTATAATTCAATCCTGCTTTCACACCAAAACCATTGGCGTTTTGGGCATTGGTGGTAACAGCAAATGTTGCAAAAGCAAAACTTGCTAAAAATAATTTTTTACTCAGAGCACGTTTGCTCGTAAGCTGTTCGCGAAATTTTTTCATGATTTTCATAATTATTGTTTTTAAGTTTAAGGGTTGATGTATCAAAAACGTTGCCAAACCCGAATTATTTCTTGGTTTGCACTTTTTTTAGGAGCTCTATGAATTTTAATAAAAAAAAAGAACTTCAAACGCTGGTGGTTTGAAGTTCTAAATTTAAAGATCAAAGTTTAAAAAGCTAAAAAAATTATGAGTGAGCTAGTAAGTTTCATCAAATAAGGACAGGGGAAAAATCACGAATACATCTCCCAATTCCTCAAACCTCACACCTCACACCTCACACCTAATCCTTAATCCCTCCTGACTATTTTTTTCTCCCCAACACTTTTTGTGCTGCTTTAATAATAGAAGCACTATTCAAGCCATATTTTTCCATCAATTGCGCTGGTGTTCCCGATTCGCCAAAGGTATCTTGAGTGGCCACAAATTCTTGAGGTGTTGGATGGTTCAGGGATAAAACACGAGCAACGCTCTCACCTAATCCACCAAGGAAGTTGTGTTCTTCAGCAGTAACAATGCATCCCGTCTTTTTTACCGATTTCAGAATGGCTTCATCATCCAAAGGTTTAATCGTATGGATGTCGATCACTTCTGCTGAAATACCTTCTTCATGTAATGCTTTAGCAGCTTCGAGTGCTTCCCAAACTAAATGCCCTGTGGCAACTATGGTCACATCTGTTCCTTCGGTTAATTGTAAAGCTTTTCCGATTTCAAATTTTTGATCTTCAGGTGTGAAGTTTGGAACTGATGGTCGTCCAAAACGTAGGTAAACCGGTCCTTGATGGTCTGCAATAGCAATGGTAGCCGCCTTGGTTTGATTGTAATCGCAAGTATTGATCACCGTCATTCCTGGCAACATTTTCATCAATCCAATATCTTCTAAAATTTGATGGGTAGCACCGTCTTCACCAAGTGTCAAACCGGCATGGGATGCACAAATTTTGACGTTCTTATCTGAATAGGCGACACTCTGTCTGATTTGGTCGTAAACCCGACCAGTAGAAAAGTTAGCAAAAGTTCCAGTAAATGGAATTTTTCCGCCAATAGTTAATCCTGCAGCGATGCCGATCATATTAGCTTCAGCAATTCCTATTTGGAAGAAACGTTCTGGATGATTTGCTTTAAAATCGTCCATTTTTAACGAACCGATTAAATCCGCACAAAGCGCAACCACTTTGTCATTGGTTTGCCCTAATTCTGTCAATCCCGCTCCAAAACCTGAACGGGTATCTTTATTTCCTGTATTTGTATATGTTTTCATAAGCCTCCCTAAATCCCTCCAAAAGAGGAATTTTTAATGGTTTTATAATTTAATAATTTTTGTAATTTGGATATTCTATTCCTCCCCTTCGGGGTGGTTGGCCGGGGCCTTTAATAATCCCCCAACGTCACTGCATTCAGCTCCAATCCAACTGCCAACTGATCATCGTTCGGCGCTTTTCCGTGCCAAGCATGGGTATGCATCATGAAATCCACACCATTACCCATGATCGTTTTTAGAAGCACACAAACTGGCTTTCCTTGACCTGTTTTGGATTTCGCATCCGCCATACCTTCGAGGATGGCTTCGATATTATTGCCTTCTTCAATTTCCACAACAGTCCATCCGAAAGCTTCAAACTTATCCTTAATATTTCCCATTGGCAGTACCGTATCGGTTGAGCCATCAATCTGCTGTCCGTTGAGGTCTATGGTAGAAATAAGATTATCAATATTGTTTCCAGAGGCATACATGATCGCTTCCCAGTTTTGACCTTCCTGCAACTCGCCATCACCATGTAAACTGTATATTAAATGAGAATCGTTGTTTAATTTTTTCGCTTGGGCTGCACCAATGGCTACAGACATACCCTGACCCAATGATCCCGATGCCACACGAATGCCTGGTAAACCTTCATGAGTAGTTGGGTGGCCTTGTAATCGAGAATTTAGTAATCGGAAGGTGCTCAGTTCCTCTACAGGGAAATAGCCTGCTCTGGCCAATACGCTGTAAAATACTGGGGAAATATGGCCGTTGGAAAGAAAGAATAAGTCTTCGCCTATCCCATCCATTTCAAAAGTGTCCTTTCTATCCATGATCTCATTATATAACGCTACCATAAATTCTGCGCATCCTAATGAGCCTCCTGGGTGACCGGAATTGACCTTGTGTACCATACGGAGAATATCTCTACGTACCTGGGTTGTTAAATCTTCTAATTGTTGTGTGTTTGACATTTTATAAAAGTTTGTTTTGCGCTGCAAAAGTAAAGGTTTAAACCCCCGAATCAAAACTCAAATTAGCGCACTTATTAACGAATATTGCCGTTTGCTAACAATTACAGATGGGATTTTTCCGCTTACTTTTAACCCTAGTAAAATTTTTATTTGAAACGCTTGCCGTAGAAAAATTGGGCTCCATTAAATTCCAAAAGTTTTCATTAGAGTTTCTTATCCTAATAGCAGCATTGTTATCTTTGCCGAATTATTACAATATTTAAAATCCACCATCTGCCTTCAATCCGATAATTTTCAATTGGAATTAAAAAAAGATGTAGTTTTACCACATATGAAATTTGAATTAAAAGGAAAAGACCCTCAAACTAAGGCGAGGGCAGGCGTACTTACCACTGATCATGGTACAATTGAAACGCCCATTTTT
>JBBSRC010000127.1:0-6652 GCA_038243395.1 Flavobacteriales bacterium | reverse complement strand
GGTATTTTAATGAGTTTTGTTTTAGAATAAACCGCTCACAAAGCAAGGCCACAATATTCAACAATCTCATTGTGAAAATGGTGCAAGGAGATAAAATATATCAGAGAGAATTAATAAGCAACTAACTACTGACCTCTATAATATAATTTTAAAAATGCGAATATTTCTTTGGATACTCATTTTTGCAGGAACATTTTCCTTTATGGAATTTATGGCGTGGTTCACTCATAAATACGTTATGCACGGGTTCTTATGGAAACTGCATCAAGACCACCACCATAAGGATCATAAAAGTTGGTTTGAACGTAATGATGCGTTCTTCATCTTTTACGCCATTGTCAGTATGACTTGTTTTTATCTGTGGAGCTATGAGAATATTTGGTATTGCCTACCGCTAGGTCTTGGAATCTTGGCTTATGGCATCGCCTATTTCACAGTTCACGATATATTCATTCACCAACGCTTTAAAATCTTCAGAAACGCCAACAATTGGTACGCTAAAGGCGTAAGACGTGCTCATAAAATGCACCATAAACATCGTGGGAAGGAAGATGGTGAATGTTTTGGTATGCTCATCGTCCCCTTTAAATACTTCAAAAAATAATTATCAGATTGGTTAACTATGCAAAGTGAAATCCATTGTGATTATCTCATTATTGGAAATGGTCTTGCCGGTTTACAATTGGCCCTTGAAATTAATAAAGATCCATTTTTTAAGGATTATACCATCGGGCTTATAGATCCTTCCGATAAAACGGAAAACGATAAAACATGGAGCTTCTGGGAAAAAGGAAAAGGAAAATTTGATGCTGTTGTAGAGTGCGTATGGCAAACTGCTAAGTTTGATTCCTCTGAGGTTTCTTTAACGCTCCCATTAAAAGAGTACAACTATAAAACCATCAGATCGCTCGATTTTTATACTTGGGCGAAAAATCAACTGATAGCGAACAATAATTTCCGCTTTATTAAAGATACCGTTCAATCTATTGAAGAAACTCACGGTTTAAAAGTTATTGGCGATCGTCATAGCTATTCAGCAAAACACGTATTTGATAGTAGAATTCCCAAAGAATTTTACGCACAGCAGTCCATATACACCCTTGTACATCAACATTTTAAGGGCTGGATCATAGAAACTGAGAAGCCCTGCTTTGAGCCAGAAGCTTTTACCATGATGGACTATCGATTTCAATATAAGGATTCAACGAGTTTCATTTATGTATTGCCGTTTTCAGAAACCAGAGCGCTTATTGAATATACATTTTTCACACCTTTTACCGTTGATACAAAAGTTTATGAGGATGCCCTTAAAAATTACATCCAAAATCAGCTAAATGTAGAGTATTATAAAGTAATAGAAACCGAGGTGGGAAATATCCCGATGACCGATTTTCCTTTTTGGAATTTTCACACTAAAAATGTGACCAAAATCGGTACTGGTGGTGGTTGGGTTAAGGGTTCTACTGGGTATTCCTTTAAACATACTGAGAAACATGTGTTTAAGTTAATCCAAAATATAAAGGCTGGACGCCTGCCATCTCAAGATCTTTTCAACAAGAAATTCAAGTTTTACGATAAGATTTTCTTAAAAGTCCTTCATGACGAAAATGAAAAAGGCGTTTGGATTTTCGAACGTTTTTACTCTAAAAATTCGATACAGACGATGTTTCGTTTTTTGGACGAAGAATCAACTTTTTCAGAAGATATCAGCATTATGAAATCGCTCTTTTCAATGGCATTCATAAAAGGATTTTTTAAAGTGCTATTCAAGTTTTAATAAGTCATCTAGTAATTTCCTTACTTTGTCACTATTCCAATCGGCAGCCCCGGTTTTATCAATGACGATATGGCCTTGTTGATTTAAAATAAAGGTTCTAGGAATCGAAGTAGCCTCTAAAAGTTTTGGATTTTGGGTAATGGAAGCATGTACCACAAAGTCATAATCATTCTTTTTCTTGAAATTTGAAATGACTTCTTGCGTCTCATTTGAAACAAACAGAAAAATTACCTCGTCCTTATAGTCTTTATATAATTTTTCCAAATTTGGCATTTCAGCAATACACGGCGGACACCAAGTCGCCCAGAAATTAATCAATACAACTTTTCCTTTAGCATCATTAAAGTTGTAAGACTCTCCATGTTCATCCACCAGTTGCCAATCATAATCACTTAAAGTGACTCGGTTATCTTCTTTAATTACCGATGGACTAATCATGGCCAAACCCTTCTGCAAGAAAATTTGAATGGGCTGGCGCGTTTGAGGAATGAGTAACAACAAAATGACCACAAGGAAAATGATATTATTACGTTTACTTTTAGATATTTTCATGAAATTGGAATTTAAATGTTCTATACATGACTTTGCAAGTCAAGAAGTATTGAATAGTAGACCTCGCAAAAAAGGCGGGGTTTGTTGGACCAACGTTTTTCAATGTTCCGTCGATGGCGTTGATTGCAGTGCGGGTCTTACTAACAAAAAAACTCCCGATAGACAGGAGTTTTTTTATAATAGTTATGTTCGAGTCTTAAGACACGTTTTGTTTCTTTATCAAGTTTAATGCAGAACCTTCATTATACCAATCAATTTGTTGTTGATTGTAAGTATGGTTTGTTTTAATGACATCTTTGCTACCATCCGCATGGACAAACTCAATATTAAGAACTTTGTCAGGCGCAAATTGATCCAAATCTAGGAAGTTGATCGTATCGTCTTCCTGGATTAAATCGTAATCACTTTCATTAGCGAACGTCAATCCGAGCATCCCTTGTTTTTTAAGGTTTGTTTCGTGAATTCGGGCAAACGATTTTACCAATACTGCAGCAACACCTAAATGTCTTGGCTCCATAGCAGCATGCTCGCGAGAAGAACCTTCGCCATAGTTATGGTCGCCCACAACAATAGAAAGGATGCCATTTGCTTTATAATCTCTTGCCACATCAGGAACACCTCCGTACTCACCGGTCAATTGATTTTTAACAAAATTAGTCTTCTTACCAAAAGCGTTTACTGCTCCAATAAGCATATTGTTAGAGATATTATCCAAATGTCCTCTATAACGTAACCATGGTCCAGCCATTGAAATATGATCGGTGGTACATTTTTCAAAGGCTTTAATCAATAATTTGGCGCCTTCAATCGTATTTCCTAAAGGTTGAAATGGCTCCAATAATTGCAAACGCTCCGAAGTTGGGCTAACCGATACATCAACATTGCTACCGTCAATAACGGGCTCAACATATCCGGCATCAATCACATCAAAACCTAATGGCGGTAATTCAAGTCCGTGCGGTGCATCTAATCTTACTTCCTCTCCATCTTCGTTGATCAGAGTATCATTCATCGGATCAAAATCCAAACGCCCAGAAATTGCGATTGCCGCAACCATTTCTGGTGAGCCTACAAAGGCATGTGTATTTGGATTACCATCTGCACGTTTTGAGAAATTTCGGTTAAAAGAGTGCACGATCGTGTTCTTCTCATCACCTTTCATATCACTTCTATCCCACTGCCCAATACAAGGTCCGCAGGCATTCGTGAAAATTGTAGCATTCAAATCTTCAAATACTTTTAAAACGCCATCGCGTTCTGCTGTAAAACGGATTTGTTCAGAACCTGGGTTAATACCAAAATCTGATTTTGCTTTTATATTTTTATCCACGGCCTGTTTCGCAATGGAAGCGGCACGTGTTAAATCTTCATAAGAAGAGTTGGTACAAGATCCAATCAATCCCCATTCTACTTTAAGTGGCCAGCCATGCTCTCTAGCAAGCTTCCCAAGTTCTCCAACTGGAGTTGCCAAATCTGGCGTAAATGGTCCGTTTAAATGCGGACGTAGAGTATCTAAATCAATTTCAATAACTTGGTCAAAATACTGCTCTGGATTTTCATAAACTTCAGCATCGCCGGTTAAATACTCACGGATCTTATTAGCTTCATCAGCAATTTCTGAACGGTCAGTAGCTCTTAAAAAGCGCTCCATTGAATCGTCATAACCAAATGTTGATGTGGTTGCACCAATTTCAGCACCCATATTACAAATGGTACCCTTACCTGTACAAGAAAGATTTTTTGCCCCAGGTCCAAAATATTCGACAATCGCACCAGTACCACCTTTTACGGTTAAAATACCTGCCACTTTTAGAATCACATCTTTTGAAGCCGTCCAGCCATTGAGTTTTCCGGTCAATTTTACACCAATAAGTTTAGGAAATTTCAATTCCCAAGCCATTCCTGCCATCACGTCAACAGCATCTGCGCCACCAACACCAATAGCTACCATCCCCAATCCGCCTGCGTTAACAGTATGTGAATCGGTACCAATCATCATTCCTCCTGGAAATGCATAGTTTTCTAAAACCACTTGGTGGATAATACCAGCACCTGGTTTCCAAAAGCCTATCCCATATTTATTAGATACTGAAGCTAAAAAATCGAATACTTCACTACTGGTTTGGTTAGCACGCAATAAATCGGGTGCTGCACCTTGTTTTGCTTGAATCAAGTGGTCACAATGTACGGTAGTAGGAACTGCAACTTTAGGCTTACCCGCTTGCATGAATTGCAATAATGCCATTTGTGCTGTAGCATCTTGTAATGCAATACGGTCTGGAGCAAAATCCACATAATCTTTACCCCTCACAAAAGCGGTAGTTGGATTGCCATCCCAAAGATGAGCGTATAAAATCTTTTCAGATAAAGTTAATGGTTTACCAACTATAGCACGCGCTTTGTCCACACGCTCAGGCATAGTTTTGTAAACTTTTTTAATCATATCAATATCAAAAGCCATAGAGTATATTTTAAGGTTGATGTTTATTAGGTTATTTCCTCGAAGTTTCGGGTATGCAAAATTACAAAATTTCAAAGACTTTTAAAAATATGTAAGGGAATCTCGAATGCACTGAGTATAAATTGAAAAATAGTTATTTATCCTTTGTTATACTAAACTATCCGTAAAAATCGAGCAACTAAGATATCAAATCAATAAATAGGAGAGTTGCGTTTCGCTCCAAAAAACAATTGAAAGAAAATTAAAGCATTGGTTTTCCTCAAAATTTTTTCACTAGCATGTTAAAAGCATCGTTAACATGATATTGAAGAAGACAAAAATGGAAATGCCTGATCCTGAAAACTATTAAAATTTGCAGACCTTATTTCATCATTTTAAAAACAATATAATGATGGATAAATACGCAGAATAGAATATTAATAAAACTTTATCTTAAATTAATATAAGGAGATAAAATGACTAATGGAATACGTTCGTTTTCAATATATCTAATCTGAAGTTAGATTTTTATATCCTCAAGAATAGTTCAAATAATTGAGGCCTGCGATTAAAAGAACGACAGTTCTAAAACAAACTTTTAATAATCGCTTCATCAGTAATACCTTCAGCTTCGGCCTTGTAGTTTTTAATGATTCTATGACGAAGAATACCGCTGGCTACTGCTTGTACATTTTCGATGTCTGGAGAAAATTTACCATTGATGGCAGCATGAGTTTTGGCCGCAAGGATCAAATTTTGTGAGGCTCTTGGGCCTGCACCCCAATCAACAAACTCTTTGACCAATGCTGTAGCTGTTGCTTCTTTTGGTCGTGTTTTCCCAACCATGGTTACCGCGTATTCAATGACATTATCTGCTACGGGGATACGTCGGATTAAATTTTGGAAATCGGTAATTTCTTGGGCTGTAAATAATGGATGGACCGTTGCTGTACGGTCGGTAGTGGTTGATTTGACAACTTGCACTTCTTCAGCAAAGGACGGATATTCTAAAGTAATGGCAAACATAAAACGATCCAATTGTGCCTCGGGTAAAGGATAGGTCCCTTCTTGTTCAATCGGATTTTGTGTGGCCAACACAAAATAAGGCAAACTTAATTGGTAATTGTGGCCAGCCACAGTTACAGAACGTTCCTGCATGGCTTCCAATAAGGCCGCTTGCGTTTTTGGAGGGGTTCTGTTTATCTCATCTGCCAAAATAATATTGGCAAATATAGGACCTTTTATAAATTTAAAATGTCTGTTTTCGTCCAGAATTTCACTTCCCAGAATATCACTAGGCATTAAGTCTGGGGTGAATTGGATGCGTTTAAAATCGAGTCCCAGAGCTTGCGCGATGGTATTGACCATTAAGGTTTTTGCCAACCCAGGAACGCCTATTAACAGCGCATGTCCGCCAGAAAAAATAGAAATCAGGATTTGATTGACCACCTCGTCTTGCCCAACAATGACCTTGGCAACTTCATTCTTTAAAGCATTATATTTTTTAACAAACTGCCCTATGGCAGCAACATCTGACATAGTGTTACTTTTTTAACCAATTACTATTGAACGCGCAGTCTCTGTACTCACCATTAATATTGATATACGTATCCATGACTTTTTCATTGACCCATTTTTCGATGGCCTTAAATTGCTCGTCTTGTTCTGTTAAGTTTTTAATCTTCAAGTAATCTTTAGCAAAATCAGCTTCATGCTCATTAACTCTACCAGTAACGGTCAAAATTTTGAATTTAATTGGATTAACACGGTCCTCGTCCTGAAGTACTAAACTGACCTCATCATCCTTTAAACTCTCAATTTGCGTATATAATTCCGGATCCATTTTAGTCAACTCAAAACTATAGTCTTGGGTACGTGGATTT
>JBBSRC010000126.1:0-6755 GCA_038243395.1 Flavobacteriales bacterium | reverse complement strand
TTACAAAACGAATATCGGTTGAAGTGACAGAAGCGTGCAATCCTTTTGGAACAGCAGACCAATTCTGGTCGGCGCTCGGTGCCGGATCTTCTGGCTCGTCATAAGTTTGGGCTACTACAAAGTCTTTGTTTTGATTTTGACAGGCAAAACTTATAAAGACGGAAAAAACTATAAGTGATTTAAAGAATAGTTTCATTGGATTAGTTTTAATTATACTCTGTTATTCATGCTCTCAGGTTGAAGTGAACGCATTAAAAAATTTATTTAAATTCGTTTTTTAAACACAAATCTGGACTACCTTGTTATTTAGGCGGGTTTCATGAATTTCCAGAAATTTTTAAACGATCTGAAGTTTCAAAATCAGTGAAATTCTTTCATATTTTATTAAAAATTCGCCTAATCTATTCGTGCTAATTAGTGAAATTCGTGTCTATATTATCTACTCTCCAATCACGGCACCTTCCAAAACTTTTTTCTCCCCATTTGGTGCGGTGTACCAAACTGTTAATTGACCGCCGCCAGTTGCCTCGTGGAATTTCACGGTTAACGGATGCCATCCTTTTTTGAGTGCCACCATGCCATCTTTTTCAATTGCCGAATGATTGCCACCATTATCAACTACAAACTTATCGCCGATATACAACAAACTGCCATCGTCGGACTTTGTTGAGAAATCAAACAATCCTTCTTCTTCTGCATAGAAATAGCCTTTAAAAACCACTGACACGTGTTCAATACCTTTATGATCCGGGAAGTCAATTGCTTGAACCGAGGCAAAAGTGGCATTGTTCGGTAATACAATGTCATCAACTACGGAGAATTTCTTAACGTCAGCCCAACGTTTGATACTTCCTGTTTTTGGAGTTACATCAATAGGATCCAAATAGGTCTGTTTTTCAACAATGGCTGATCTGGTATCACTTGGAATATCGCCTCTATAAGCAATCGTGTTTAAGGTCACTGTTTCTGAAAATTCCAGCGGCTCTGTATATTTTTTAGATTCCTTGGTCGGCACACTACCATCAGTTGTATAATAGATATCCATACCCTTTAATGGGGCGTCCAATGCAACAGTGGCTTTGTCTAAAAAGGCAACTTTATCCTTAAATCCTGTTACGGAAGGAATATGGTAGGTAATATCCAAAGCGTCCAAACGGTCATACTGAAGCAGCATTCTCTTTTGGAAATCGTCATGATTTTTAGCGTCTTTTGAAGACCAGGCAGTCTCAGCCAACGCGAGCATTCTTGGGAATGCCATATACTGTAAGCGTTTGAAATTAGGAATCATTTCCGACCATAAATTAGCTTGAACTCCTAAAATATGTTTGGCTTGCTCTTCTGTAAATTCCTCAGGAATAGGTTCGTATTTATAAACTTTTTCGAATGGCGTCACATCGTTTTGGGCATCAAAATAATACTCAAAACAGGGCGTCATTACGATATCATTACCGTTATCGGCAGCCTTTGTGAGCATGTCTGGTGCCCAATTACGCCACCACATCATGGTAGTGTCGTCAGATAATCCTCCTTCAACAATTTCATCCCAGCCCATCATTCGTTTTCCTTTTGTTTTCAGGAATTCCTCGATTTCTCCGTTGAAAAACGATTGCAACTCGTGTTCATTCTTTAAGTTATTGTCTTTTATCGCTTTTTGGCAAAGTGGACAGTCTTTCCACGATTGGATATTCACTTCGTCGCCACCAATATGGATGTATTCGGATGGAAACAACTCAGCGATTTCCGAGAGAACGTTTTTTGTAAACTCATAAGAGGTTTCTTTTCCTAAACAGGCTGGACTTGAAAAAAGCTCGCCCCATCCTGCTTCATTGGTACATGATAAATAGGGGTAATTTTCGATAGCCGATTTGAAATGTCCTGGCATATCAATTTCTGGGATCACTTCAATTTGTCGATCTGCAGCGTAGGCAATAATTTCTTTGATTTCTTCTTGAGTAAAGAAACCGCCGTACATCCTTTCTCCATTACGATCGTGATAATGTTGTTCGTCAATAATATAGGAAGGATCTGTTTTTGCTAATTCGTTGCAGTTGATATCATGTGAACTTTCCACACGCCATGCACCTTTTTCGGTCAACAATGGGTATTGTTTAATTTCAATTCGCCAGCCTTGATCGTCCGTTAGATGCATGTGATACGTGTTCAGCTTGTACAATGCCATATAATTTAAAAAGGTTTTTACCTCATCTAAACTGAAAAAGTGACGGCTAAAATCCATTTGCATGCCGCGCCATGCGAAACGGGGCTCATCATCAATAGTAATACTTGGAATTACCCAATCCTGATCTTTCGCGTTTTCAATTTCAATACTCGGTGGAAGCAATTGACGCAAAGTTTGCACCCCGTAAAAATAGCCGGCAGCATCACTCGCTTTAATAACAATGTTTTTTGGTGTGACCTCTAAAGTGTAAGACTCCGGTTTAAGATTCTCATCTTCGATAAAAACGACACCTTTGTCATCCTTAATCTCTAAAATAGCCAGGGCATAACCTGCTGAATTTTCAAATAAGTCAGAGAGATATTGGGCAGCTGGTTTTTGATCATCGATGGCAACGGAAATTTTAGTGTCTTTAGAAAATGTAAAAGACCCCTCGTTGATGGTCATCTTAGATGGTTTTGGCACGATCGAGACTTCGTCCTGGGTAAACGTTCTGGTCGGAGTTTCGCAACTACTGAAGATGACTAATAGCATTAGGAGAAAGGGGAACTGCTTCATATTTCTTACTTTAATTGTAATATTTTCAAAACTTAATTTGGTCCATGAGACCTCACATAATTTAAACTCTGTGAGGTTTGGAACACTATAATTTGTTAATTTTTTGGTCTTTAATTAGATTCAGCTTCACGTTTGGCTTTTTGTTCCGCCTCAAGTTTATCACTATCCTTAAAATAATTGATACCTAAAGTATCCCAATGCTTCTGCATTTTCTTCAGTGCGATTTTAAAAGTATCATAATCTTTATTTTCGAGTGTGGTCCAACCTACTTCAGCATAAGCTGCGATTCTTGGGAAGGCTTGTCTTTCTACATCGGCATTGGTCGGAGTCCATTCGCTCCACATTTGGCAGCCTGTACCATAAATGTTGTCATGGTATTTGGCGTCTAAACCTTCAGGAATTGGATCAAAAGAATAGGCTTTTTCTAAAGGAATTGAAGAATAGCTATAATCCAAATACGTGCTGCTGTGTAGGGAGTTTACAATGGCATAGCCATTTTGGGCAGCGTCAGATAATAATTCCAAGTCACCTTTCCAGAATTGGACGATGACATTTTTAGCCAATTCAGTTTCCGCTTCTTGGTCGTCTTGTTTTTCTTCAAAATCCTTATGAATGTTTTTTCCTAAAATCTCATTCCATCCCATCATACGGCGTCCGTTGTCTTCAATGTATTGAGAGATTTTGTTGGTAAAATCAATCTGTAAATCGGCAGGCGTTTTAATGTTGTGTTCTTTCATGTATTGTTGAACCGAAGCCGTATTTTCCCAAACTTCGTATCCTACTTCATCGCCCCCAATATGGATGACTTCCGAAGGAAATAATTCAAATATTTCTGTTAGCACATCTTTAATAAACGTGATGACTTCGGGTTTTGTAACATCATAATTATCATACAGACGCCCAAATTGTACTGGAACCTCTATTTCTTTTCCTGCAGTTCCTAACCAGGAGTAAGCTGCAATGGCGGCACTTGAATGGCCTGGCATTTCAAATTCCGGAACAATATTAATATTTCGGTCTGCAGCATAAGCGACAATGTCTTTTATTTGTTCTTGAGTATAGAATCCACCGTGGGGTTCGCCCGAAGTTTTCCCACTCTTCCAAGTGCCAATTTCGCTGTCTTTTCTAAAAGCGCCAACTTCCGTTAATAAAGGATATTTTTTAATCTCAATTCGCCAACCGGCATCGTCAATTAAATGCCAATGGAAGGTATTCATTTTTAACAAGGCCATTTGATCGAGTATTTGCTTTACAAATGCTTCGCCATGAAAATAACGTGATTCGTCAAGCATAAATGCTCGCCATTTAAAACGTGGACTGTCTTGAATGCGAACCGATGGTACTAAATAAGATTTTGTTTGAGAATCTTCTGCCGATTCCGTAGAGATAAGTTGCTTTAGTGTTTGAACGCCATAAAAATAGCCGGCAGCATCATTCGCTAAAATGCTTATTTTTTTTGGGGAAATCATTATTTCGTAGGCTTCTGCAGCTAAATCCTCCTTTTTTTCGAAACTGATGGATGCCCCATAACTCTCAACTAAAGAAGATTTAAAATCTGTAGTTTCAGAAATATAAGATTGAAGATCCTTGGCCGCGTTTTGCTGTTCTTTAAGATCAGCAAAAATTTGCTGCCCTTCCTTAATAGCAAAAGAGCCTTCTTTCAAATCTAAAGAAGCTGGTTTTGGCAGGATTGCGATTTCAGATGATGAAAATGATTTGGTTTTTTCTTCGCAATTCGTGAAGGCCAGAAGTGCTATAAAAGCAATTGGAATGAGTCTCATGTTTTAAAGTTTAAGCAGATGAATTATTAAGTATTATTCGTGAATTTAATAGCGATATATGACTAATGTCAACAGTACTTTTTTAATTGAACAACTTCCGAAAATATAAAATATTCGCTGAAGTTGTTGATTATTTCGACAAACAACTAACACGAAGCGCTGGGGGACGTTTTAGTTGCCAATGATTATTGATGTATTTTAATTTTTTTAATCTTGCGGAATGAATTCCATATTATAATCAGTGGTTGCAAATTCCATTAAAGCTGCGTAAATATAATCGCTCACTTTCTTTTCTCCGGGAATATTTATTAAATCAGCACTGTCTTCTGGCAGATGGTATTGTGGATGTGCGCCAGTGTGGATGCCTAAAACTGATAGGCCCGCTTTGTAAAATGACACATGGTCTGAACCACCGACCGAACCGGCATGTACCACAGGGGTTAGGTTTAATGACTCTCCCAGTTTTTGCATAAATTCAACCCCATTGGGAAATGTTCCCGCGCCGTTCATATACACATGATTCGCTTCATTTAATCGGCCTACCATATCCATATTGATCATTAACTTGATTTGTGATAGTGGTACTAATGGATTATCTACAAAATATTGACTTCCTAACAGACCTTGTTCTTCGGCTCCAAAAGCGATGAAAATCACGCTCCGTTTCAAGTCGCGCTTATTTGCTGCTACTTTCTCTGCAATTTCCATAAGTGCAGCGGTGCCACTGGCATTATCATCGGCACCGTAATAAATGGTGTTCCTTTGATCAGATTTTGAGGAAGGTCCACCCATTCCCAAGTGGTCATAGTGCGCACCTAAAATAATATATTCGTTTTTCAGAATGGGATCATTACCTTCCAGATACGCTACCACATTTGAGGTTTTAGCGAGGCGTTTTTCAGGTTCGCCTTTATCGACTCTTAAACGCGCTTTGAATTTCTGTTGGTAGCTTTTTTTCAAAGGCAGAAGACCTTGCTTTTTAAAATCCTTAATTATGTATTTGACCACGTCTCGGTTGGCTTTTGTGCCTGGATAACGGCCTGCATTTTTTTCTGAAGCTAAGAATTCGATATGATCTTTTAGTTCATTTTCGGTAATTTCCACCTGCGAAAATCCACTAAAGTAGAAAAGAAATAATGGTATTAATATTAGGATTCTTTTCATTACTTAGTTTCTTTTGGAGTCTCTTGTTCAGTATTAAAAACATGTTTGGCGTAATTCAATCCCATAGCATCATAACGGGCTCTCATAGTGTTGAGACGCAATTTGAAATTTTCAAAATCCCGGTTTTCTTGTGAAGACCAAACAACTTCCGATAAAGCGGTCATTCGCGGTAAGATCATATATTCTACGTAGTCTTCAGTTTTCATATATTCCGTCCACACATTAGCTTGGGCACCAAGTATGTATTTGTTTTCTGCGTCGGTTAATTCCTTGGGAGTAGGGTCGTAGGCATAAACATCTCCAACCGTTGTTTTGCCGCCTATGGCCAAAGGTTCGTTCTCTTTATCTTCTGTTTGGTAGTGATCAAAATAACAAGAATGACCAGGAGTCATGATGACATCATGGTGCTGTTTGGCTGCTTGGATGCCACCTTCTTCGCCTCTCCAAGACATAACGGTTGCATTTGGTGCCAAGCCGCCTTCGAGAATTTCATCCCAGCCAATAATTTTTTTGCCTTGTGCATTTAAATATTTTTCAATCCTTTGGATAAAATAACTTTGCAATTCATGTTCATCTGCGAGCTGGTTGTCTTTCATCCTTTTTTGGCAATCCGGACATCTTTTCCAATTGGACTTTGGACATTCATCGCCACCAATATGGATGTATTGCGAAGGGAATAATGGAATGACTTCTGCCAAAACATCTTCTAAAAACTGGAACGTTTCTTCATTTCCTGCACAAAAGACGTCGTCAAAAACACCCCAAGTTTCTTGAACAATTTTAGGTGTGCCGTTGGCTTGGACTTCTTTTCCGGCTTTGGATCCCATATTATTAGTAACGATGGTTGGCTCATCCGGGAAGCAACTTAAAAAAGGATAGGCGGCAATCGCCGCGCTGGCATGTCCTGGCAATTCTATTTCTGGGATTACGGCAACGTGTCTTTCTGTGGCATATTTTACAATATCCTTTACCTCTTCTTGCGTGTAGAAACTGCCATATTCCGTTTCGTCATTTCCAGTTCCAGGATGATGACCTATAATAGTGCCATATCTTTTAGAGCCTATTTCAGTTAATTT
>JBBSRC010000125.1:0-6811 GCA_038243395.1 Flavobacteriales bacterium | reverse complement strand
TCTTCTTTACTGGCATCTTTAAATTCTTTAATGCCACTTCCTAAACCTCTCATGAGTTCTGGAATTTTCTTGCCTCCAAAAAGCAGTAATACCACAATCACAATTAAAATTATCTGTGGTGCTCCAATTGCTAAAAAAATATTTGATGCTATCATAACATTGAGTTTGAACTGCAAATTTAATAATTAAACTTCAATTTATATGTTAAAAATAAACTTTAGATACAAGAGCTTATCCATTAGTATATTTTTATTTAAATTTGTTCGGCATGACAACTAGAAAAAAAGAGAAGAAATTCGCCAGAAAATTACTTCATAAGTACCGTTTGGTGGTGCTTAATGAAGATACGTTTGAAGAGCGATTCGCCATTAAGCTAACCCGTTTAAACGTATTTGTCATTGTCTCCTTAACTAGTATACTTCTTGTCGCTGCCACTATTTTTTTAATTGCTTTTACACCGTTAAGAGAATTCATACCGGGTTATTCGTCAACCAAACTGAAAAGACAAGCGATCACACTGAGTTTTAAAACCGATTCCCTACAACAGATAATTGATATTAATGAAAAGTATTTTAGTTCGATCAAACGCGTTCTAACAGGTGATGTGAAAACGGTGGAGTTTAATAAAGATTCTATTTTGAAGGCTGCGAATGCAGAAACCGCACATTTAACAATTAAAACTTCGAAACAAGACTCTTTATTACGTGAAAAAGTGGATAAGGAAGATAAGTATAATCTTTTTGAATCTGCCGTATCGCCCTCTAATTTCGTGTTGTTTCCTCCCGTAAACGGAACTATTTCAGAAGGCTACAATTTAAAGGATAAGCATTTTGCCGTAGATATAGTCGTTGCTAAACACACGCCGGTCAAGGCCACAGCAGATGGTACCGTTATTTTTGCAGAATGGACATCCGAAACTGGTTATGTCGTCATTATAGAACACAGTTATGAACTGATTTCGGTTTATAAACACAACGACTCGCTGACTAAGGAACAAGGTGATGTGGTTAAGGCAGGGGAAGTCATTGCCATGGCAGGAAACTCAGGAGAATATACTACAGGTCCCCATTTGCACTTTGAGTTATGGAGCAAAGGTTATCCAATCAATCCAACCAATTTTATAGATTTTAAATAATGTTCTCAATAAAATCGGCACTAGCCAAACCCTTTGCACTATTTACTAAAAGATCGGTTTTAAAATGGGCCAACAATCCAATTCAAACCCAAAACAAGGTTTTCGAAAACCTTATGAAGGAGGCGAAAGACACTCAGTTTGGAAAAGATCATGATTTTAGTAATATCAACTCATATTTAGACTTTGTTTCTCGGGTTCCTGTGCGTGATTACGAAGATCTTAAACCGTATGTTGAACGAGTAGTTGCTGGGGAATCTGATATTTTATGGAAGGGCAAACCGATTTACTTTGCAAAGACATCCGGCACCACTTCTGGTGCTAAATACATACCGATTACTAAAGAAAGCATGCCAACGCATATTGATGCAGCAAGAAATGCCATTCTGATGTACATTGCAGAGACAGGGAATGCAGACTTTGTGAATGGAAAGATGATTTTTTTACAAGGTAGCCCAGTGTTACATGAGAAGAATGGAATTCAATTAGGACGGTTATCAGGCATTGCGGCACACTATGTACCCAAATACCTTCAAAAAAACAGAATGCCCTCTTGGGAAACCAATTGTATTGAAGACTGGGAAACTAAAGTAGAAGCTATTATAGCTGAAACCCTACCAGAAGATATGACCGTAATATCAGGGATTCCTTCGTGGGTTCAGATGTATTTTGAAAAAATCAACCAAAAGACAGGAAAAAAAGTGGGCGAGGTTTTTAAAAATTTCAACTTATTCATTTTTGGAGGTGTCAATTATGAACCCTATCGTGCAAAATTCGAAAGTCTGATTGGGCGGAAAGTTGACAGCATAGAACTGTATCCAGCAAGTGAAGGGTTTTTTGCCTATCAAGATCAACAGCATGAAAAAGGTATGCTCTTACAACTGAATTCCGGCATTTTCTACGAGTTTATTAAAGCGGTTGAATTTTTTGATGAGCATCCAAAACGAAGTACCATAAAGGATGTGGAGTTAAACACCAATTATGTGATGATCATTTCAACTACAGCGGGTCTTTGGGCCTATAATATTGGCGATACGGTTCAATTTACTTCCGTAGCACCCTATCGCATCATAGTTTCGGGACGTATCAAGCACTTTATTTCTGCCTTTGGGGAACACGTTATTTCCAAAGAAGTGGAGCAAGCACTTAATGAAGCTATTAAAGGTCAAAACATTCAAGTTTCAGAATTTACAGTGGCACCACAAATTAATCCAGATGGTGGTTTGCCTTATCATGAGTGGTTTATTGAGTTTGATAACGACCCTGAAAATTTGGCCCAATTGACAGATAAAATTGAAGGCTCCCTTCAAAAGCAAAACAGTTATTATTATGATTTGGTTAAAGGCAAGGTTTTGCAACCTTTAAAAATTACGAGGGTCAAAAAGAATGGTTTTCAGGACTATATGAAATCCATTGGGAAATTGGGAGGGCAAAATAAGTTGCCGAGACTCTCCAATGATCGAAAAATTGCGGACGCATTGACGGAACAAAATTTAACTTATTAATACTATATTTGCGGGTTAAATATTAATTATGAATAAAAAACTTCTAACCAGAACAAGAGCCCAAGAAAGCTCTAATTCCATTGAAAGAATGTATATAACCATGAGGCATTTGTTTAATCGTGGATTTTACAAACCGATGGGCATTTCTGGTGATACACTCCGCGAATCTCTATTACAATTAAGACCAGAAATTTATGGGTCAATTGGAGAAGAGAAAGCGGAATTAGAAGGTTTGCTTTATGTTGTGGATAGGTTGCCTTATGGCATCGAAGAATGTACATTTATTAATCTTACAAGTGATGAAGGGTATACCAACTCTCATTTTAAAGCTATAGTTCCCCCAAAACGGCGACGTAATTGTTTTCGAATAGATCAAGAACAAATGAATATTGAGATCACTCGTGGTCGCTCCGAAATCTATGACATCCTTACGCATTTGACTTTCCTGTTTGTGGAGTCTCACAAAATTAGCAAGCGTGTCATTATTGATGAGGAAGGTACAACCACTCGTGATTGGATCAAATTGGAAAAAGCAGTTCTCTCGAAAGAAGAATTATCTCAAGAAGATAGAGAAATCGCCATAGCCCATACGGCTAACATTTTAGGAAGAACATTTAACGAAATTACCTCAATGTATAGTGGTTTTGCATTACCACACCAGCCAGAGCGCTTTTTACATGTGATTTATTGGCTTGGTAAATTGGCTATTGAAGAAGTAGTCAATAACAATAAACGAACCGTAACCTTTAGTCCAGTATTAAGAGAACGGTTAGGCCATCACATTCATGGCGAAATTTGGGCAGATACCATTAAGGAAGTGTTACTTAAAAACGGACTTATTGAGCGCCCAATCCATGTCATCAGTGCAAACATGCACAGTGTAATGAATTCAATTTTTGCGCCTCAAGCGCTTAAGGCTTTAGCAGCTAAAAAAAATCTTTTTGAAGTTTATGAGGATCTAAGTAAAAAGGAAAATCAAGGACTGCGCGATAAAGTTACTAAAGAAGCCTTGCAAAGTGGTATGATTTACATTCCCGATACTTCCGGAACCAATATTGACGTGCAAATATTCGATACGGCAAAGATCGATTTTCTTAAAACCGATTTAACCGTTTCAAAAACGTTCGAAGGTTCAGATAAACCTGTACTTTTTGTAATGGATTATGCCTTTGGCGAACAAGCGTATGAAACCATTGATGAGTTATTAAAACCGATAAAAGTTGATGGCAAGCAAATCCACCTCAATATCGATTCGATTTCCATCATGGGGAAAGCTGGAATTTTAGAAGGCGGAAAAGGAGATATTATGATTCCTTCAGCACATATATTTGAGGGAACAGCAGATAATTATCCGTTTGAGAATGAGCTGTCAAAATCAGATCTCGAAGGGCATGGAATTGATGTTTATGAAGGCGCAATGATTACCGTTTTAGGAACATCACTTCAAAATAAAGAGATTTTAAAATTCTTTTACAATTCCACTTGGAACGTAATTGGGCTGGAAATGGAAGGCGCACACTACCAGAAGGCCATACAGGCAGCTTCTAAAGTACGTAAAAGTATAAATCCTAACGTCAAGGTAAGATATGCTTATTATGCCAGTGATAATCCGTTGGAAACTGGAGGTACATTAGCCTCTGGTGGACTAGGGACATCGGGAGTAAAACCAACCTATCTTATCACAAGAAAAATATTACAGCAAATATTTAATTAATTCTAAATTATGAATGACGATTTAAGAAATCAACAGCCTTCTGAAGAGGTTGACTTAGGACAATTATTTAATGCCATTGGAAGGCTCTTCGACAGATTTTTCAGATTTATAGGCCGTATTTTTGCTGCAATTTTTGGAGTTATCCTTTTGTTTTTATTCTTCATCCAAAAGCATTTTTTAAAATTACTTGCTGTTGTAATTATTGGTTTTATTTTAGGTATCATTATGGATAAGACCAAAGAACCTGAATATGTTTCATCGATGGTCATTGAACCAAACTTCAATAGTGTTCAGCAACTGTACAATAATGTTGGGTTTTACAATGAGCTGGCGAAAGCTAAAGACTCTTTGGCTCTTTCTGAAGCTTTAAATATCACTGAAGGTGAAGCCTCTTCCATAAGAAATTTTAAAGTAGAATCTTACTCTGACGAAAATCAGAAAATTGTGCTATTTGATAGATTTGTGCGTAGTTTAGATAGCACAACTAAGAAAGCGATTGATATGAAAGCGTATCTAAAGAATTTCAATTCATTTGATGCTCGTTTTCATACCATATCCGTCACAGCAACTGATAATACCATTGCAAAAAAAATTCAACCTGCTATTATCTCCTCTATCTCAAACAATAGCTATTTTAATTTACAGAAAGATATAAGTGATGGTAATATTGAATTACAGGACAGTCTTTATACCAAACAAATTAGAGAAATAGATTCTTTGCAGGTACTCTATAAAAGAGTCATGCTAAAAGAAGCAGAGCGATCCTTGCAAGGCACGAACATTAGCCTTGGCGAAAACGGAGTGCAGAATAACAAAGAACTTTCATTACTCAATAAAATGGAAGATTTACAAACAGGACTTGTAGAGCTAAATAAGGAAAGGGGAGACAAGGCTAGCATTTTAAACGTAATTTCTGATTTCCCTAGAAAAGGCGCACTCGATAAAGGAATTCTAAAAAGTTATAAGTTTCTACTACCTATCTCGCTACTGATTTTGACCGCACTATTGTTATTATTATTTTCCTTAAACAAGTACCTTAAAAATCATCATCGAAAATCATAACACATGAAAATATTAATTACAGGAGGCGCGGGTTTTATAGGTTCGCACGTCGTGAGATTATTTGTCATAAACTATCCAAAGTATCACATTTATAATTTAGACTTACTTACGTATGCTGGTAATTTAGAAAATTTAAAGGATATTGAAAACGAATCAAATTATACGTTTATTAAGGGAGATATCACTAATGAAATTTTTATAAACGACTTATTTGAAAAGTATAAATTTGAAAGTGTCATTCATCTAGCTGCTGAGTCTCATGTAGATCGGTCAATTAAAAACCCGTTAGCCTTTGTGAAAACAAATGTTATTGGAACCATGATTCTATTAAATGCATTTAAAAACTTATGGGAAAATGACTTCAGTAATAAATTGTTTTACCATATAAGTACCGATGAAGTTTATGGTACTTTAGGTCAAGAAGGATTTTTTACAGAAGAAACCTCGTATGATCCTAACTCACCTTATTCTGCTTCAAAGGCAAGCTCAGACCATTTTGTTAGGGCTTATGGAGAAACCTATGGAATGCCTTATGTCATTTCCAATTGTTCAAATAATTATGGCGAAAATCAATTTCCTGAAAAACTGATTCCTCTTTTTATAAACAATATTGTAAATAATCAACCCTTGCCTGTTTATGGTGATGGGAATTATACCAGGGATTGGTTGTATGTAAAAGACCATGCCATAGCGATCGATTTGGTTTTTCACAAAGGCAGAAATCATGAAACCTACAATATTGGTGGTTTTAATGAATGGAAAAACCTTAATCTTATTAAACTACTATGCCGACAAATGGATGAAAACCTTAACAGAGCGAAAGGCGCTTCAGAAAAGTTGATAACCTACGTAAAAGACAGGCCAGGGCATGATTTGAGATATGCCATTGATGCCTCGAAGATTAGTAATGAATTAGGTTGGAATCCATCAGTAACTTTTGAAGAGGGATTGAAAAAAACGATCCAGTGGTACTTGAATAATGATGCGTGGTTGAAGAATGTGACGAGTGGCGACTATCAAAACTATTATAAAAAACAATACCATTAGAAAATGAAAGGGATTATTTTAGCTGGAGGTTCTGGTACACGATTGCATCCGTTGACTTTGTCTGTAAGTAAGCAGTTAATGCCTATTTATGACAAACCAATGATCTACTATCCCTTATCCACTTTAATGTATGCTGGGATTAGGGAGATTTTAATTATTTCAACCCCAAAAGATTTGACTTTGTTTAAGGATTTATTAGGTGATGGCAAAAAGTTTGGTTGTGAGTTTCATTATGCAGAACAAGATGCACCAAATGGACTTGCGGAAGCATTTATCATAGGAGCAGATTTTATTGGAACTGATAAGGTGGCTCTCATTTTAGGCGATAACATTTTTTATGGATCGGGATTG
>JBBSRC010000124.1:0-6867 GCA_038243395.1 Flavobacteriales bacterium | reverse complement strand
GCACTAACGCTTCTGCAGAATCTTTCAATGCCAAAATAAAAGCTTTTAGAGCGCAGTTCAGAGGGGTTAGAAACGTAGAGTTCTTCCTATATAGACTTACAACAATTTATGCTTAATATTAAAATCCCACAACTTTTTGACTTGATCCGGAATTTGAAAGCTATAAGTTAGAAGCACGAAGTTGAAGGGTAAGTTATGAGTGATAAGTTGTTCCAAGCCTTTTAAAAGGAAGTTTTCATTTCTTTGGAAATTTTCTATAACCAACCAATTATCGACTACACCCAACGACTGAAGGCTGCCAAGTGCCAAACGCTAACTGCCAACTGCCGACTGATAATTTAAAGCAGCCCTCGCGATTTAATCTCCAGATACTTATTAATCGTATCAATAGTTAAATTCTCAGGCGTCGTTAAAATAGAATAAATACCATATTTTTTTAATTCCTGGACGATGAGTCGTTTTTCGAAAGCGAATTTTTCGGCGATGACTTTGTCGTAAACCTGTTGAATGATGGATGCTTTTTCGTTAACAATACTATTCAATTCGGTGTTTTTAAAGAAGATCACGACAATCAAATGGTTTTTTGCAATCGCTTTCAAATACGGTAACTGCCGGTTTAAACTATCTAAAGTCTCAAAATTTGTGTAGAGTAGGATGAGGCTACGTTGGGTGATATTGCGTTTGATATTGGCATACAATCGACTGAAATCACTTTCGTAATAATCGGTTTTGACGTTGTAGAGTGATTCTAAAATTAACCGCATCTGCGAATTTCGCCGTTGCGCTACTACTATGTTTTCGACATTCTTTGAAAAAGATAACATGCCCGCTTTGTCGTGTTTTTTTAAAGCAATACTGCTGATTACTAAAGTTGCGTTTATAGCGTAATCCAAAAGACTCAAGCCCTCAAAAGGCATTTTCATCACACGACCTTTATCGATGATAGAATAAATAGATTGGGATTTTTCATCCTGAAATTGATTGACCATCAAGCTGTTCTTTTTGGCCGTCGCTTTCCAATTAATGGTTCGTAAATCGTCGCCTAAAACGTACTCCTTAATTTGTTCAAACTCCATGGTTTGACCAATGCGGCGGATTTTCTTGACGCCATAATCCTGCAAGGTATTATTAACATTCAAGAGTTCAAATTTGCGCAATTGCTTAAAACTGGGATAGGTTGGAACCATCGCATTAGTGTCAAAACGAAAACACTTGGCGACCAGGCCAATTTTAGTAGAAGCATATATATTAAGGGTTCCGAAGTTATATTCGCCGCGTTCAGTGGGTTTGATATTATAAGCAATCCGTTCTTCTTTATTGGGTTTTATAATTAACTTCAGATTAAAATCTCGCATTTGAAATTGAAATGGCACTTCGTCGATCACAGTCAAATAGACCATAAACGGGTAATTATTCTCAATATTAATGTCGACCTGATTGTTATCGCCATTGGAGAATTTATCAGGCAAGATGCGTTGTCCAACAATTTTATTTTTACCAGAAAAAACAATAATTACATCTACAAAAAACAACAGTAACACTACCAAAATGATGAGTTGGGCAACCCCAAATAAAACCGGGACAAAATAGCTGAATACAAACAATGTTATAATGACCAATCCACTATAAAAAAACCGAGGTTGTATGTAAAAGGGTTTAAAAAGTTTCAAGTTTATAATTTTTTTTACCAATCATGAGGTGTCGGTATAAGAATATTTTTTTTATTGTTAATTAAGACTAAGACTAAGACTAAGACTAAGACTAAGACTGAGACTGAGACTGAGACTGAGACTGAGACTGTCGACTGCCAACTGAAGACTGCCAACTGAAGACTAATATCTACCTTGGAATCTCCACAGTCTCAATAATCTGCTTTATCACATCTGTACTCGTGATGCCTTCCATTTCGCGTTCTGGTGTAACAATGACTCGATGGTGCAAAACGGGAACAGCAGCGCGTTTAATATCTTCCGGCGTCACAAAATCGCGACCAGTCATTGCGGCAAATGCTTTACTTGCTTTTAGTATGGCAATGGAAGCTCTAGGGGAAGCGCCCAAATACAAGAATTGGTTGTTTCTCGTGGCCATAATTAAATCAGCGATATATTTTAACAAATGCTCTTCCACCAAAACTTGTGTTACAAGAGATTGATATTTTATAATTTGATCTGCAGATAAAAATGAGGTAATCGCATCGGTTTTGACACCGTCTTGGAGTATGTGTTCCCGCTTTAAAATCTCGACTTCTTCCTCAAGATTTGGATAGCCCACTTCAATCTTAAATAAAAAACGATCGAGTTGTGCTTCGGGTAAACGGTAGGTCCCTTCTTGTTCTATAGGGTTTTGGGTTGCGAGAACCATAAACGGAGAGTCTAGTTTATAATAATTGCCGTCAATGGTAATTTGCTGTTCCTCCATAACTTCAAACAAGGCAGCCTGTGTTTTTGCCGGCGCTCGGTTGATTTCGTCAATAAGAATCATATTGTTGAAAATCGGACCTTTTTTGAACTCAAATTCGGTCGTTTTTAAATTGAAAACAGAAGTTCCCAATATATCACTGGGCATTAAATCGGGTGTAAACTGAATTCGACTAAAACCAACACTCAAAGATTTTGCCATCAATTTGGCGGTAATCGTCTTGGCAACACCCGGCACACCTTCAATTAAGGAATGACCTTTCGCTAACAAGGATGCCATAAGCATATCTAACATATCTGTTTGGCCAACGATAACTTTGCCCATTTCGTCTTTAATCCTTTGCACGTTTGTTTGCAGTTCGGGGAGATCGAGCCGGTTGGTAAATTGGATATCTTCCGAGGATTCTTCCTGATTCAATTCTGAATTTGGTGTAGGTTCTATTGGTGCTAATGCTTCAAAAGGATCTTGATTTTCCATGTATTTATGAGTAAAATTCTTCAATGTGTTTGTTGAGCTTTAAGAGGTTTTCTTCAAATAACTCATTCTTTGTCCGTAACCAATTGATGAAATTAATGGTTTTTTTAACGGAGTCTTTCTTCTTGCCAGATTTTTGAGAGAGTTTGTTGATAAACTCTTCGTTCAAATTGGTCGTTTCTAAATTGTAATCGGATCTTATCTTCTCTAAAAAGTAAATGATTTTCTTATCGATCAAGTTTTTATGATCTTGGGTTTCGTAGTACAGATTGGAGATGGTTTTCACAAATCCAACGGTGGTGTTTTCCAAAGGTTCTACAATCGGAATGATGCGTTGGCGTCTTTTGGCATTAAAAATAATAAATAAAAAAGTTAAGATCAAAGCCAAATACCAAGCCCATTTAAACGATTGCTGTTGAAGAAACCAGCTCAAATTTGATTTTTCTTCTGCATTACCATAGTAAGAATCGAAAAACTTGGTATAGGAATCAAAATAAATGGTCTGGTTTGGTAGATAAGAGAGCACGCCTTCCGTATAAAGGTAGCGCTGATCCTTTAAAATGTTGTAATTGGTAAATACTTTCGGTTCTAAATGCAAGTAAATTTTTCCGTCTTCAAACGGAATTTCCAAAAAATTAGTAAAATTAAGGTAGCCATTCACATGGCCTAAAGCCTTGTAGTTATCGGCTTCAAATTTTGAGAAATAAGCAGAACTTTCACTTTTATCAATTGTTGTGTTTTTAGATTGCAAATTCGAATTGTTAAAATTCAGTAATGCGATACTATCCGTGTTTTGAACGACTTCTACCGTCAGATTTAAAGTGTCCAATAAGGTTTGGGGAAAACTGTCGTCGGACATGAAGACGGTGTTTCCGCGGCCTGCAAAAAGGAGTAATTCCTTTACATCGCCAATCTCTAAATAATCAGAATTACCGATTAATATATAATTTCCTTCTGCAACGTGGTCGCCATAACCACCTTTTGAATTTGCATAAAAATAGTTGTAAGGCGTGTAGTAAATGGTCTTCATTTTTTGACCATCAAACAACTTTGATAATTCTTTATAAAACACACTTACGCCGTAAGGTTTATTACTTTTTTCATTATAACTTTCTTCCCAGTCCACCGTGCGATTATTACTATAATCGACCGTAATGGCAATCGTAATGACGGTTGCTGCTATAGCGAGTAAGATGACTAAAGTTTTGTTCATGAGTTGACCTCTTTAAGGAGTTGAACAAAACTGGCCTTGGCTTTTTTGTATTGCTTCGTATCCAATGTAAACTCGCCATACCAAGTATAATTATATATGTAAGAGGTATAGGCAAAATCTTTACTGAATTTATGAGAGGCAATGGCATTCATATAATCCGCGTTGGTTTTATCATCGGTGTATTTAATAAAGTTTTTGAGAGTCAATTGTTTCAAAACCAGCAAATAATAATATCTGATGGCCAATCGATAATCGTTTGTGTTTTCGGCATTAGCTATGAGCGCTTTGATATCGATTTGATTTATATTTTCAGCAGTGATTTCATTATAAGATTTTAGCTTCTCATTATTTCTTGAAGAAAACAATTTGCTACTCCCGTCATTTAAAAGCGTGTAGGCTAAATAACCGACGGCAAAGATCAGAATAAGAACGAATAACCAATTGAGGGCATTGAAGTTGAATGAAAAATTATCGGCGTTATTATCTTCTTTAGAATAAGGTTTATTTTCAGAATATTTAGAAGGATCGTCATGTTTTGATGAGGTTGAGCGTACTTCTTTCTTCCCTTCATAATTGTACTTTCTACTCGAATAATTCTCCTTAAAACCTTCCTTAAATTGACGTTCGGCTTGTGGCTTCTGCATATTGGAACTTGCCCAAAGTGAGGTGTTCACAATGTGTAAAAGCACGCAGACCATTAACACAAACTTCAGGTTGAGTTTCATTTAAGCGATTATGGGAATCAATTGTGTATCGAGTTTTTTCTTTACAACAAACGGATAGATTAAATAATAGTAACTAATAACTCCTAAGGTGACCAAGATAATACCAACAGAAATCATTTTAGGCATTTCTTGAGAGTATCTTGTGATGAAGCCTTCTAAAAAACCGGCAAAAAAAGTAAAAGGGAAGGTGCTGATCAATATTTTAACGCCTGTTTTGGCGCCTTCCTTAAAAGATGTAAATCGTGAATGCGTACCAGGAAATAAAATACTTGCACCCAAAATCAACCCCGCCGCTGCGGATATTACAATAGCGAAAATTTCCATGGCACCGTGAATCCAAATGCCTCTCACGCTTTCCCAAAACACGTCTTTTTCATAAAAGAAGTATTGAAAAGACCCCAGCATGATACAGTTTTTGAACAAAATATAAACAGTGCCAAGTCCGCCAAAAACACCCAGTACAAATGCAATTACGCCAACACGCAAATTGTTTACGGTAATGCCAATAAAACTGCCCCAATTGCTGCCGCTTTTATAAACTGCTACAGGATTGCCAGCCTCAATATTTTCCAAGGTCATGTTCACATATTCATCGCCCAAAATAGAGCGGACAAATTCGCCGTCATTAGCTGCGGAAAATGTGCCAATCAAAGTGAAAAGCGTGAAAATGATGAAAGCGATATAGACGAACTTTCGGTATTGATACATAATCAACGGAACTTCCGTTTTCCAAAAAGCGACGATTCTATTGGTGTCTTCACGTTTGGTTTTATATATTTTCTGAAATGCCTTTGCCGCCAATTGATTTAGGTAGGCAATTACTTTACTTTTGGGGTAGTAGGTTTGCGCGTAAGATAAATCATTAATTAATTGGATGTATTGTGAGGCGAGTTCATCCGGATTTTTAAAATCATTATTGAAAATAGCAGTTTCAAAACTTAGCCATTTTTCCTTATTTTGCTTAATAAATGCAACTTCTCTCATACAGTCGTTAAAATAAAATATAATATTTCAGAGTTACAAATTAACACCACCCAAAATGTAAAAATTAACTTTACGGCTTCTGGCGTGGGCGAACGTTTGTTGGCTTTTGCTATTGATATGCTGATCAAGATTGGGTATATCACTATTTGGAATATGACCGTTGGCGCGTTTCAAGATATGGATCAATGGTCGCAAATCGGCATTAATACTTTGCTGGGTTTACCTCTTGTATTTTATACCTTGGTGCTTGAAGCACTTATGGAAGGTCAGACCATTGGGAAAAAACTTATGAAAATAAAAGTCGTTAAAATTGACGGTTATCAAGCATCGTTGGCCGATTATGTAGTGCGTTGGTTTTTTAGGATTGTGGACATTTATATTTTTGGTTTGGGATTTTTTATCATTCTCTTTAGTAAAAGATCGCAGCGTTTAGGAGACATGGCTGCTGGAACGGCTGTAATTTTATTAAGAGATAAGGTAAATATTAGGCATACGATTTTGGAGGATTTACAAGACGATTACCAACCTACTTATCCAACAGTAATTAAGCTGTCGGATAACGATGCGCGAATTATAAAAGACACATTTACCACCGCAAAATCAACCAATGATTATCAAACCTTGATTAAATTGCGGAAAAAAATAACGGAAGTGATAGGAGTAAAGGTCATTAATGGCAATGATGTTCAGTTTATCGATACGATTTTAAAAGATTATAATTATTATACGCAAAGTATGTAAGCAGCGAACCATATTTTCCTTTTCGGAAAATATGTGTGAGTCGCTTACCCTGAGCCTGTCGAAGGGTCCCAGAGAGCCAAGTTTTGCTTTTGAAGAAACTTTTGAGAATCCCTCATTTTCAGCTTGTCGCAGGATCTCAGCGAACCATATTTTCCTTTTCGGAAAATATGCGTGAGTCGCTTATCCCGCTTTTTAGCGGGATCTCAAAGATGTAATGTCTAAATTAGGTTTTGCTTCCTTTTCGGAAAATATGTGTGAGTCGCTTATCCCGCTTTTTAGCGGGATCTCAAAGATGTAATGTCTAAATTAGGT
>JBBSRC010000123.1:0-8100 GCA_038243395.1 Flavobacteriales bacterium | reverse complement strand
TGAAACTACAGATTTTAAATCTTCTTTAGTTGAGAGTTATGGGGCATCCATCAGTTTCGAAAAAAAGGAGGATTTAGCTCCAGAAGCCTACGAAATAATAATTTCCCCAAAAAAAATAAGCATTTTAGCGAATGATGCTGCCGGTTATTTTTATGGCGTCCAAACATTAAAGCAGCTCATCTCAACGGAAACGGCAGAGGATTCTAAAACCAAGACTTATTTAGTACCTTCAGTTCGCATCCAAGACAGTCCGCGTTTTAAATGGCGCGCGTTTATGCTTGATGAATCCAGATATTTTCACGGCGAAGCATTTGTAAAGCAACTGCTTGACCAAATGGCATTGTTAAAAATGAATATCTTCCACTGGCATTTAATTGACGATGCAGGTTGGCGTATTGAGATTAAAAAATATCCTTTGTTAACAGAAGTTGGCGCCTTTAGAAAAGATAGTGAAACTGGCACTTGGAAGAGTGGGAAAACCTCTGGCGAACCACACGGTGGATTCTATACCCAAGAGCAAATAAAAAACATTGTCGCTTACTCTGCAGACCGTAACATTAATATAGTTCCAGAGTTTGAAATGCCAGGTCACTCGAGCGCCGCTATTGCCGCTTATTCTTGGTTAGGAACTGCAGGGAAAGAAATTGAGGTCCCAGTTCAATTTGGACGCTTATATGATAATTACGATGTTACAAAACCAGAAGTCATCACGTTTATTAAAGATGTTTTAACAGAAATATTTGAGTTATTCCCGTCAGAAGTGATTCATATTGGTGGTGATGAGGTAGGTTATGAAGTTTGGGAGAATTCTGCTTCGGTTCAAAAATTCATGAAAGAACATAATATTAAAACCCCCGCCGATTTACAAATTGATTTCACCAATAAAATCTCACAATTTATTGAGGATAATGGACGCCGCATGATGGGATGGAATGAGATTTTAGGTAAAAACATTCATACTGACTTTGAAGAAAAACAAGACGACCAAGAAGCAGAAACCGAACTGGCTAAAAATGTAATCGTACAATTCTGGAAAGGTGATTTGGAATTATTATCCGATGCTGCTAAAAACGGCTATGCTATTGTAAACTCACTTCACAGCAGTACGTATTTAGATTATAGTTATATTTCAATTCCTTTAGAAAAAGCCTATAGCTTTGACCCTATTCCCGAAGGATTAGATGCACAATACCATGACAACATTTACGGTACGGGCTCCCAAATGTGGAGTGAATGGACGCCAACCAATGCCGATGTAGAACGCCAAGCATTTCCAAGAATCGCAGCTTACGCTGAGGTAGGCTGGACAAAACTTGAAAACAAAGACTACGACAGCTTTACAATTGCCCTTAAGAAAATGCAAAAGCATTGGGATACTTTAGGTATCAATTATTTTAAGGATAGTGATAAATTAGAAACTGAATCAAAAGCGAAACAAGAAGCAAATAGTAATAAATAAATATAAAAGATTGTAAATCCGCTGTGTTTTAAACCTCTCACGTTTTTAAAACCTGAGAGGTTTAATCGATTAAGCATTTTTTTTTGAAGCACTAGTATAAAAACAATTAAAAATATGAAGCAGTACCCCATTCTCTTAATGCTATTATTCATCCTCAATAGCTGTGATAAACCTACCAGAACTTTTAGTCAGGACGAAGTTTCTATCGTGCCAAAACCTTCACAGATGACCATCAATGAAGGTTCGTTTACATTTTCAAAAGACACGAAAATCTCAATAGCTATCGATGCACAAAAACCCGCGGCCCAGTACCTGTCTGACTTATTTGAAAATTCCGCTGGTTATGCACTTGCAATTTCGGATATTAAGGATGATAAGGGCATTGTTTTTATTGAAGATGATAAGCTTAAACCGGAGGCTTACACTTTGGTAGTAATGCCAAAAAACATCACTATCAAAGCGAGTGATGCTGCAGGCTACTTTTATGGGGTGCAAACCTTGCGTCAATTGCTTCCTCCAAGTATCGAGACAGCAAATAGCAAAGAAGAAAGTTGGGTGATTCCCAGTGTTAACATTGATGATGAGCCCCGTTTTGCATGGCGCGGAATGCAGATGGATTTTAGCCGTCATTTTTTCAGTTTAGATGAGGTAAAAACCTTTTTAAATTATATGGCCTTATACAAGCTGAACACGTATCATATGCATCTAACCGACGATCAAGGCTGGAGAATTGAAATTAAAAAATATCCATTACTAACCGAAAAAGGCGCGTGGCGCGTGGAAAGCTCACACGACATCAACTGTAATGAATTGGCAAAAACTGACCCTTCCTATATTATTGACGAACAACATTACCACAACCGGGATGGGGAAAAAATGTACGGCGGTTTCTTTACCCAAGAAGAAATCAAAGAAATCATTGCTTATGCTGCAGACCGTCAAATTGAAGTGATCCCAGAAATTGATATGCCCGGCCATTTTAAGGCGGCCATTGATAATTATCCCTATTTATCATGTAATAATGAAGCGGGCTGGGGCGAATTGTTTTCAAGTCCGGCGTGTTTAGGAAAAGAAACGTCCTATGAATTCACAAAAAATATCCTATCGGAAATCGCCGATTTATTTCCGTCAGAATACATTCACATAGGTGGTGACGAAGTAAATATCCAATCTTGGAAAGAATGTCCGCTGTGTCAAAAAGCGATCAGAGACAATAATCTAAAGGACGAACACGAATTACAATCATTTTTTAACAGAGATATCGAAGCTTTCCTAAAAACAAAAGGTAAACGAATGATGGGCTGGGATGAAATTGTTGAAGGTGGTTTATCTGACGATACCTCGATGATGTGGTGGCGTAATTGGGCACCAGACATGCTAACTAAGGCTGCGAATAATGGAAACGATATCGTAATGACGCCATGTTTTGAATATTATTTTGATGCCCAACACGAAGTTACACCATTCGAAAAAGTTTATAAATATGAACCTATTCCTGAAGATTTTACCCAAGATCAAGCCAAGCATATTCTCGGAGTTCAAGCAAATTTATGGTCGGAAATGATTCCGAATTTCAAACGTTTACAGTATATGGCGTTTCCAAGAATGCTCGCGTTAGCAGAAACGGGGTGGACTTCAAAAGATGCCAAAGATCACGACGATTTCGAAAAGAGAATGCTGCTTCAGTATGACCGTTTGGATGCTTTGAACATCATTTATCATATTGCTTCCGTAACAGGATTTAAGGATAAAGTTGCATTCTTGGACAAAGCCAATGTTGAATTAGATGCTCCATTAAAGGGTATGGACATTTTTTATACCACCGACGGAAGTGAGCCTTCAAAAGATTCTAAAAAATATACAGAGCCATTAGAATTTTCAGAAACAGTAACTTTAAACACGATAGCATATAGAGGCGATATTTCAAGTGACACCCGATCAGCTATTGTTGAAAAACAAACCTATTTAGAACCTATTGAAGTCAGCCCAAAAACCGGAAGTATCAAACGATGGGCAGATGTTAAAAAGTTCTCTGTAGTTGACGATATTGTAATACCAAGTAATGCCACTTTCACTGTAGTTAGTGCTATTGATTTCCCAGATTATCAGGGCATCGAACAGGTTTCGGTGGTTTTCAAAGGCTATTTTCATGCAGAGGAAGAAGGTTTATATGAGTTCTCCACAAAATCTGACGATGGCAGTTTATTATATATCGGCGATAAGTTTGTTGTGGATAATGGTGGCAATCATTCGGCAATTGAAAAAAATGGGATGGTTGCGCTCAAAAAAGGATGGCATCCACTTACTGTGAAATTCCATGAGGCAACTGGTGGTGGGCAATTGACAATTTGGTACACCGCTCCAAATGGCGAAAAGAAAGTTTTAGAAGGCGCTGTGATTGGAGAATGAAATTAAATAAAATCACGATGACTTTAAAAACCATTCTAACTAACAAAACTTATCTAATGAAAATATTCTTTAAATCACTTATAGTTTTTTCCGTCTTTATAAGTTTTGCCTGTCAAAATCAAAACAAAGACTTTGTAGTAACCCAAACTTATGAAGAGCCAGAAGATCCGGCACCGAGCGCCGACCAGAATTGGTCTGCTGTTCCAAAAGGATTGCACGCTTCTGTCACTTCAACCGATATTCGTTTTGTGAGGAGCGAGATACCTAAAATTGAACAACAAACAACGTGGGAAGGCACGGCATGGAAAGGCGAACGCACCTCAGCACAAATCGTCCTTTGGAGCAATGATTCCTTAACAGAAGTGAACACTAAAATTTCAGATTTCAAATCGGATTCTGGGAGTAGCTTACCATCTTCTATAGCAGAAATTAATTTTGTGAAATACGTGATTACTGATGTATTCGGCGAAGGCTGTGGCTACAGAAAACCTGAAGAT
This sequence comes from Flavobacteriales bacterium, assembly GCA_038243395.1. Lineage (GTDB taxonomy): Bacteria > Bacteroidota > Bacteroidia > Flavobacteriales > Flavobacteriaceae > Gelidibacter. Next base: position 3,735 of record JBBSRC010000123.1, on the reverse strand, counting down.
TTCCCATCCTCATTAGCGGCCGACGCATTAGACCCGGTGACGTCCTATGCCATCAAAGCACAAGAAACGAGACCGATTTGGATTACCCTCAATGTCCCATCTGACGCTGAAGCGGGAACTTATAAAAGCACGGTGACCATTGACGTTAGAGGACAAGAATCCAAAACCATGGAACTCGCTATCCGCGTTGTTGATAAAGTATTACCAGCGGTTGCAGATTGGAAATTCCATTTAGACCTATGGCAGAACCCTTTTGCCGTCGCTCGTTTTCACGATGTAGAACTTTGGTCACAAGAACACTGGGATTTATTAAAGCCGATCATGAAGCGCCTTGCAGATGCTGGACAAAAAGTAATTACGGTTTCTCTAAACAAAAGACCTTGGGGTGGACAAACTTTTGACCAATTCGAATCCATGATCGAATGGAAAAAGAAAACGGATGGCACTTGGACTTATGATTACACGATTTTTGACAAGTGGGTTCAGATGATGATGGACCTGGGTGTAAAAAATCAAATCAGCTGTTATTCGATGGTACCCTGGGGCAATGAATTCTACTATTTTGACGAAACTGAAAATAGAGAAGTTAAAATAGTCGCAGCACCAGGCACTGAAGCTTATGAGACGTTGTGGATCCCATTCCTAGAACAATTTAAAGCACATTTAGAGCAAAAAGGCTGGAATAAAATCACCAGAATTGCCATGGATGAGCGTGGACCGGAAGAAATGACTGCCATGTTAAAATTACTCAATGAACATGCGCCTGAATTTGGAGTGTCTTTTGCTGATAATCATAAGAGTTATAAACTCTATCCCGACGATCTAAAGGACATGTCCGTTGCCTTTGGCCACCCTGTGGATGAAGAGGATCTTATCCTAAGAAAAGACAATGGTTATATCAGCACACATTATGTTTGTTGCACTGATAAATTCCCGAATACCTTCACATTTTCGCCACCTGCGGAAGGCGTATTTATTGGTTGGTATAGTATTGCTGCCGATTTTGATGGCTTTTTACGTTGGTCGTATAATAGCTGGACTGAAAAACCACTAGAAGATTCCCGTTTTAGAGCGTGGCCTGCCGGAGATACTTATATTGTTTATCCAGACAATAGAACGTCCATTCGTTTTGAAACCCTTCGAGAAGGCATTCAAGATGCTGAAAAAATCAGAGTTTTGAGAGAGGAACTTGCACAAAAGAACATGTTAGATGAACTGGATCATTTGAATAAAGTGGTGGCACAATTTAATGTGACTTCCAAACCAGCAAATTTCGAAGGAATGCTTCAAGATGCCAAAAATGTCCTTGATGTTTTGGCTGAACAAATAAAATAATTAAAACGAGGTTCTCAAAATAAAGAACCTTCCTAAATTCCAATATTGACGTGATTAAAACAAAGAAACTTACAAGCACTATATCTATGAAGATTTTAATTTCCGGATTATTTTTTCTGACGACCTGTTTTGGTTCTGCACAAAATTTAGCCATTAACCCTACCCCGCAGGAGGCCATAATTTCTAATTATATAGAAACGCCCACAAATTTCAAGTTGCAACAGAAAAATGTAGATAAGGCCACACAAAACTTACTCGATACGTTTTTTAATGAAGAGAATACTTCCAATAAAGGATTTACGGTTAATGTAGGCGATGTGAATGATCGATTCCATAAGAAATTCTTGAAAAAAGTACCTCAAAACCCAGAAGGCTATTTTATTAATAGTAGTAATAAAAACATTACAATAATCGGCCGAGATGCCCGTGGTACATACTATGGCGTCAGAACTTTACTAGCGTTATTGGCATCTGATAAATTTCCTCAAGGAGAAATCATAGATTATCCAGATGTATCCGCTCGAGGCACCGTCGAAGGTTTTTACGGAACGCCATGGAGTTTTGATCACCGCATCCGTCAAATAGACTTTTACGGAGAAAATAAGTTGAACACTTATATTTATGGTCCCAAAGATGATCCTTACCATAGCTCGCCAAATTGGAGAAAGCCCTATCCTGATGACGAGGCTTTACAATTAAAGAAACTCATTGACAGAGCTGAAATGAATCATCTGGATTTTGTTTGGGCTGTACATCCCGGCAAAGACATTAAATGGAATGACGAAGACCGCAATGCCTTACTCCATAAATTCGAATTAATGTATGATTTGGGCATTCGCTCCTACGCCGTCTTTTTTGACGATATTTCCGGTGAAGGCACCAATCCAAGTCAGCAAGCGGGCTTATTGAATTTCCTACACAACAAATTCGTAAAAGTGAAAAATGACGTCAAACCTCTGATCATGTGTCCTACCGAATACAATAAAGGTTGGTCGAATGTTGAAGGAGGCTACTTAAAGACTTTAGGAACTGAATTGGATCCATCCATCCGGATTATGTGGACAGGCAACACCGTGGTTTCAGACATTGATAAACCAACTATGGAATGGATTAATGCCCAAATTCAACGCAAAGCTTTTATCTGGTGGAACTTTCCTGTTTCAGATTATGTGAGAAACCATCTGCTTATGGGGCCCACTTACGGCAACGGACAAGATATCGCTGGTGACATATCAGGATTTGTTTCCAATCCCATGGAACACGCTGAAGCTTCAAAAATCGCCATTTATGGTGTGGCGGATTACACTTGGAACATGTCGGCTTACAATTCAGAAGAAAATTGGTTGAAGGCCATGAAAGTCGTCATGCCAGAAAGCTATAAGGCTTTAGAAGTTTTTGCGCGCCATAACAGTGATTTAGGTCAAAACGGCCACCGTTACAGACGTGATGAATCCGTGAAATTTGCACCTACAACCGAGGCCTTTTTAAAACAAATGGAAGCAGGCCAATCTATCGCAAATTATGATAGTGTTCGCCAAGAATTTCAACAGATGGTTGACGCCTCCTACATCTTATTGAGTAGTAAAGATAATCCTGTCCTTTTGGATGAAATTCGCCCGTGGGTAAAACAGTTTCAACTGTTAGGTCAATCTGGACTTACAACTCTAAATATGTACACAGCGCTGCAAGCGAAACAATCGGATCATTTTGAAAGAAGTTATGACGCTATTAAAGCCATAAAAACACAAATGTATGAGATAGACCGCACGGAGAATCAGAATCCTTATCAACCCGGCGTCGTGACAGGTAGTTTAGTAGTACAACCATTTATTGATAAAAGTTTTGCCTACTTGACCAATAGTTACAATAAAGCATTTGATAAGCATCTTGAGGTGGAAGCCAATTACAATCCGCACAAATTATACACTAACGTTGCACAACTCCAAAACCAGCAAGTGACTTTACGTGAAAGAACTTTGGCGTTAAATCCGCCTCTAGAAGTCATTCGTTTAAAATCCAACGACTATTTCGGATTTGAACTACAAGAACCAACACGCGTCGAAAGAATTTCATACAAATTAACGCCTGCTTCAGTTTATGCCAATTTAAAATTAGCAGTATCCACAAACGGCACAGATTGGAAATTGATCGAAGTCAAAGAAGATAAAGAAACCATTCAGGCTTCAGTTAATCAGACGGTAAAATATATCCGCATCATCAGCACCGCTTCCGAAACAATAGAAGCTCGGATTGAGCAATTTACAGTGCATGTAAAATAAAAAATTCTGGAAACAGCGCTGGTTATTAAAATGAAATTTAATAACTGGCGTTTCTGAACTAACACTAAATGAAAGGACATTAGACTAAATCCATTAGTCGTGTGTCCTTTTCTGTTTTGTT
>JBBSRC010000122.1:0-8411 GCA_038243395.1 Flavobacteriales bacterium | reverse complement strand
GAATGTGTTCATTCGATTTAATAAGTTATTCGATTATGTTCTTTGGTGTTACAACAGAAGCGAATCGACTTACTTAACCTAAACTTCCCAGTAACACATCCTCACCTTGAGGTAAAATTTCAAGGTGCAAAACTACAAATATTTTTTCTTTCTACAATTTTTTATATGCATTATTTTTTCAAATTAATGAAAAATAATATAACCTTGAGTATCTTGGACTAAGTCACCAATATGTCTTAAGTCAATGGATTGTAAGATTCTTATTTCTGATTTAAAAATTCCACCAATAATTGAATGGCCTTTCCACGATGCCCAATGCGATTTTTTTCGCCTAATGAGATCTCCGCAAATGTTTGATTATAACCTTCGGCTTTAAAAATAGGATCGTAGCCAAAACCTTTATCGCCCATTTTTTCCAGTGTAATTTCTCCTTTGCAAATCCCGGTAAAAATGTGCTGTTTGCCCTCAAATTCCAATGCAATCACTGTTTTGAACTGCGCATTTTTATTTGAAGTGTCTTTTAAATTCTTAAGAATCTTTTGAATGTTATCTTCTGAATTGCGCTGTTCGCCAGCATATCGTGCGGAATAAACACCGGGTTCTCCATCCAGAGCGTCAACTTCTAATCCTGTATCGTCCGCAAAACAATCGTATCCGTACTTTTGCTTAATATATGCCGCTTTCTGGATTGCGTTTCCCTCAATGGTGTCTTGAGTTTCTGGCACATCTTCAAAACAACCGATATCTTCGAGACTCAATAGCTTTATGTGTTCAGGAATTAGGCTTTGCACTTCCTTAAGTTTGTTGAGATTATTGGTGGCAAAAACGAGCTGCATGGTAAATCAGTTTTATTTGTAGAATGAATATGTAAAACTAACTTAAAAAATTCATACTCGTTGGAGGACCTTCCTTTCAACTGAATTTTATTTTACTTCTCCAAACAGTCGAGTAATCGATTAATAGAACTTTCGAACTTTAGACTCCTTAAAATAAACTTGAAATAACATTTAGAAATAAATAACTGCACGATGTTTCAATAACTATCTTAGCCCTAAGTCTTATGTCATTTTGTCCTTAGTCGACCATAATATCTAAGTTTCACAAGCTCTCAAATGATCTGTGAAAAGCAATTTTAAGCTTAATTTATGATTTATATCATCGAGCGTTTCTTTATTAACTCGTACTTTAGTCTCATAACTTAAAAACTAAAATAATGACTATAAACATTCAATTTGTGAATTTAGATCATAGCGATTCACTTGAAGAACATACTACGGAAAAATTAAATAAAATGGCTGAAAAATACGATTGGTTGATCAGCGCTGATGTGTTTTTCAAAGAAGAAGGAACCAATCCTGAAAAAGGCAAAATTTGCAATATTAAATTGAGCTTGCCAGGACCACAAATCTTTGCGACTTCTGACGAAAAGAATTATGAAATGTCGGTTAAAGAGACCATCAGCGATTTAGAGGTCCAATTAAGAAAGAGGAAAGAAACAATGAAGACATATTAAGAATGGTATTAGGTATTAGGTATGAGGGATTGAGTATGAGGAGGGCAATTGAACTTAATACGTCGACCGCGCTCAGTAAAATTTCTTCGACTGCGATCAATGATAAAATTGAAATCGAAATTGAAATTTGCAAACATTCAAAAACTAGCGTGGCAGTCGGTAGTTATGGTTGAACAGGTAATTTTAAATGTTAAACCTAAAATCGTCTCTACCGATGATGATAAGGTTCATTGCGTAAAATAGTAAAAGCACGATACAATTGTTCAATCATGAACAAACGGATCATTTGATGGGAAAATGTCATTTTAGATAAGGCTATTTTCCCATTTGCTTTATTATAAACTTCTGAGGAAAATCCGTAAGGGCCACCAATCACGAAAACCAATTGTTTAATTCCAGAATTCATGTGTTTTTGAAGCTGCTCTGAAAAAGTGACAGAATCATATTGCTTTCCATTTTCATCCATTAATACCAAGAAGTCAGTACTGCTTAATTTAGAGAGGATCAGTTCGCCTTCTTTTTGCTTTTGCTGCTCTTCACTTAAATTCTTAACTTTTTTTACATCCGGAAGAATCTCGAATTCAAACTTGATATAAAATCCTAAGCGTTTTTGATAATCATCAATGAGCAACTGTAATTGCTGATTGTCGGTTTTGCCAATGGCGAGAAGTTTTATTTGCATGGCGTAAAATTACAAATTTGTCGGGATATGGAATTTGGGATTTGGAAGTTGAATTGTTTCATTATCAATTAGTATTTTTACCTAAAATATCCCAACAATGATTTCACAAGAACAATTCAATAAGGAAATAGAGCTCATCATCGCAAATGCCGTTAGAGAGGATGTTGGAGATGGCGATCACAGTTCCTTGGCATGTATTCCTGCTTCGGCACAAGGGAAAGCAAAATTGCTGGTAAAGGATAACGGGATTATTGCGGGAGTCGCATTTGGAAAACTTGTTTTTCAGTATATCGACAAAAATTTAAAGGTTGAAACTTTAATCGAAGATGGGGCAGAAGTAAAGTATGGCGACATCGTGTTTTATGTTGAAGGTGCATCACAATCTATTCTTAAGGCAGAACGCTTAGTCTTAAATGGTATGCAACGGATGAGCGCAATCGCCACAAAAACTAAAACCTTTGTGGATTTGTTGGAAGGCACCGGAACCAAAATTTTGGACACCAGAAAAACAACTCCAGGTATTAGAGCATTGGAGAAATGGGCGGTTAAAATTGGAGGTGGAGAAAATCACAGATTTGCCTTATATGATATGGTCATGCTGAAGGATAACCATCTTGATTTTGCTGGTGGAATTACCAAAGCCATCACAAAAACGAAGACTTACTTACAAGAAAATAATCTGGATTTAAAAATTATTGTAGAAGCCAGAAATCTAGATGAAATTAAGGAAATTCTTAAAACCGACGGCGTTTATAGAATCTTAATTGATAACTTTAATTATGAAGATACCAAAAAGGCCGTAGCTCTTATAGGTGATCAGTGTTTGAGTGAATCATCAGGTGGGATCAATGAGGATACCGCAAGGAACTACGCTTTGTGTGGCGTGGATTATATATCATCGGGCGCACTGACCCATTCTGTGTATAATATGGATTTAAGTTTAAAAGCTATTTAAATGGCCGACGAAACAGATGTGAATATTGAGGATCAAATCGAGGATAAACTTGAGAAAATTCCTGTTTTAAAATATTTCATCAAATTATTAAAAAGAATAAAATTACCCGCTTTAGAGGGTTTGACACTGTATTATTTTTTAAGGCTTTATGGTAAAGGGATAATTAAAGGCGCAGTTACAAGTAGAGCTAGTGCGATTGCCTTTAGTTTTTTTACCGCCATTTTTCCTTTTTTATTGTTCATTATTATTTTAATCCCTTATATCCCGGTTGAAGGATTTGAATATGAATTTAAAGGCTTTTTAAATTCAGTTTTGCCTCCCCAGACGTCAGATTTCTTTTTTGAAAACATTTTCCAGAACATTTATAAAAAGGATAATGGAGGATTGATTTCCACTGTGTTCCTTTTGTCCATTATCCTGATGGCAAATGGCATTAGTGCATTATTTGCTGGATTTGAAAGCTCATATCACCAACAGCTTACGCGAAGTGTGGTTAAACAGTATTTATACTCCATGTTTGTGGCACTTATTTTAACACTTTTGTTGATCATTACCATTGCGGTCATCGGGTATTTCCAAATTTATGTTATCAACAGTGTTCTGTATTATATGGATAAGCAAGGTTACGAAACCTACGAAGAAGGCTTGTTTATGGTGGCTATCGCAAAGTATGTGTTTTTTGTGTTTATGGTTTATATTGCCACGGCAACACTTTATTATTTCGGTACTAGGGAAGGTAAAAATTCAAAGTTCTTTTCGGCGGGTGCTTTGTTGACCACCATATTAATAATCGTGTTTTCGTACTTGTTTGGTATATACGTGACTTATTTTTCAACTTATAACGAACTGTACGGTTCTATTGGTGCCTTATTGATATTATTGTTTTATCTCTGGTTGAACTCTAATATTTTGTTATTGGGCTTTGAACTCAATGCAACCATCAGGTTATTGAAAAAATATAATATTCAAAAGCAAAATAAAAAAGAACTTTCTTAATGTTCCCCATGCCATATTTTATAGACGTCATCCTTCCTGTTCCGCTCGAAAAATTGTTCACTTACAGCATTACCCAAGCTGAATCTGAATTTTTGAAAGCTGGCATGCGCGTGGCTGTACCGTTTGGTAAAAGTAAAATATATACCGGATTGGTGTTTGCCATTCATCAACAGAAACCAATGGCTTATGACGCCAAGGACATCCATCAAATATTAGATGAGGAACCCATCATTACCCAAAATCAGTTGACCCATTGGCAATGGATTGCGGATTATTATCTATGTACATTAGGTGATGTGCTCAGAGCGGCTTTGCCGAATTCTTTTTTGCTTGAAAGCGAGACGATCATCACTAAAAATAATGATAAGATTATCAATGATTCCGACTTACAGGACGAGGAATTTTTAGTGTATGAGGCGCTCCATCATCAATCGTCGTTGAAGCTTCATGATTTGATCAATATTCTTGACAAGAAAAATGTATTTCCGATCATCAATTCGTTGTTGGATAAAGAAGCGATCGTACTTCAGGAAGAAGTGTATGAAAAGTACAAGCCAAAATTAGTACGGTATGTTAAACTGAATTCCCAGTATTCAGAGCCACAAAAATTACAACAATTGCTGGAGGAATTAAGCAGGGCGCCCAAGCAAAGGGACGTTGTCATGACCTTATTTTCAATTTCGGCACAAACAAAAAAGCCTGTAAAAGTTTCAGATTTATCGGAGGCTAGCGACGCATCATCATCTATAATTAAGACGTTAATTGACAAAGAAGTTCTAGAAGAATACCATTTTCAAGAAGATCGTGTTGGCTATTTGGGAGATGCCAACGAGGCTTCTAAAAACTTAAATGTTTATCAAGAGAAAGCGCTTGAAGAGATAACACAATCCTTTGAGAAATTCAATATCACTTTGCTTCATGGCGTTACTTCTTCGGGGAAAACTGAAGTTTATGTCAAACTTATTGAAGACGTCATTGCACAGGGGAAACAAGTATTGTACTTGCTCCCTGAAATTGCTTTGACCACCCAGTTAGTAACTCGGTTAGAGACTTATTTTGGCGGCAATGTTTCGGTTTACCACTCTAAATACTCGTCCCATGAACGCTTTGAACTTTGGAATAATGTGTTGCAAAACCAACCCAAAGCACAAATTGTTTTAGGCGCGCGCTCCTCTATCTTTTTACCGTTTCAGGATTTAGGTTTAGTCATTATTGATGAAGAGCATGAAACCTCGTTCAAACAATTTGATCCTGCGCCACGTTATCACGCGCGTGATGCCGCCATTGTGTTGGCCTCACTTTTTAAAAGCAAAACGCTTTTAGGGTCGGCAACGCCAAGTTTGGAAAGTTACTATAATGTGAAGCTGGGAAAATATGGTCTGGTTGAAATAAATCACAGATATAATGATGTGCTCATGCCAGACATTGAGTTGGTCGATATTCAGGATAAACACAAGCGCAAACGAATGACCGGCCATTTTAGCGACCGCCTGATTGAGGAAATGACCTTGGCTTTAAAGGAAGGCCATCAAATTATTTTGTTCCAAAACCGACGCGGATTTTCACCGATTGTAGAATGTACTACGTGTGGGCATTCCCCACAATGCCCTAATTGCGATGTGAGTTTGACCTTTCACCAATACAAGAACGAGCTGCGCTGTCATTATTGTGGTTATTATACGGCCATGCTCAAAAACTGTATGGCGTGTGGTAGTGTAGAGTTGGATAATAAAGGTTTCGGCACGGAACAAGTGCAGGAAGAAGCTCAAGAACTTTTTCCTGAGCACAAAGTAGCACGCATGGATTTGGATACCACGCGTGGCAAGTTTGGTTATGATAGGATCATCAACGCGTTTGAGCAAAAGGAAGTTGATATTTTAGTGGGCACACAGATGCTGACTAAAGGTTTGGATTTTCGTAATGTGAAGTTGGTCGGAATTATGAATGCGGACAATATGCTCAACTTCCCTGATTTTAGAGCACATGAGCGAAGTTTTCAATTGATGCTCCAAGTGTCGGGTAGGGCAGGACGGACTGATGAAAGAGGGAAAGTATTGATCCAGACTTACAATCCGCATCATAGAATTTTGCATCAAGTTTCCACCAACAATTATGAGGAAATGTACAATGAGCAGATGGACGAGCGGTATAATTTTAAATATCCTCCCATTTACCGATTGATTAAAATTACCTTAAAACATAAAGATTTTAATAAAGTAAATATTGGTGCCGAATGGTATGCCACAGGATTGAGACAGGTGTTTAAAGCTAATATTTTAGGACCAGAATTTCCACCAATTTCCAGAATCCGGAATCAATTTCATAAAAATATCCTGGTTAAAATTCCTCAGGAGCAATCCCTAACGAAAACAAAAAAAGCTATAGCTAAGATTAATAATAGCTTTTTAAGCATTAAAGAATTCAGGTCGGTTAGGGTTATTCTAAATGTGGATAACTATTAGTGAGATAGAAATTTGTTTTCAAATTTCGTAATCGAACTAATCCCGCTCCTTAGCGGGATCTCAAATTCGCTGAAACAAAATTCATGATAGAAATTTGGAACAAATTTCATAATCGAACTAATCCCGCTTTTTAGCGAGATCTCAAATTCGCTGAAACAAAATTCATGATAGAAATTTAATAAACCCCATGAACGAAATAATCCCGCTTTAGGGCGGGATCTCATTCGTGTTTTCAGAATAAAATTAATAGCAAACCCCAACTTCAGGATTAGCCAAACTATCTCAATTAAATATTGTTTAAGGCATCCACAAGTTCCGTCTTTTTATTCCTACTTAGAGGAATTTCATAAGCGCCAACTTCAACATTTTTACTGTTGAAACGGTCAACCTTGTCCAAATTGACAATGTACGATTTGTGAATTCTTAAAAACTTACCCTCAGGTAATTCTTGTTCAAAGGCTTTCATGGTTGAGAGTACAACCAAGCTGTTCTCTTCAGTGACTAATTTAACGTAGTCACCAAGGGCTTCAATCCATTTAATGTCTTTGATATAAACTTTACGTTTTTTAAGATTGCTTTTAACAAAGATGTGCTCGCCATCTGCTTCATTAAAATCGAGCTTCAATTTATGTAATTCTACAGCTTTCTCTACAGCAACATTAAAGCGCTCTCTCGTGATCGGTTTTTGTAAAAAATCTGTGGCATCATAATTAAAGGCTTTAAACGCGTATTCCGTTTTACCAGTAACAAAAATAATTTGAGGTTTGTTGTTGAGAACGTCTAATAGCTCGAAACCATTGAGAACAGGCATTTCGATATCCAAAAAGATTAAGTCTACTTTATGGGTATTTAAGCCGTTTTTTGTTTCTAAGGCACTACTATATTCCGCAATAAGGTTAAGTGATGAATGATTTTCAATTAACTTTACAATCGATAAGCGTTGTATCGCGGAGTCATCAACTACTACACAGTTTAAAGTCATAACATTTCATTTATTTAGGTTAAGATATCGACAATAGTACGAAAAATTCGGACAAAAACCTAATAACATCGGCAAACTGTTCTATTTAACATTTATTTATGACCGCATTATCGTGTAAAATACTTTAAATTTAGTTGTGAGAATCATTAATAATGGTTATTTTTGCAGACATTTTTAATTAATAAATTGAATTATATGAATCATTATGAAACTGTTTTCATCTTAAATCCCGTTTTATCTGAAACACAGATAAAGGAAACAGTAGAGAAATACGAAGATTTTCTTGTTTCCAGAGGAGCGAAGATGGTATCCAAAGAAGATTGGGGCTTAAAAAAATTAGCCTATCCAATCCAAAACAAAAAAAGTGGCTTTTACCACTTATTTGAATTCACTGTAGATGGTGAAGTTATCAATCCATTAGAAGTAGAGTTTAGACGTGACGAGCGTTTTATGCGTTACTTAACAGTGAAATTGGACAAGCACGCCATTTCTTGGGCTGAAAGAAGAAGAACTAAAATCAAACAAAAAGCGTAATTATGTCATCAATAGAACAACAAGCTAAAGGAAAAAAAGATGGTGAGATCAGATACCTGACCCCATTGAATATTGATACAAGCAAAACGAAAAAGTACTGTCGTTTCCAAAAATCTGGTATCAAATATGTTGATTATAAAGACGCTGATTGGTTATTAGGTTTTGTAAACGAACAAGGTAAATTGTTGCCAAGACGTTTAACAGGAACTTCGTTGAAGTATCAAAGAAAAGTATCTGTAGCCGTTAAGAGAGCGCGTCACCTTGCGTTGATGCCTTATGTAGCAGAT
>JBBSRC010000121.1:0-8477 GCA_038243395.1 Flavobacteriales bacterium | reverse complement strand
TTATTTTAGAAAAGGTTGCCTACTTCGTTAGGCATTAAATGGGAATCTGGTGTAAATCCAGAACTGTCCCGCAGCTGTAAGCTTTTTGATGAAGCCCAATTAGGGTCACTTTCTTTTTAGATGGGAAGGCCGGGTGGATAAAGCAAGTCAGAATACCTGCCATTTCTTGTAATTCTATAAGGCTTTCGGGGATTGAAGCTTGGATTGGTTCTATAAACGCTTCTATACTTACGAAGCGGTTTACCATTCTTGTTATTCCTCGTCGGCGACATGTCATTATGAGGAAGTGTTTAACTTTTATTAAAATCTTAATCTTTGGACTGCTCCTTTGTCCGGCGGTGCTTTGGGCTCAAAAGAGGGATACTTTGGTTCCCGTTGAGTTGCAGGAAATATTCTTGAATCACGACAAAAATCGATTCGAATCTCATACATCGCCAGCTCCCGTACAATCCATTTCAGGAGAGCAATTAAAAAAACTCAATAGCTTAAGTGTTGCGGATGCGCTACGATATTTTAGCGGTATTCAACTCAAAGATTATGGCGGCATTGGTGGCATCAAGACAGTAAACGTGCGCAGTATGGGATCGCAACATACCGGTGTTTTCTATGACGGCATTCAATTAGGAAATGCGCAAAACGGACAGGTCGATCTCGGAAAGTATTCGCTTGATAATATGGAGAAAGTCAGTCTGTACCAAGGGCAGCGCAGTGAAATGCAACAATCAGCAAAATCCTATGCCTCGGCAAACACCATTTATCTGCAAACGAAAACGCCAAAATTTGAAAGTGGCGAGAATTATCAACTAACAGTAGGCGTTCGGTCAGGTTCTTTCGGACTTTTTAATCCGTCCATTAATCTCAATTACAAAATCAACGACGCGATTTCAGCTCGCGTCAGTACGGAAATGGTCAACGCGCATGGCCGTTATAAATTTCAGTATTCTAATGGGGTTTATGATACCACGGCGGTGCGAAGAAATGCCGATATCACGTCCTATCGTGTGGAAGCATCGGTACACGGACAGCACAAAAACCAAGAGGCTTGGAACGTAAAATATTACCATTATAATTCTGAAAGAGGATTGCCTGGTGCTATTGTGGCCAACAGGTTTGCGCGACCGCAACGGTTATGGGATAAAAATGATTTTCTGCAAGCAGATTATAAACACCAATTTGGAGAGCAATACAGCGTGAAAGTGCGCGGTAAATATGGCGTCGATTATTCGCGGTATTTGGATCCCGAAATTGTAACTACGAAAGGAATTCTGGAAAACACCTACGATCAGCAAGAGTATTACCTGTCGTTAGTGCATACCTATAAAGCCAAGCCATATTGGACTTTGAGTTTGGCTTCCGATTTTCAGCACAACGCCATGCAAGCCAACTTGTATCGGTTTGCCTATCCAAAAAGAAACACTTTACTGAATGTTTTAGCGTCCGAACTGAATTTTGAAAGGTTTAATATCCAAGCGAGTCTTCTAAGTACAGGCATCTATGAATCTGTAAAATATTATGAGGCGGCAGATGATTTTCAGGAATTTTCGCCGACTCTTCTTTTTAATGTGCAACCATTTGCTTCGCCCGATTTAAGGCTTCGCGGTTTTTATAAAAAGATGTTTAGAATGCCTACGTTCAATGATCTGTATTACACTTTTGTGGGCAATACTTTTTTGGATCCGGAGTATTCAGAACAAATCAATTTGGGTTTTTCTTGGCAAAAAGAAATCGGCAACACCGTTTTCAATATTACCAGTGATATTTATAAAATATGGATTACGGATAAAATTGTGGCCATTCCTGGCACCAATCTTTTTAGATGGACGATGTATAATCTCGGGGAAGTAGAAACCAATGGCATAGAAACAAATGTGACCACTTCAGGACAAATCAGTTCTAACTTTAATTATACAGCAATTGTTACTTATACTTTTCAGGAATCATTAGATGTAACTCCCGGCGGAAATAGCTTTCGCCAGCAAATTCCGTATGTGCCCAAGCATAGTGGGGGGTTTAGCCTGATGATGGATTATAGGGATTTAGCGCTCAATTACAGTTTCATCTATACGGGCGTACGCTATAGTCAAAAGGCCAATATTGCCTCCAATTATCTACAACCTTGGTACACTCACGATATGTCGATCACTTACGATCTGCCGTTTTTAAGAAAAAATCCTTTAAAGATGGGTTTGGAAGTCAACAATCTATTCGATCAGCAATATGCGGTCATAAAGAATTTCCCAATGCCGGGAAGATCCGTCCGGCTTAATCTCAATTATCAATTTTAATTTAAAAAACTATGAAAAAACTCTGTTTATTACTAATGATCTGCTTCGGAATGTACGCTTGTCAGACCGATGATCCTATCGCGGAAGACGACACACAAAATCCTGGAGGCCAAACTCCAACAGCTTTAAAAGGTTTTTATCTTCTTAATGAAGGCAATATGGCAATGAATAAAGCCTCGTTGGATTATATGGATTATGAAACGGGCGAATATAAACGAAATGTATTCCGTCAAGCCAATCCCGAACTCGTGGGTGGCCTTGGAGATGTGGGGAATGCCATGGGAATCTACGGTTCCAAACTGTATGTAGTGGTTAACGGTTCCAATAAAGTAGAAGTGGTCGATGCAAAAACAGGGGTTCGAATCAAGCAAATCGACCTTGATAATGGGAGGTACCTCACATTTTACAAAGGAAAAGCATATATCAGCAGTTACCTGGGAAACATAGGAAATCCGAACAATCCCAACGGGATCGTGGCCGAAATTGACACCACCAGTTTAAATATTACACGTCGGGTGGAAGTAGGTCGCCAACCCGAAGAACTTGTGGCTTATAATGATAAAATTTATGTGGCCAATTCTGGGGGTTATAGTGCGCCAGATTATGAATCGACCGTATCAGTCATTGATCTCAATTCTTTTACGGAAACTAAACGGATAGATGTGGCGGTCAATTTGCATCGCTTAAAAATAGACAGTGAAGGCGACTTATATGTGACTTCAAGAGGGGATTATTATGAGAATCCTTCCAAGTTATTTGTAATCGATACCAAAACAGAAACTGTGAAAAAAAGTTTTGATATCGGCGTCAGCAACTTGACCATTCACAAGGATATCGCTTATATGTATAATTCAGAATTTAGCTATATCGCTGGCGATTATGAGATTTCATACCTCATGCTGGATACTAAAACAGAAACTTTGTTGGATGAAAGTTTTATTTCTGAAAAATATAAAGACCTGATTGAAATGCCCTACGGGATTGCAGTTAATCCGGAAACAGATGAGGTGTTGATCACTGATGCCAAAGATTATGTAACTCCTGGCAATCTGCACTGTTTCACGCCGGAGGGCAATCTAAAATGGTCTCTCGTAACAGGAGATATCCCCTCACATATTACCTTCAAGCATGAATAATTTAAACCTTAAATAAAGAATACAATGAAAACCAATTACAAACAATTTATTGTTGCTTTTTTCGCCCTTACCCTACTATTTACATCTTGTTCTAATGACGATGATGCTGTTGGAGTGTTAGAACCTCAAATAGTGATGTCTAAACAAGAAAAAGAGTTGCAGTTTACTGTTGGCGATAGTTTAGCGTTTGCAGCCGTAAATCAAAATAACTCAGAGTATACTGAAAAATGGTCATTGGGCGATAGCGTTGTGGCCCATAGCGACATCTATGTTTTTAAGCCAGAAAATTCCGGGAAGTATGTTCTTTCTTATGAAGCTACTAATGTCACAGGTACATTTAATTATGTATACACTATAGATGTTGTAGCTAAATTAAGACCTATCACAGCGGACAGTAATGCTTATGTAACTGATCTTTTAGAATATCATCCAGCACCTGGTCAGTTTCTCAATAAGAATGTCGGGAATTTAGCAAGCGCTGAAGGCGTTTTGGGGAAACGGGGGTTAGTAACTTTGGGAGCCTGGGGAGGATCGATAAGTTTTGCCTTTGATCATACGGTTATCAATCGCGAAGATGAAAATGACCTTATCCTTTACGGCAATGCATCGGCAACTTTTTCTGAACCTGGCGTTATTTACGTGATGCAGGATGATAACGGCAATGGATTGGCAGATGATATCTGGTATGAAATTAAAGGCAGTGCACATGATTTGGAAGGAACAGTTAGAGATTATGAGCTTACTTATTTTAAACCAGAAACAGCAGATGATGATATTGCGTGGGAAGATAATAAAGGTAAAAACGGTTTTATCTTAAAGAATTCATATCATAAACAAGCGTATTATCCAGAATGGATTACAGAAAATTCTTATACCATTTCTGGAACTTTATTGTCAGATAGTAATATCGACAGGAGCAATCCTTCAATGACAACGAGTAAGCCATTTGAATACGGTTATGCTGATAATACTTCTGGAGGAGACAGAATCAATATTTCAGATGCGATTGATAAAGACGGCAAGGCTGTGCATTTAAGTGGGATTGATTTTATAAAAATTCAAACCGGAATTCAGGCCAATATGGGCTGGTTGGGAGAAATGTCTACGGAAATTGCCGGTGTGGCTGACCTAAGTTTAATCCAATAAAAATTTTAGGAAATCTATAATCATTACTCATAGATTCGATTTTTGACATTTATTAAATAAGCACCTCTAAATTTTTAGAGGTGCTTTTGCTTTATAGGAATCCTTAAATCTTAAATTTTTCATTAGAAAAGTAAATTATGGATTGACCATCATATCAATCCTAGTTTTTATAAATACAATTGAATGGATTTCTGCTATTTATACCGATTCTAAATTGCTATCTTTGCCTATCAGAAAAATATAAAATGAAGAAATTAATATTAGCCGTAGCAGCTTTTTCCCTATTAGCGGCGTGTAAGAACGAAAACGAAAAAAAAGATAATTCTGCTGATCTAAAGTCCTCAAAGGATCAGGTGGTCACTGTTTACACCCACCGTCATTATGAGCCAGACCAGGATATTTTCAAAATGTTTGAAGATAAAACAGGTATCACAGTGAAAGTCGTAAATGCCAGTGCAGATGAGTTGATTCAGAAAATGAAAATGGAGGGAAAACAATCGCCCGCCGATGTTTTAATCACTGTTGATGCTGGACGATTAAGTCGTGCTAAAGATCAAGACTTGTTGCAAAGTATAGATTCTGAAATCTTAGAGAAATCAATTCCTGCACATTTACAAGATGTCGATAACCAATGGTTTGGATTAACCAAAAGAGCGCGGATTATCGCTTATGCTAAAGACCGTGTGAAACCAGAAGAGTTATCAACTTATGAAGATTTAATTGCTAAAAAATGGAAAGGTAAAATACTGGTTAGATCGTCGTCTAACATTTACAATCAATCTTTAATGGCTTCCATTATTGCCAACGATGGCGAGGAAGTTGCTAAAGATTGGGCAAAAGGTATGGTTGCAAATATGGCACGTTCTCCAAAAGGCTCGGATAGAGATCAGGTAAAAGCTGTAGTTGCAGGAGAAGGTGATTTAGCGATTGTAAATTCCTATTATATCGGAAAAATGTTGAACTCCCCAGATCCTGAGGAAGTAAAAGCGGCAGAACAAGTAGGTTTATTTTTCCCGAATCAAAACGATAGAGGGACACATGTCAATGTTAGTGGCGCCGGAGTTGCAAAATATGCACCGAACAAAGAAAACGCCATTCTGTTCATTGAGTTTTTAATTAGTGAAGAAGCCCAACAAGTATTTACGAATGCGAATTACGAATATCCTATTTTAGAAAGTGTTGCTCCAGTTCAAGACATTAAAAATTGGGGGGATTTTAAAGAAGACAATTTAGGATTAAACAAATTAGGAGAAAATAATAAAAAAGCAGTGTTGATATTTGATGAGGCAGGTTGGAAATAGAAATAAAGCTTTCTCCTTAAAAACGAGACTACAAAGACTTAAAAGAGATAGTAACAGATGGTCAGTATTTACGCTGGCCATCGTTTTTTTCTTGGCTTTACCCATTCTATTTATTGGCGTCGAGCTGTTTTCTGGTCCTGGTGAAACATGGAGTCATATTGTTACCTACTTATTGCCAGAATACGTCTGGAACTCCTTGTATCTGGCTTTCTTTTGTAGTATCATGGTTTTGGTTTTAGGGGTTTCTTCGGCGTGGTTTGTGTCCCGCTTTGACTTTCTTTTTCGTAAACAAATGGAATGGTTATTAATCCTTCCGCTGGCTATACCTTCTTATATTGTTGGCTATGCGTATGCTGGTATCTTCGATTACGGAGGCAGCATGGATTTAATATTCCGACAACTGAATCTGGAGTTTATTCGCATTGATATTATGAACAGGGCGGGACTTGCCTTCGTGTTGAGTATTTCTCTTTTTCCGTATGTATATGTAAGCGCAAGAGCATTTTTTTTGAATCAAGCCAATAATCTTTTGGAAGCTTCTAAAATGTTAGGCGTGAGCGAGCGAAAAACATTTTTCAAACTCATGTTACCACTGGCCCGACCAGCTATTGTGGCAGGATTGGTTTTGGTGTTGATGGAAGTTCTTAACGATTATGGAGCGGCCAGTTATTACGGCGTAAATACGTTTACAACGGGGATCTTTAGATCTTGGTTTTCACTCGAAGAACCAGAGACGGCGGTCTATCTATCGGCTTTATTGATTATTATTATTTTTGCTTTAATCCTCTTTGAAAAATGGCAAGTGCGGAAGGTGAAGTTTACGACATCAAAAACAAACAGTAAACAAATGCAACGCAAAGAACCTAAAATGTCCATGAAGTGGCTCATCTTTATTGTCGTATTTCTACCTGTTCTTTTAGGATTTGTTTTGCCTGTAGCACAATTGATTTATTGGGCGGTATTAACCGCCTCTTCTGTTTTTGATATGGCATTCATCATGATTTCTCTTCAAAGCTTTGGGATCGCTATTACATCTGCGGTCATTACGGTGTTTTTTGCACTTTTATTGATTTACTTCTCCAAATGGAGTACGCTGCGTTCCATTAAGAATATTGCGAGGGTAGGGGTTTTGGGATACGCCATTCCAGGCGCCGTAATTGCCATCGGAATAATGATTCCCACGATAGCATTAGATAAATGGCTGATTGGTGCTTTGAGTAAATTTGGGATTAACTCTGGATTAATCATCAATGGTACTTTGATTGCGCTGTTTTATGCCTATGCCGTTCGCTTCTTGGCAGTAGCTTATAATCCGATAGATTCTACAGCATTAAAAGTAGATAATTCCATTCCTGATTCGTCAAAAGTTTTGGGCGTCGGAAATTTAAAAACATTTTTCAAGATTGAATTTCCACTGATTAAAACCGGCGTTTTCAGTGCCGTGATTTTGGTTTTTATTGACGTCATGAAAGAATTGCCACTTACCCTCATTTTGAAACCTTATCACATCGATACTTTAGCAGTGAAAGCATTTGAGTACGCAAGCGACGAAATGGTCATGGAAGCTTCCATCCCGTCCCTTTTCATTATCTTTACCGCGATGATTCCTGTGATATTTTTAAATAAATTACTGATTAAAAAATAACAATGCTAAAAATAGACTCTCTTTCTAAAAGTTTTGATAAAGGCAGAAATTATGCCTTAGAAGATGTGACGTTCAATTTGAAGGCAGGACACGTTTGTGCCATTGTAGGAGAAAGTGGCAGTGGTAAAACGACTTTGGTTCGCTTAATTGCTGGTCTCGAAAGACCTGACCACGGCACCATTGCCATGGGCGGAAAAGTAATTGCGTCCCTAGGTAAATTTGTGCTGCCTGAAAAAAGAAAGATTGGTTTGGTTTTTCAAGAATATGCACTTTTCCCACACTTGACTGTTTTCGATAATGTGCTCTACGGGATCTCAAAACTGAAACACAAGAAAAAAAGAGCACAAGAGATGCTTGATTTAGTGGGGTTGGAGGACATGGGTGAACGCTACCCACACCAACTTTCAGGAGGCCAACAGCAACGTGTAGCATTGGCGAGAGCATTGGCGCCAGAACCTTCATTATTGATTTTAGATGAGCCTTTTAGTAACCTCGATGCAATGTTGCGTACGCAGTTGCGAAATGAGGTGTTTGATATTATCAAAAAAACGGAAGTGACGGTGTTGTTCGTGACCCATGATACCCAGGATGCCCTTTCTGTAGCCGACGAAATTTTGATATTACAAAATGGTAAAGTTGTTCAAAAAGATGCAGCGGCAAATCTTTATGTGCGACCGAACACATTATATGTCGCGTCCTTATTCGGAAGCACCGTTCGCATCAACAAGAACTTGCAGAATGCTTTTAAATGCCCACTAAAGGAAACTTGTTGTCATGCCATTCGAAATGAAAAGATCAGGGTAAATCCTACCGCGGCCGATTTTGACTGCGAATACATTACCACCGCTGAGGTCATTAAAAAAATTCAACTCGGAGATTCCATTCAGTTACTTTTGAAACTTGAATCTGGTGAGCAATTGACCGTGATGACCCAAGATAAAAACATCGCTGATACCATTAGTAT
>JBBSRC010000120.1:0-8584 GCA_038243395.1 Flavobacteriales bacterium | reverse complement strand
CATTGCAATATTACGATTAATCACTTTATTTATTAAAATATTTATCTTTTTTTTATGAAAATCATCCTGTATTTTAATTCCAAAGTGTGGATTATTATTGTAGAAATTGACTGTACCCGGAAATTTGCGAAGTGTAATGACACGTTTTTACTCAGAAATTCTCGATCGAGTTCTGAATTTAAATGAAACTTTTTTTCGATGTTTAAAATTTCTTACCATCTTGATTAGACGGAATTTAAAATCGTCATAAAATAGACTTACCAATAGAATAGTTGCTCCAAAAATCAGAGATTTTAATTTTAAATCCATCCTCGAATACAAAAATCCACCGCCTAATCCACCTAGGAAAAAAAAGCAGATAATGTATAATCGAAGTTTTATGGTTGATTTTATCTCCTTTCTATTTGTGTGAGTTTTCGGAAAAAATAATTGGGAAAGTTCAATGCCTAAATCTGTAAAGAGTCCAGTAAGATGCGTTGTTCTTACCACAGCATTCGAAATTTTAGTTACAAAGGAGTTCTGCGATCCCATTGCGAAAAGCAATAAACACACAATCAATTCGGGATATGCTGCATGGATTTGCGTACTTGTTAGTCCGATAGATAATAAAATTGCCGATTCAATAAGCGTTGGTAAAACAAATACATTAAGTTTTTTGTTAGCCTTGAACTGTTCAATTAGGAAACTTGATGCAAAAGAGCCAAATAAAAATGAGAAAATATAAAGAAAATAAATGGTTCCTTTCCATAATTTGAAATCTGCCACATCGCGTATAAATAATGCAAAATGTCCGGTCACATTGGTAGTCAATTCGCTGAAGGCTAAAAAACCTGAGACATTTACAATTCCCGCAACAAAAGAAAGAATGGTAGCAATACGCAGATTGTGTTTTAATGTTCTGCTTCTGCCTTGATGTCTAAACATGTAATACTTCTTTACTGAGGTTTGTTAAATCTTAACTTACGGTTTTATAATGAGACTTAAGATGGCGGGCATTCTTTTTTTGTTATAATCTCAAAAGGAATCTATTTTACCTAATTGGATTGAATGATTACCTTCAATTTATTACCGATCTTTTCATGTCGAATGCCAATCCAATATAAGTATTGTTATTAAATTCAAATTCATCAACGATTTCCCATCCTAATTTTTTAGTGTGCGCTCTTTCTGAAATCACATTAATTTTATTGATGAAGGTTATTGAAATGGGATATTTTTTGAAAAATTCAATCCGCATTTCTTCAAAAAGTTGGTTGAGCAACCCTTTTCCTCTGTAGCGTTCATCAATACAAACAGGCCCATATTGAAAACTGTTTTCCGTGGTAATTATTTTTCCATGAAAAGACAACTTTGGAAATCGAGATACCATGAAATTAAAAATTTCCCATTGCTCAAAATAGCTCCAACTTCCTGCAAAGGCGTAAGCAACAATAATGTGGTTTTCATTCTCCGCGATAAACAGTCCGTTTTGAAGCAGGATTTCTTCGATTTGGGGAATTGTAAACGGGGTGGTCACAAAACCTTTTTCTTGCTCTTGCGTATTTAAATTTCTGTAGAGATATTTTTCTTGAAGTGATAGAATGCCTTGGATGTCATCCTGCGTTGCTATTCTGGTGTGTATCATTAAGTTTATATTTTAATGAATGCTGAAATCTGATGAGGTCTGAGAACACCCAATTTAACGAATAAAAATGGATTGAGATATTTGATAGATATGCTTTTTAGACTGAAATTAATTATCACTAACGAGTCCTGCATTGGGGGGTTCTTGCTTGTAACTTAATCGCTTTTAACATCGAAATTTTATTACAAAGAACCGTTCGGTTTTACTTGAAGGTGGAGTAATTTTTTACCTACTAACATTTTTTTTCCAACGGGTTCAAACCCCAGTTTTAAATAAAACCGTTTAGCATTCGGATTACTTTCCTCTACTAAAAGACCAACAGTTTTTTTGTTTTGAATGACATAAAAGTCAATTACAAAGTTTATTAAAATCGCGCCGACCCCTTTCCCCTGCTGTTTTGGATTGACGCCCAAAGAATCTATATAAAACTCGCCAGATTGCGTTTCATCCTCAGGATTGAAAGCTTTAGAAAAATGAGCTTCAATGTATTGAATTATGGGTGCTCTCAAGCGTTTTAATTCTGATCCGTCGTAAATATTGACTGCTGCAATAATTTCCTGCTCTTCTTCAACGACGAAACAGTTTTGATAGGAATATTGATTGTTTTCCTTTTGTACGAAATGAAGTAAAAAATCTTTAGCTTTTTTGGAGTCGTTTTGACCGATAAATTCGCAGACAATAGCTTCCATCGCTAAAAGCAAAAAAGTGGCGATGTAATTTGAATCTTCTATAACTGCCTTTCTTATGAGCATTGCTTCTTTAATTTTTTGAAAAGTTATTAAAGGCTGGTTAAAATTAGGTTTAATATATCTTTTTAAATATAAATGTTCTAGAACATTGAATTTAGTTATTAAATAATTGCAATTTTCTGTTTGAGATTTTTTAAGGAAAAGTTTAGAAGTTAAAATAGAGACCAAGGAACGATGATATAATACTATTTCGTCAAACCTCAACTTCTTGTAATTTGGTTGCATCCTAAAAACCTCTTACTTTAGAAAAATGCAGCTCTATTAAAAGTGGATACAAAATAATCTCATTTTAAAAAACTATTAATTTAAAGAGATGTATTATTTTCACAGATAGAATAGAACCCAATTAATATGAGAAATCAAAACGGTAAACATTGGATCACGATTTATGCGTTAATGGCAGTGTTGCTAATTGCTATACATTATTTGCTGGACTTGAAGTTTTTTGACTCTTGGGAAGATTACATTCCCTACTTAAAAAAGTTTAGTTTAAGCTTGTTTTTAATTTCAGTTATATTCATGATTAGCAAAATCATTGCTAGGGTAGTCAACGCCCAAACACGCAGTGAAGGTGATCGGTATAATCTATTGCGGATTACGCGTTTCCTTTCCATTGTGTTCAGTCTAATTGTGGTGGTTTCTTTTTTGTTTAAGAATCTTTATGCGGCAGCGCTGAGTCTCGGACTATTTTCTCTGATTGTAGGTTTTGCATTGCAGGCACCCATCACTTCATTTATAGCATGGGTTTATTTGATATTTAGACGATCGTATTTAGTAGGGGACCGGATTCAAATAAAGGGGCTACGGGGGGATGTGGTTCAGATAAGTTATCTGGACACTTCAATTTTAGAGTGTCATGGTGATTATCTAGGAAACGATAGATTAAGCGGTAGAGTAATTCATTTTCCCAATAGTTTAATTTTGCGAGAGGAAGTTATTAATTATTCGGGTCCACAAATTCCATTTATATGGGATGAAACCGCTCTTCAGGTTTTATACACGAGTGATTTGGCATTTGTTGAAAAATGTTTATTGGAGGCAGCTCGCAATGATTTTAAAGAACAATATCCACAACGTAGGGGAAAAAGTGCTGAACAATGGGAACCTGAGGTTTATTTTAGGGTCAATATAAGGGCGTGGATGGAAGCTGTAATCTCTTACCCAGTGGAACCACATGATACCACGGGACGTCGAAACCGAATTTTAAGATATACCTTACCGATGTTGAATGCAGCTCCTGATAAGGTGCAGTTTCCTGACACACCAAAGCGCTAATACTATAGGCATTGGTAGATTAATTTCAGACTATTTAAAATGTAAGAAACATTATTCTTAACCGCTATTAAATATTCTATTCCTTCTGATAAAAAATCGTCTTTAAATAATTGCTTTCTGGAAACGTGATAGGGTGATCATCATCATGTAACGTCGTATGTAAATGTTTCCAACCATTAGAGGTTGTGATTTTTGCATTTTGATGTATTTGTTCAAAGTCTTCTAAGCTGATACGACTAGAACAGGATCCTAAGATTAATGTGCCTTTTGGAGCCACTAGTTGTCTTCCTAACCGAGCTAATCTTTCGTATTGTTTTGAGGCACTAACCACTTCGCTGGCTTGCTTTGCAAATGACGGCGGATCAATAATCACGATATCAAATTGCGCTTTTTGTTGGATTAATTCATTCAAGGCCGCAAAAGCATCAGCGGCCATGGGCGTCCATTTTTTCGAATCTATCTGATTGAGTGCAATATTTTCGGCAGCCACTTCCATGGCGTGTTGACTGATGTCAATAGACGTCAAGGATTTAGCATTTCCTTTTAAAGCGTGAATACCGAAACCACCAACATAACTAAATACATCCAAGACTCTTTTTTCTTTTGCATTTTGCTGAACCCATAATCGATTCGGGCGTTGATCCAAAAAGAAACCTGTTTTATGACCTGATTGTGTGTAGGCGAAAAACTGCACCCCGTATTCCTCGAAAGCTACTTTTTCAGAGGAAATCGCTTGGCCAATGATATCTCCTTCTTGATAGGGAAACGTATTGTTTTGTGTTGTTTTCCTGCTAAATCTGATAACGATAGTTTCTAAATCAAATTGCTCTTGAATTTCGGTCAACAAGACTTCTAGATACGGTTTCCAAATTTCAGAGTAAATTTTCAGTACCCCGATTTTAGCATAGACATCTAAGATCAATCCAGGGAAATCATCATTTTCTCCATGAATACCTCTGTAACCCGTAACGCCATTATGAATTAAGTTTTCTCTTTTGGAATACGCTACTTTAAGTTGAGCTTTCCAAAATTCAGTATTCAATTGTAAGCGCCCCCCTTTGAAAATAACTTTGATTCGGATGATTTCTTTAGGATCCCACAATCCAAAGGCGAACGGTTTATTTGTTCTTTGATCGAAGATGATGCACAAACTTCCAGCCAAAGCATCGCCATCTGGTCCTTTCTCAATACTTTGCTCAAATACCCAGGGATGCCCTTGTTTCAAGGCTCTTTCAGCAGATTTGTTTAGTTTGATGGCAATGGTTGTAGGAACGGTCATGTGTTTAATTTATGATTGCAAAAATAACAAAAAATAGGGAGCGTTGCCGTTGGAAGTGGTGACATCTGATAGTTATAAAGAGAAATAAGGTGAAAATAAATATTACTTTTTGCTCGGTTGTTTGTTAAATAAATCAATCGTTTTTTCGATCGCTTTATCAAAATTATCCCAAGAATCGGGGGAGGTTAAATCGGTAGTGATAAATTTTTTGTTGAATTTTGAGAGGAGGGTAAAATAGACGTAACCGCCAATCATCAATTGAAATGCATGGTTAAGAGAGCTGTCTTTGTCAGAAATCGCGAATATTTTACCTATTTCTTTATTACTGTACTTAAATAAATTGTGGGTAGCCTCATTGTTTTCTAGCAATTGCCAACGCAAAATTTCTTGAGTGAGTTTATTTTCACGAAGCTCTTTTGTTCCTGCTTTTGCAAATTCTTTAAGATCTTCTACCGTTTCTAAATCTCTATCTTGAAGTGATAACATCGATTTAAAAAAATCTCCTTTTTTTGCTAGCTGGAGGAGCAAGCCTTGCAAGCCTCCAAAATAGCGATAAATCAGTTCCTTAGAAACACCTGCTTTTTTAGCAATAGCATTAATGCCCACTGCTTGAGAACCTTTCTCCTCTAAAAGGCTTAAGAAACTTTCATATATTTTTTCTTCGGTAGCTGCTCTGTCTTTCTTCATTATATGTCATTTAGATTTAATACCATTCCTAATTTAAAATTACCTTTTTGTAATGGCGGATAAGTGTCCTTCATTAAATCGAACATATATGGTAATGGGACGTGATCGAACGTACCATAATCTTCTAGATACTCCATGAATTCCGTTTTACCTGACGTATCATACGTTTGAAACAAGGAATCGTTGATCCCATCAAACTCCAGCGGATTTACATTCAATTTTTCACATAAGGTTTTATTGAATGCCGGGGTCGCTTTAACCCATTTATCATTTAAAAATAGTTCGACATAACCATGTGGCACAAGGACATCATTGCCAAATCTTTCAATAATATCTTCAACAGCAATATGGTTTTTGACTTTTGCTAAACCTAATCGCGCAGGGATGGTTTTCGCACGTAAAACACTTATGAGTAGAATTGCTTTATCCAAACAATGTCCTGATTTACGTGTGATAATTTCAGATGCTTTCCAATCGTTTTCAATTAAACTGAAGCGATAGGGGTTATACGGCCAAGCATCTCGGATGTAGTAATATGCTTTTAACGCAAAATCTAGAGGAGTATCATCAGAATTGCCATCAACAATCGTTTCAATTAAATTTTGAATGGCCACAGATGAAAAATCAAAATTATTATTTTCTTCTAAATATGTCGTTTCCATAGGTGTTGTTTTTATTTAATGTATAGATTAGTAGCGATTTACAGGTTCTAAAGTTGAAAATAAATTGAAATTTACTACTATTTATTTGACAAATATAAATCTTTAGTATAAATTCGTTACCATGTGGTCACATGTTTTTTTCATCATAGATGTTACCACCTATAAAACCTTAAATAATTCAATATAATGGATGCATATATTTATGATTCTGTAAGAACACCTCGAGGAATCGGAAAAAACACAGGAAGCTTATCTCAAGTAAGTCCGGTACAGTTAGTAACGACTCTGCTTTCAGCATTAAAAAAGCGCAATAATTTAGATACGTCTTATGTAGAAGATTTAGTGTTGGGTTGTGTAACGCAAGCGGGTGAGCAGGGTGGTAATATCGCTAAAGTCGCTGCTCAGGTTGCGGATTACGGAGATCATTTAGCAGCAGTTTCATTAAATAGATATTGTGCTTCTGGATTAGAGGCTGTAAATCAGGCCGCAGCTCGTATAAGATCTGGTTGGTCTGATCTTATTATAGCAGGTGGGGTGGAGTCGATGTCTAGAGTTCCTATGGGCATTGATGGTTCTGCTTGGGTCATGGAACCAGATGCTGCTTTTGGGAAGTTTGTGCCGCAAGGTATTTCTGCGGATTTAATCGCCACGAAATACGGGTATTCACGAAATGATGTGGATAGTTTTGCTTTAGAATCGCAAAAAAGAGCAACCGCAGCTTGGGCCAAAAATGCATTCCATAAATCGATCATTCCAGTTACGGATATCAATGGATTAGAAATCTTGGCAATCGACGAATATATTCGTTCCAATACAACCTTAGAAGGTTTAGGTAAACTAAATCCCGCTTTTGAAAAAATGGGACAGATGTTGTTTGATCAAACCGCTTTAGATAAATATTTAGAGATAGAACAAATTAATCATATCCATCATGCCGGTAATTCTTCTGGGCTTGTTGATGGCGCTGCCTTAATGCTTATTGGCTCCAAAGAAATTGGAGAGAAATTAGGATTGACCCCAAGAGCGAAAATTAAAATGGGAAGTATTATTGGATCAGAACCTTTAATAATGCTAGAAGGCCCTAGCCCAGCCACTAAAAAAGCATTGCACAAAGCCCGCATGATTGCTTCTGATATTGATCTATGGGAGGTCAACGAGGCTTTTGCAGTGGTTCCTTTACGTCTTATGGAAAACATGAAAATAGACCATTCTATCGTAAACGTTAACGGAGGCGCTATTGCTATGGGGCATCCTTTAGGAGCCACAGGGTGCATGATTCTAGGAACAGCTTTAGATGAATTAGAACAACAAGATAAAAGCACCGCTTTAGCCACGCTCTGCGTGGGTGGAGGCATGGGAATTGCTACAATAATCGAACGTGTGTAATCGCTTAAAAAAAGACAAAATGCAACATATAAAATATTCAATAGATACGGACGGCATTGCTTTTATTACTTGGGATGTCGCTAATTCTCCGGTTAATATAATGAACCAAGCAACCATTGAAGAGTTCTTTACAGCCGCAGATAAAGCGTTAAATGATGACGCTGTAAAAGGGATCGTTATCAATTCTGCAAAAAACGACTTTATTGCGGGAGGCGATTTAAAGTGGTTTTTAAACTATGATAAATCTAAAGAAGAAGCCTTCGAAATGATCATGCAATCACATCGCGCCATGCGTCAATTGGAACTTTCTCCTAAACCGGTAGTGGCCGCCATGAATGGAATAGCCTTGGGAGGTGGATTAGAAGTTGCACTGGCTTGTAATTATAGAATTATGACCGATCATCCTAAAAACATGATGGGATTGGTAGAATGCTCCGTAGGTTTATTCCCAGGCGCAGGAGGTACGCAACGTTTCTTAAGAATGCTGGGTCCTAGAAAAACAATAGAATACATTACGCAATCTAAAAAGCTAACTGCAACACAAGCTTTAAAAGATAAATTAGTCGATCAAATCTGTACTCCAGAAGAAGATATTAATGCCTTAGCAAAAGCATGGGCGTTAAAAAATCCAGAGGTACAGCAACCTTGGGACGACAAGCGCTTTGTAGTTCCTGGAACTCCAAATGGTATCGGGCAAATTTCTGGAATTACAGAATTTTACTCGGTGTCTAATGCCATGGCGTATAAAACAACACATGGAAATATGCCTCATATCAAGAACGTGCTGAGCGCTATATATCATGGGAGTTCTACAGGAATAGATAATGCGTTAGAAGTTGAAGCACGTTATTTTGTAGATACGTTATTTAGTAAAGAAACTAAAAATATTATTAGAGCCTCCTTCATTTTTATAGGCGATGCT
>JBBSRC010000119.1:0-8916 GCA_038243395.1 Flavobacteriales bacterium | reverse complement strand
TAAATAAGCTTTAAATTCCTCATAAAACTTCTCTGCATCAATAAACCCAGGTTTATTAAGGGCATATTTCGAAATGCTCATGAGTTGTACTTCATTAAAAAATGTAAGTATTTCTTCCCATTTATAGCCATAAGCGTAAAGGCAGCCGACTATGGCACCTGCACTTGATCCTGCAATATGCGTGGGAGAGATATTATGTTCTTCAAGAGCGCGAATGACGCCAATGTGTGCGGCGCCGCGCATGCCACCACCAGATAAAATTAAACCAATATTCATAGGCTAAGCTTAGGGATATAAATTTATATGCTTTCTCTTGGTAGATTGAATAATCATAGATTCAATGCAACATTTTTTATTTTCAATTGCTGTTGCACCATTACAAAACCAAAGGATTCGTATTAGATTTTTTTAGCACTGAAAGCAATTCCATTAATGGAAGTTCAATGGAATAGGATCCTGTATAGGAGGGACACATCACACAGTCATCAAAATAAAACTCGACATTATTATCATTGATAACAAAATTGTTTTTGCTTTGAAAAAAATCAGAATCCGATAATTCCCAACACTCATAATATAACTCTGAGTTTTTGATTTTATGAGTTATTTTTTCATTTATAAGTGTCAGCATTTCGTCTTCAGATCCTTTGTTGAAAAAGTCTTCATAAGTCATAAAAACGCCTCTATTTAAATCAAAATTAAAACAGTCAAACGAATAATTAGGGTGCATAGCACCTGAATAAAAACTCTCTTTGTAAAAAAGCACACTTAAAAGTTGATCATTTATAATGTAAATTTTGTAATCGATATATCGTTCTTCTCGAAAATTTGCAGCGGTTACACTATCACACAACTGTTTGTTTTCCTCTATATCAGAGACGGTGTTCTTGACATCCACATAATAGTCTTTAATAAATTCGTTAAAATTTCGGTTGGTAGCTTTAAGCGATTCATCAAGCTGTGGATATTTAAAATTGATCGTATAATCGGGATGTTCTATTTCATATTTTTTGTCGAGGATCAGTTTTTGAAATTCTGAGCGTTGATCTTTCTTTTCAATCAACTCTTTCTGCTTGAATTTAATGGAAATTGATTTATTGAAGGCATCGAGATCTTTATCTCCCTTCTCAGGAGAGCCTATCGGATCTGCCACTTGTTGTTCCGTTTCATCAGATTGAAGAATTGGGTCCTCACTTTTTTCGTTTTTACAACTTGCAAAAAAAATAACCACTAAAATTAGGTATATATATTTCATGTACTGTATTTTAAAATTGATAAGGTTATAATAATTATCTAAAATGAAATTTGTTTTTTCATCTTCCAATTATCGAAACATGTGTTATGATTTTTATAATATTTTGTGTATAAATATGAGCGATGAGAGTTAATTCAATCTTTCTCCAGGACTTTGCAGGTATTGATCCCGAGTAAGGTGTATAATGGGTAAAGACTGACCAAGCTGGTTAACATTAAAATACCAGCAACCATCAAAAGAACGATGCCAGAGTTCCCGAACTAATGCTCAACGTATAAAACACCACGATAATAACGGCGATTGTGAATCTGATATTACAATCGAATGTCCAATGGATTTGAACTTCCGTTCCGTAGTAATTACCTAATTTAGGATTAGCATTCATAAATTATACTTTGATTTGTTCGACATTTCCTGATCTGATCATTTAGGATTAGCGTATAAAATTACTTTATAATAAAAGAGATAGGGATGATATTCATCAGCTAATCCAAAATAAAACATTTATTTTCAGCATCATAAGTAATTCAGAAATTTCAAATGCTGCTTAACTTACTTCAAAAATCAAGTTGCTCACCTGGCAAGCAATTTTTTGAATTAACTGAAATAAATTTTTAAGCATAAAAAAAGAGCTGGACCACCAGCTCTTCAATTCATTTACCTTTATGCAGGTAATTTATTTTGGTTTATTTCACATCAAAAACCAGATCTACCTCTTTAGGAGGCAAGCACTGTGTATCATTGCAAACCATAAATTCAACAATGGCATTTACTTTAAAGGCTTTTGTATTTTTCACTTTGATGCGCTGCTTAAAATCGGCATTTCTCTCGAAATATTTGATGCGCATATTAAAAACTTTATCGTCAATTTCGTGACCAGCACCCTCCTTGGTATTTCCTTTTTTCACATAATCAGCGTTACCTTGAAAAACAAAACTTGTTGGTACAGGACCGTCTTTAGGAACCGATTGCGAATAGAGATGCCACTGGTCCTGAATGGAGGCCGTAGCCACCAATTCATATTCTGTATCGGAAATTTTAGTCACCGATGTTTTCCATTTCACAGGATCATGGATCTGCGAAAAGCTTTGCGCACTAAATAAAATAATCAATAGATAAACTACATTTTTCATATTCATTAATTTTTTAATTCCTTAATTTCCAGGTTTCACAACGATTTCAGAAGTATTGGCACCCTTAAGTACTTTACTTGTAAACTCCTTGATGTCATTAACTGAAATCTTTTTCACGATGTCTTCAAAATTTGCAGAATCATTCATATCGTAATTTTCACGATAAAAATTGGTCAGGACACTCATATCATATTGATTAAAGCCCTTTTCTTGGCCACGCTCTTTTAGATAATTTGTGGTCGTTTTATCCAAATCAGATTGATCGATAACTCCAGCGGCTATTTTACGAAGCTCCTCTTGAACAATACTCACAAGTTTATCAACTTTTTCTGGGTTACAATCAAAACTAACAACAATAATAGCTGTTTCTACCGGGCGTTTAGATAGTGCAACATAAGCGCTTGCGCCATAGGTTCCACCCTCCTGCTCTCTTAAAGTTTCCATGTATCGAAGTGTGAGGATGTCTCCAAGAGCACGCGCTACCAATTGATCTTTAATACTGAATTTGAAATCATTTTTATAAGTAATTCTTACGGTGCTTTTAGGATCTTCCATCTTTAAATGGATCTCTTTATCAATAGTTTTACTCAACCACGGAGTCGTATTATCCTTGTATTTTTCCGTTTGTTTTCCGGTTGGGATGCTGGCAATATACTTTTCTAACAAGGGCGTTAATTGCTCTTTTTTAATATCACCAACAATAAAAAACTCAAAATCAGAAGCATTCTCAAAACGTTTGGCATACACTCGCTGCATGGCTTCAAAAGATATTGAATTAATATATTCTTGGGTAAATAAAGGTTGCTTTAGATTGTTTTTTCCAAAAAACGCCACTTTGATACTGTCGTTTATTTTCTCGTCAATATTATTAGATCTGCTGATTAAATAATTTTCTAAGTTACCTACAAGCACCTCAAAAGCATCTTTATCAAATTTTGGTTTTGCAAATCGTAAATAGGCCATTTGTAACATGGATTCAGCGTCTTTAGTTGATGAAGACCCATAAATAACTTCAGAGATATCTGAAATATAAATTCCAGTTGATGCTGTTTTTCCAGCAAGCACTTTTGATAAATCATTACTCGAGTAATCTCCTAATCCCGATGTCCTTACCAAGTTATTCAAATAATTAGCTGAAGATAGGTCGGCGTCATCTACTAACGAGAAACCTCCATAACTCACTGCGTTTAATTCGACATCATTTTTATTTTTGTCCACAAATTTATAATGCACTTTAATACCATTGCTCAAAGTGAAGGTGGTTGATCCCGTAGTTTTATTAACTTTCTCAGATTTTATATTACCTTTTTTGATTTTCAGGTCTCCCAACAGGGTCTTTCCGCTGAACGCATCGGCGTAAGCAGTAAGCGATGGATCAATTTCAGCAGAAGTAATGATTTGAAGTGCTTCTTCTTCGGTAAGATTCTTGTTGTTATTAACGCCCGTCGCCGTTATATATCTGTTTTTGGCTGTATAAAGACTTTTCATTTTTGCGTGCATCTCTTCCGCAGAAAGTGCCTCAAATATTTGTTGTGCAATGGCGTATTCTTTTGCTATATCCGTCATTGTACTGTTTTCCAAATAATTCTTTTGGATCATATTCTGAATGGAAGCGTGCGATCTATCATTCAATTTACTGATTTGGTTTTCATAGGAATTTTTGAACTTCGTAATGGACCTCTCGATTTCTTCAGCTGTAAATCCAAATTTTACAGCACGATTAAGTTCTTTCATCATCGTTTCAAACGCGACATGTTGTTGATCCGGTTTTGGCGATACATATACCGTCAGTTCATCGGTAGCTCTAGAGTTGCTGTCATAATTCACATAGGCACCTAAAAAAGTAGCATCTGGCTTAATACTTAACTCTCTCAAGCGATCAGAAAGCATCATGGTAACCATACTATTCAGCAAGGATTCTTTCAAATCGGTCACTGTTTCATCTCCTAAATTCTTTGGATGTCTAATCCCGAAGCTAATGGCTGCGGTGGTTACTTCTTCATCACTTACCGAACTAAACATCAATTTGTCGTTTTCAGGAATACTAATGATATAACGTTCTCTTGGATTATCGACCGCAGGAATTGGCGAAAATAGTTTTTTAATTTTAGCCTCAACTTCTGCTACATTGACATCACCTATAATTGCGATAGCCTGTAGGTCTGTTCTGTACCAATCATGATAAAAATCTCTGAGCGCCTTATATTCAAAATTATCAACCACATCCATTAAACCAATGGGCATGCGCTCAGCATAAACAGTATTGTTGAATAATGTTGGCAGACTCTTCTGAAAGATTCGCATTGGACCGCTCTGGCGCGTTCTCCACTCTTCTTTAATTACACCACGTTCAGCGTCAATTTCTTCATCCTCCAACGACAAAAAGTTTGACCAATCGCTAAGTATTAATAAACAGGTATCAATGAGTTCTGGGGTATTTGGAATATTGTTCATATTATATACCGTCTCGTCAAATGACGTATAAGCATTGATGTCCTTACCAAAAACGGCACCTTCTTTTTGAAGCGTATTTAAAACGCCCTTGTCGGGAAAATTATCGGTTCCATTAAAAGCCATGTGTTCAAGAAAGTGAGCCAAACCTTGTTGATCGTCATTTTCAAGAACCGAGCCTACATTTTGTATGATATAGTAGCTGGCCGCATCCTTTACAACCTCAGTTTTATAGATGTAATAGGTAAGTCCATTGGGCAAAACGCCTTTTGTAACCCGATCGTTTTCTGGCAACGGTTGATTGAGAATTGTGTTTTGCGCCATCAGACCGATGCTGAGCAAAAAACTAAAGAGAATGGTAAATTTCTTCATTATTATTTTAGTGTTTTTAATTACAAACCAAAATGCTTGTAGGTTATACACTATCATAACGCAGTATTTCCGTTTTACCCTTAGCCGTAAATGTTAAGAAAGTATTAATTACTCAGAATTTAGACAAAACTATTTATTTCTAATAAAAACTTGGGAATCATCAATTAATAAGATTCGTTAAACAATGGAGATGGAATTCAAGATGAGAAAAGGTTAATTGTCAATCTTAAAATTACCTGGAAAACTCAGATTAGATCACATAAAAAAACCTTGCATGGGTTAAGCATACAAGGTTTTAAAGTTAAAATAGTGGTTGGTTATTTCTTTAAAATTTTAAACGTCTGCTCTGATGTTTCTGAAGAGAGTTTCAAAATATATAATCCTGAGTTTAAGGTGGACACGTCAATTGTATTTCCGTTTGACAAAGTCGATGAAAACTCCTTTCCTAATAGATTATAAACTTTGACCGCTTGCACGGGCGATTTTGATTTGATAAAAATTATATCGGACACCGGATTTGGATAAACCTCAACCGTGAAGTTTTCAAAATCTGGAGTTGAAAGTATGTCACACATCGGATTTGTACTGTCAGTCCTCGCTAGGACACCAGCAACCACCGACCAATTCTGCCAAGTACCACCGTTTCCAGTTTGCCAGTCGGACAAATCAAAAGAGTTAGTGCCAGTAGATGTTCCAGGCACTTTATATACTTTTAGCGCTTCTCCGCCTCTATTCCAGATCAAAGGTTGAAATTTCGTAATAACTTCTGGAGCATAACTTGTAGAACAATTGGCTTGTAAGAAATATGCCGATCCTGGGCCATAGATGGATGCTTTCCCATCACTATCCACAGTAATGGCCGTATCTTCATCACTGGTTATCCCAAAAGAACGTCGGTTATTATCTTTTGCAAAACGCGCTAAAAAAACACTAATTCGTCCTTGACGATTGCGCTGGGCGAAATGTGAATCGGTAATCACATCTTCCATAAACGGAATTTTCAAAAAATCGTTATAACCTAACGTGACGGTGGGATGATAAGGATTAAGTAAGGCAGCTGCGCTGTCCAATCCGCCAAGTTGTGCTGAAAAATAAGAACTTCCCAATATAGCCAAACCTGCACTAATTCCTCCGATAACTCCTTTCTTGGTATTGATGAAGGTATTTAAGGCGTCTTCCATGGCATTATCCTTAAAATATTTGACGTAATCATATTGATCCCCACCAGCAAACCAAATAGCTTCAGCATTGGCGACTTTTTCAAGTACATAGGGTTCCAGAGCTCCATCAGCATTGTTAATTATAAAAGTTCTTACGGAATTGATGGAAACACCCAACTGGGAATACATAAAATTATTATAACCGTCTTCTCCAGATGCTCTTAAAACCACAACATCGCCACCGTGAGCTTGAGTCAAAAACCATTTCATGGCGTCACGCTGGTCAATATTACCACCCATTAAACAGATCCCCGATTGATGATTGGTCGTCACATCGGTGGCATTTCCGGTAAGATATTCTGTGTAATTCTGAGCAAAAAAAGATTGAAGGCTCAGCAAAAATAAAAATGTAATTTTCTTCATATAGTATTCTTCTTTCTTAATTCTTCTGATTAACTAAACGATAAAGCATCACTGCAGTAATTTTTGCCTGAGTTGCCACCGTTCGTAAATCGCCAATTTCCTCAATGGTATGATCTCCAGAACCGCCGGTTAATCCTAATCCGTCAAGTGCCATATCCACATATCCCGAAGTAAACGAGATATCGGCAGCGCCAGCGTTTCTTGGGTTGACCGCTTCCACGGCGCCAAAACCTAAATCTTGACTTACACCATCATAAAATTTTAAAAGCTCAATATTGCCTTCGGTCGAAGCTAATGGCGGATAGCCGTTATCGCCAAAAGTTAATTCTGCAGACGTATTTGGGTAATTGTTGGATACAATCTCCTTCATGATTTTATGAGCTTTTTCCAATTGCTCTGGAGATGTCGCACGGATGTCGCCGTGTACAATGGCATGTTCCGCCACCACATTATCTTTACCAAATGTCGTACCTCCTGTCAATTCATCATTAACTTTCAAATCTGTGCCACCAATAATAAATCCAGGATTGAACGTTAAATCTTTTTCTTTGGATAATTGTAAGTAAAATTCATTCAAAATTCGGGAGGTCTCATAAATAGCACCAACTCCAATATCTTCGGTAAAAATTTGCGAGGAATGCGCAGGAACGCCCGTAACTTTAAGCTGCCAATCTGAAGAGCCTCTCCGAGAAACCACGATCGTTTGAGGATTGTTATCGCCATTTTCAAAACCTAAGGCAATATCCGCACGCTTGGCACCTTCAATCAAATCCTTTTTAGAAAGCTCAATAGGTTCGCCACTTTTTTCTTCATCACCCGTCATGATAATTTCGATCGACATGTCATCCAAAACACCCGCTTCTTTTAAAGCTTTCATGGCTAAGATAATAATCACATCGCCGCCTTTCATATCGGCAACACCTGGACCTTTCATCATATGTTCATCCAACATGGTATATTCCTGAAATGGACTGTCCAACTCAAAAACAGTATCCAGATGGCCGATCAATAAAAACTTCGGCCCTTTTTTACCTTCTCGTTTAGCAATCAAATGTCCTGCACGATTGTAAGCTTCGCCGTTGGTCAATTCTGTTTGAAATCCTAGTTGGTCTAATTCTTTTTTGAACAATTCGCCGACCTTTTTCACGCCTTCAAAATTCATCGTGCCACTATTGATATTCACTGCTTGCTTAAGCAGGTCAATGGAAGCATCTAAATGTTGATCGACCGATTTTATGATTTTTTTCTCCATTTTTCCTTTTTGTGCAAATGTTAACGTGCTTAAGAATAGGACTGAAAGTATAAATAATTTGTGTGTTGTTGTTTTCAAAATAATGGATTTAATTAAGTTTGAAATGTTCTCCTGGTAAATAAATATTCAGTTGAAGGTCATGTGCCCCCAATTTATCGCCATGCACATTTTTTGAATCCTTCGGATTTTTTAGTACAATTACTTGTGAATCGCCAATGATTTCTGCGTTGTTACCACTGACCAATATGGCGGTGGCTTCGTCGATGCCA
This sequence comes from Flavobacteriales bacterium, assembly GCA_038243395.1. Lineage (GTDB taxonomy): Bacteria > Bacteroidota > Bacteroidia > Flavobacteriales > Flavobacteriaceae > Gelidibacter. The sequence goes on along the minus strand of JBBSRC010000119.1, from coordinate 601 downwards.
ATGCCTAACATGTCTGGATGTTCAATAACGGCACTGATCAATCGGTTGTAACGGCTGCGTTTTACGAAATGCTGATCTATGATGACATTAGTCAACATGCCCAATCCAGTCTTGATTTCGATATTATCGGCATCAATATTTCTAAAGGTCGACTTATAATCCGAATGTTTGAGTTCGCTTCCGGTGATCATCATTTTGCTCATAACTGCTGCTCCAGCACTAGTTCCAGCAATTAAGTTTCCCTTAGCATACGATTCATGAATCGCCTTCTCAATCAAGGTTCCTGCAACAATGTCCATAAATCGGTTTTGATCGCCACCTGAAATATAAATCATTTTGGCATTTCTAATAGAATCAATTTTAGATATGGTCAAGACCTCATCTTTAATAAAGTCCAATCCATAAATATTCTTAATGCCTTTTTCGATAAATTGTTTCCCGGAATAGTAAATTGCAGAATCCGGCTCAGCGCTCGACATTGGCAAAATAATGCCATATCCAGATGTATCAATCCCCGATTCTTTAATGATCCGATCCACCATGGCTGAAGGTCTTGAACCTCCGCCAATAATTACTAATTTCCCTTTCGGTGATGCATCTT
>JBBSRC010000118.1:0-9228 GCA_038243395.1 Flavobacteriales bacterium | reverse complement strand
GAAATTAAAAGTGCCTTTGCGGCATTGACCATAGCACTGTAGGAAAAATAAATGGCGTTGGAATATACTTTATGTTTTAAAGCGTCATTCGCTTTTTCAATTTTCTCTTCACTTTCTAAAAACAAAGTGGCGATCAAATCAATAATCACTCCCGCGCATTCCCCCACCCCAATGGCTTTCACATAACTTTCATTAGTTCCCCAATCGATAAAATCTGCTTGGGTTAAATTGGTCACATCTGACAAATCTGTTAACAGGTTATAGAAGTATTTTTCGCCTTGTTCCAAATAATATTCCAAAAAACGTTTCCCACTGGCGTTGGATTCAAAATCATTTAAAATACGACGTAAGGCTTCTGGCCCTCTACTACTAGGAACCTTAACCACTTTATCAGCATAAATACCATTTCCGTTACCTAAATTCCCACCACCAAGCAAGACTTGAAGTGCGGGTGCCACCAACTTATCTTTAGTACGGATTGACATCCCCTGAAATCCAATATTCGCCATATTATGTTGGCCACAAGCGTTCATACAACCGCTAATTTTTATGACCAAATCGTCATTTTTTAAATACTGTGGGTATTCGGCTTTTATGACACGTTCTAACTCCTCTGCAATTCCTGTGCTGCTCGCAATTCCTAAATTACAAGTGTCAGTTCCGGGACATGCCGTAATATCAACCGCCTTATTATAACCAACTTCCACAAACCCAAGTTTTTCTAATTCCTGATAGAAAAAAGGCAGCAGTTCTTCTTTCACAAATGGGATGACGATGTTTTGACGCAAAGTCAACCGGAGTTCTCCAGCAGCATAGTTGGAAACCAAATCGGCTAATAAACGTGCTTTATCTGTATAGAAATCGCCTAATAACACTTTGATTCCTATCGCCACAAATCCTTTTTGTTTTTGCGGAATGAGGTTGGTCGATTTCCAAATATTGTAAGCAGCTTCATCTTTAAGTACAACTTTTGGAACGTCAACACTGACCGGAACTGAGATCGGATAATCTTCCACATTAATAGCAATTGACTTATGCGCAATAGCCTCTTGTTCTTCCTCAACTAAAGCTTTGAATTTTTCTAAACCCATGTTGCCGATCAAAAATTTCATACGGGCTTTTGTGCGACTTTTACGTTCGCCATAACGGTCAAAAACGCGTAACACGCCTTCCATAAGTGGAATTATTTTATCGGTTGGTAAAAACTCATAAAATAAATCGGCATGTCGCGGTTGTGAACCTAATCCGCCACCCAATAAGATCTTGAAGCCTCTAATGCCATTTTGAGTTTTGGCAATAAAGCCTAAATCATGCATATAAGACAAGCCTGTGTCCTCATTAGATGCGGAGAAGGATACTTTAAATTTCCGTCCCATTTCCTGACAGATCGGATTGCGTAAAAAGAACTTAAAAATAGCATCTGCATAAGGCGACACATCAAAGGGTTCATTGATATCAATGCCTGCCGTTTCACTTGCCGTGACATTACGGACGGTATTCCCGCAAGCTTCACGAATGGTCATTTCGCATTTTTCTAATTCTGACCATAATTCCGGCGTCCTGTCAATATCCACATAATGAATTTGGATGTCCTGGCGGGTGGTGATGTGCAAGCGTCCTCGGGAATATTCATCGGACACATCGGCAATTCGCCGCAACTGTTTGCTCAAGACTTTTCCGTAAGGTAGTTTGATGCGAACCATTTGAACACCTGGTTGTCGCTGTCCATAAATACCTCTTGCCAAACGCACACTTCTGAATTGATCGTCGTCCACTTTTCCATTTTTGAAAAGCGCAATCTTATTGGCTAAATCAATAATATCTTTTTCAACGACTGGATTTTCTAATTCTGTTCTAAAACTTTGCATATATAATCCCCTCCTAACCTCCCCTAGGGGGAGGGATTCTTACTCGGGTATGAAAGAAAATTTATTTATTTATAAACTAGCTAGTCCCCCCTTCGGGGGTTAGGGGGCTTCTACTGAATAAAGCCTGCTCCAACCGTGTTATTTGATTGTGAATCAATCAAAATAAAAGAACCATTGGTACGATGATCTTTGAAGGGATCGAAAAAAATGGGTTTATTCAATTTGAAGGTTACCGAAGCGATATCATTCATTCCTAAAGCGCGAATATTTTCTTCTATTCCTGAATAATCTGGGTGGATTTTATGATGAATGGACTCCACTTTTGCCAAAACCTTATTTACGCCATGTTGCAATACATATTTATTCCCCGTCACTAAATTTTGAGAATCCATCCAAGAAATTGTCGCAGTAAATTGTTTATCAACAGTTGGCAAATCATTAGCTTTTACCAACATATCTCCTCTACTCACATTGATATCATCCTCCAAAGTGATGGTAACCGATGAGCGTCGTGAAGCGGTCTGATATAATTCATCATACAAAAAAATCTCCTTGATCTTCGATTTTGTTTGCGATGGCAAGACGACTATTTCGTCCCCAACACTTAATTCGCCACCATAAACTTTACCTGCATACCCCCTGAAATCATGAAACTCTTCAGTCTTTGGTCTGATAACATACTGCACTGGAAATCTTGGGGTGCCAACATTGTATATATCTTCATTATCCAGCAATTCAAAATGTTCCAATAAAGTCTGACCTTTATACCAAGGGGTGTTTTCAGATTTATGGACGACAGTATCGCCTTTTAGAGCACTCACTGAAATAAAGGTGATATTTTGATCTTGATAATCGCGTTTGCTCATTAAGACTTCAAAATCGGCTTTGATCTTATTGTAGATTTTTTCAGAAAAATCAACCAAATCCATTTTATTGACAGCCACGATCACCTCTTTCACCCGCAATAAATTATTGATAAAAAAATGCCGATTGGTTTGTTCAATGACTCCTTTTCTGGCATCAATTAAGATGATCGCCGCTTGGGATGTTGAAGCACCAGTGACCATGTTTCGTGTGTACTCCACATGTCCTGGTGTATCGGCAATAATGTAGCTTTTGGTTTGTGTTGAGAAATATATATGTGCCACGTCAATGGTAATACCCTGTTCTCTTTCGGCTACCAAACCGTCTGTCGCCAACGAAAAGTCAAGATAATCATATCCCTTCTGTTTGCTGGTTTTTTTTATGGCTTCGAGTTTATCACTCGTTAATGATTTTGTGTCGTAAAGAATTCTACCAATTAAGGTGCTTTTTCCATCGTCCACACTTCCTGCTGTTGCTATTTTTAATACTTTCATAATCCCCACCTAACCTCCCCAAAGGGGAGGGATTTTGTTTAATTTAATTAATGTTTGTAATCATTATTTTACATCTTACACCGTTTCAAAACCATGCAGTTGTCACTTGCTCATTCCCCCTTCGGGGGTTAGGGGGCCTTAAAAGTACCCTTGTTGTTTGCGTTTTTCCATGGCCGCTTCTGAGCGTTTATCGTCAATCCGAGCCCCACGTTCTGAAATAGTGGAGTCCCTTATTTCTTGAACTACAGATGCAATATCAACAGCTTCAGAAAGTACCGCAGCGGTACAACTCATATCACCAACCGTTCTGAATCTGACCACGCGATCTTTAACCAGTTCGTCTTCATCCCTAAAAACCACATCATCATCAGATGACCAAATCAATCCGTCTCTTAAAAAGGTAGCTCTGGTATGCGCAAAATAAATGGAAGGAATTTCAATAGCTTCTTTTTGGATATACGACCACACGTCTAGCTCCGTCCAATTGGAAATTGGAAAAACACGCACGTTTTGCCCCAATTGAATTTGTCCATTCAACATGTCGAACAATTCCGGACGTTGATTTTTTTCATCCCATTGTCCAAAATCATCTCTTACGGAAAAAATACGTTCCTTCGCTCTTGCCTTTTCTTCGTCTCTTCTGGCACCTCCAATACAGGCGTCGAATTTGAATTCTTCAATAGCATCTAAAAGCGTAGTGGTTTGAAGACTATTTCTGCTGGCATATCTACCTGATTCTTCTTTTACTTTACCCGCATTAATTGAATCTTGAACATTTCGAACGATCAATTCCAACCCTAAGTCTTTTACTAACTTGTTTCTAAAAGCAATAGTTTCAGGAAAGTTGTGGCCGGTGTCAATATGCATCAGTGGAAATGGAATTTTTGCAGGATAGAATGCTTTTTGCGCCAATCTCACCAAGGTGATGGAATCCTTACCTCCAGAAAACAACAATACAGGTTTTTCAAATTGTGCAGCTACTTCCCTGATAATATAGATGGCTTCGTTTTCTAAAGGATTAATTTTTGAGGTATCTTTTTTCATAGTTTTCCCCCTAGCCCCCAAAGGGGGAACTAATATGTGGGTTGGATTTTTAATATTATTATTTTACTTTCAATCTTGTACAACTGTGACTGAGACTGTAAACTATTCTAAGCATGTAGCCCACATTCCCTGTTTTCCAAGGCTTTTGTAGGATCGAAATATTTGAACTCGTTGGGTAAGTTATTTTCGACCAAATAATTATCAAGTTCTTCATCTGTCCAGTAATAAAAAGGACTCACTTTTAAAATGCCATCAGCACCTTGTGAAACAATATCAATACTATCCCTAAAAGCGGTTTGGCCTTTGCGTAAATTTGTAAACCATGCATCTGGTTGATGTTCTGACATAGCCCTTTTGAAAGGTTCTAACTTCACTTGTTCCGTAAAGACTTTATGCTTTGGATCATCTACTTGAGGAATCCCTAACACGACATCGCGATGTGCCGTAGTTTGTTTGGGCACATATAATTGTACGTTCAAACCCAGTTGCTCGATAACTGCCTCAGCATGCTTATAAGTTTGTGGTGTATTATAGCCTGTATCGCACCATATCACTTTGAGGTCTTTTTTAACCTTGGTAACCGCATGTAAGATGACAGCTTCGTAAGGTCTAAAATTAGTAGTCACTACTGGATTATTAGAAACTGAAACCGTCCACAAAATGATTTCGAAAGGTGATTTTTTCCGTAGATCTTTATTGATCTGCTCTAAGTTAATATTCATTATTTTCCCCATTTTATGGTATTCCAAGCACGTTCATGAAAAAAGTAAAGTCCCATTTTTGAAACTAACTCAATAGCACCGATTGAAAACGCCAAAGCCATAGTTCCAGTGATCACATAGGAAATGACAACTGTTGCAAGTGTACCCACAATGCGCCAGCTGATTGTTTTCAACAGAGTACGCTTGATGTTTTCTTTAGGTTCCACTGCTGCTCTATCAGTAACTTCCGCTCTTTGATTAATTAAACTTGATTCTAAAACTGTACCCATTATCAAAACTATTTTCTTTATAAATGTTACCCTATAGACTTAGTAGAGTAATTGACAAAACTAAGTATTTATCTTATACGAGACTAATTGAATTCTTTAAAAATAAGGGCTGTTTTTTGCGAATTTAATAATTGATTAAATCTGCCAAGGAGTTTTCACCGTAAATCTTCAAATTGCTATCGCGAATCTTAACCATCAAATAGTGTACGGCACATTCCGCTTCATCTGGACAATCATCGCATTTTTCGTAATAATTTAAACTCACACATGGTACCATGGCAATAGGGCCTTCCAGGATTCTCATGACTGTAGTCATTTCAATTTCTTTCGGATCTTTGAGCAGATAGTAACCACCACCTTTTCCTTTTTTAGATCCTAAAAGCCCGCTTTTGCGAAGCGTTAACAAGATACTTTCTAAAAATTTAAGTGAAATATTTTCACTTTCAGAAATAGTAGCAATCTGGACAGGAGTGTTTGGCTCTTGTTTCGCTAAATAGGTTAGCGCCTTAATTCCGTATTTTGTCTTTTTAGAAAGCATCTTACAAAGATACTTCTTTTTAAAAGCTTTTTAAGGCCTGTTTTAAATCAGCAATAATATCATCAACATGCTCCAATCCTACAGAGATTCGTACTAATCCATCAGAAATACCAGTTTCTAATCGGTCGACTTCGCTCAATTTGCTATGCGTTGTACTTGCGGGATGCGTAGCTATAGAACGTGTATCTCCCAAATTGGCAGAAAGCGATAACATTTTTAAATTATTCAAAAATTGACGTCCAGCTTCTATGCCGCCCTTAACTTCAAACGCCACGACGTTGCCGCCTTGTTTCATTTGCTTTTTGGCTAATTCATACTGCGGATGCGATTTTAAGAATGGGTATTTCACCATTGCAACATGATCATGTGTTTCTAAAAACTTAGCAACTTTAAGTGCATTCTCGCAATGTCTATCAACCCTAACCCCCAAAGTTTCTAAACTTTTGGAAAGGATCCAAGCATTGAAAGGCGATAATGCTGGTCCTGTATTTCTTGAAAACAAATAAATTTCTCTCATTAAATCAGCTCTTCCAACGGTAGCGCCACCAAGGACACGCCCTTGCCCATCAATCAGTTTTGTCGCTGAATGAATTACTAAATCTGCTCCAAATTTTATGGGATTCTGAAGATAAGGTGTTGCAAAACAGTTATCAATAATGAAGATCAGATTGTGTTTTTTGGCAATATCTCCTAAAAGCTCTAAATCCAAAATATCTACCGCAGGATTTGTTGGACTTTCCACATACAATATTTTCGTATTTGACTGAATGAGACTTTCAATCTTGTCAACCTCATCCACTTTGAAATAGCTGGTTTCTATATTCCATTTTGGAAGAAATTTGGTAAACAAGGTATTAGTAGAACCAAAAATGCTTCGTGCAGACACAATATGATCTCCCGCATTCAACAAGGCTGCAAAGGTTGAAAACACTGCTGCCATCCCTGTTGCAAAAGCATAACCACTTTCGGCACCTTCAAGCTTGCACATTTTATCTACAAATTCTGAGGTATTCGGATTTGTAAATCGGCTGTAGATATTGCGCTCTTTTTCTTCAGCAAAGGAAGCACGCATATCTTCAGCATCATCAAATATAAAACTGGAGGTTAGATGTAATGGTGTGGAATGTTCCAAAAATTCTGATCGCTCCATTTGTGTTCTAATGGCGTCTGTTTCAAATTTATAATTGCTCATTTAATTGGTTTTTTTCGCCGCGAATCCACGAATGTATATTTGTAATTAGTTTTTAGGTCGTTTCAGTCCAGAATGATCGGGATTGAAACCCGAAGTCTCTATCGTTTCTAATTAATATGTTTTGATAATCTCAAGATATCTCCAAAAACACCTCTTGCGGTAACCTCTGCTCCGGCACCTGCACCCTGAATCACGATAGGTCGCTCTCCATAAGATTCAGTGAAAATCTCAAAAATAGCATCGGAACCTTTAATATGACCTAAAGTACTATCCAAAGGAATAGACACTAACTTAACTTCCAAATTGCCTTTGTCTTTTGATAAATCTCCAGACAAGTCACCAACATAGCGCAACACATGACCTTCTTTCTGTTGGTCTTTTATAGCTTGAAATTTCTCATCCAAAACCTCTAATTTCTTTAAAAATTCGGAAGTTGGAATTTCCCTGTAGGCTTCTGGAATAAGATTCTCAACAGAAATATCGGCAAACTCATTGATCAAGTCGAGCTCTCTAGCCAAAATCAACAATTTTCTTGCGACGTCATTTCCTGAGAAATCTTCGCGAGGATCTGGCTCGGTAAATCCTTTATCGATTGTTTCTTGAATGATCGTGCTAAAAAGTGTATCCTGAACAGAGAAATTATTGAATAAATAACTTAAGGTTCCAGAAAAGACCCCACGAATGCGTGTGATATTCTCTCCCGATTCATGCAATAATTTAATCGTATCAATCAATGGCAAACCTGCGCCTACTGTAGTTTCGTACAAATAATTCTTTTTATTATAATCTAAATTTTCTCTAAGTTTTGAATAGAAATCATGAGAGATGGTATTTGCTATTTTATTAGAAGACACGAGATCAAATCCGGCTTCTACTAAAGGAATATAATTATGATGAAACTCAGAACTCGACGTATTGTCCACGGCAATTAAGTTCTCCAAATGATGGGTTTTTGCGAAATCGACGATATCTTGAATTGTATAGCCTTTTGATGTGCCATCTAAAGCAGTCTTCCAATCCGCATCTGCGCCTTTCTTATTCAGCAGGACTTGTTTTGAATTGGCAATTGCAAAAACATTCAAACTGATACCTTTTCGTTTTTCAATATCACCTTTCGATTTTAATATTTGATTGATTAAAGCACCTCCCACACCACCATGGCCGAAAATCGCAATATTGATTTTCTTAGAAATTCCGAAGACTTCCCCATGAATGACGTTTACGGCTTTATGGAGTTGATTTTTTCGAACCACTAAACTTACGTTTCTACCCGTAACCGTATTATTGAACAATATTGGTGTGATCTGATTTTTTATTAAGGCATTGAATGGCTTGTGAAAGGAGCCCAATTCAATGCCGATAATCGAAATAACAGACACATCATCAATCACGCTTATTTTACTGACATCTTGCGAATAGAAATCATTTTCAAACTCGCGTTCCAGAGCAATTACGGCTTGGGTTGCTTTTTCCGCGTCAATGACCAAGCCAATACCACGCTCAGAAGAACCTTGCGAAATGATACTTACACTAATATTATGCTGGCTTAAAGCTTTAAAAATTCGGGCATCCACACCAACTTTTCCAAGCAATCCGCGACCTTCAAAATTGATTAAGGCCACATTATCCAAAATAGAAAGTGACGTCACTTCCTTGGTATTCGCTTTTGCCGAAATTAATGTGCCTTCATCATCGGGATTAAAGGTGTTTAAAATCCGCAGTTTGATGTTTTTTTCCAATAATGGAATGATGGTTTTAGCATGTAAAACATTCGTTCCAAAGTTGGCGAGTTCATTGGCTTCAGCAAATGACAATTCTCTGATTTTTTGAGCATCGGCAACTAAATCAGGATTTGCCGTAAAAATTCCGTTGACATGCGTATAGTTTTGGAGTTCTTCAGCATCCAGGTAATTGGCCAATAAAGATGCGGAATAATTACTTCCATTTCTCCCTAATAAGGTCGTTTCATTTTTGGAATTAGAACCGATAAAACCAGTAACGATATTGACGATGGCGCCGTTATATCTTTTGAAATACGCCAAGACGTTTTCCCGAGAAGTTTTTTCAACAGGTTGCGCATTGAGATAATCGCCTTCGGTTTTAATCAATGACGCTGCATTGGTCGCATTGGCATTGATATTCTCAGTCTTCAATAAAGCTGTGATCATTTTAGATGAAATAATTTCGCCCGAAGCCAAAACCTCAGCTTTAATTTTCTCACTATAATCGCCCAAAAG
>JBBSRC010000117.1:0-9519 GCA_038243395.1 Flavobacteriales bacterium | reverse complement strand
TGGAAACAGTCACCGTAGATCTACCAAAGGACATTCCATTAAAAGCCGACAAAGGCTATCAATCAAAGAAGAATACAGAGTTATTGAAAAAAAGAAATCTAAAAAATCATATTCTAAAAAAGGCAAAAAAGAACAAGCCATTGACCTATTGGGAGACGAAGTTCAATAAATTAATCGGCAAAACAAGATTCAAGGTAGAGCGAACATTTGGAGGAATAAAAAGATGGTTCAACGGAGGATTGGCAAGATACCGAGGTATAGAAAAAATGCATACCCAAAACCTGATGGAGGCCATGTGCTATAATTTGTATCGAAGTCCAGGGATAATTGCGTCTAATAGTAAAAATTAAGAGGAAGACAGTAAGAAAATGAACTCTAAAGACAAAAAAATGAAGTAAAAACTACAGTTCTTGATAAAAACCAATCAGAAATCTATCTAAAAAATGGATTAGAGTAATTTATTGGATTTTGCAACGGTCTTAATTTGTATTATATGTGCGTGTTCCTTCCGAATACTGTTCTAAAACAATCCATCCAATTCCGACTAATTAACTCATTTGAAAATATGCTATCTCATAAGCGTTTTTTGGGATCAAACTGACCTGGGTCATTGGTAATACTAGAGATAATAGGTATTTTTGACAATGGTTTAACAATTGCAGACTAGATTCATTTGAAGTTTAGCCAAATGAAAAAGTCAAAAGAGTTGACCTTCTAACAATTAAAACAAAATAATATGAGGAAAATAATTACTATGTGTGCCTTGGCTTTTTTTGGAGTGAATGTACACGCCCAGATGAAAGATGTGACGGTAACTTTACAACCTACTGCCAGCTACAACTGGTTTGACAAAAACACCGCTATTGAAGATGGTGTGATGTTTGGTGGAAGAGTGGGCTTCGGATTTGGTGAAGCTATTGAGTTAAGAGGAGTTTACGAAATATCTAACGACCTAAACAATACAGTTGATGGGTTTGATGTTTTTTCAGATAATTTCGTGGATAATTTTAACTCGAGAAAAGTGGATGTGGAACGAATAGGTGGCGAATTTAAAGCCAACATTCCTACACGTGGTACATTTGTTCCCTATTTGACACTTGGTGCTGGGGTGCAGAAATTGAAAGTTGATATTGCGGCTGTAGGTGCACCTTCAAACGAGCAAAAATCAGAACAGATTTATGCTAACGTAGGTTTAGGGACACAAATTAAGTTAGGTAATAGACTATTCCTTAATCTAGAGGCGAAAAATACGGTCTTTAATATGAATCCTGCTTCCGTGCTATTTCAGGAAGGGCAAGACCAAAGTGATATTGAAGGTTGGTTGGACGACAATAACAACAGTCGCATGTATAACTGGTCAGTATTGGCTGGTTTACAACTATATCTAGGCGGAAGAAGCCCAGAAGACTTTAGTGCATTGGACAGAGCTTATTATAGAAAGTTTTCTGGTGGATTAGGTGGTTTCAAACTAATTTTAGAGCCAGGTGGAGCTTATGTTAATTTTGATGATGATTCCAATTTTTCAGATTCTTATTTTCTGGGAGGAAAAATTGGTTTTGATCTGAATCAGTACATAGGTATTAGAGGTTTTTATTACCAAGCTACTAAAGATGAAAAGATATCTACCGATTGGGACGACTTGGCCATGTATGGTGGTGAATTTATAGCAAAACTAAATGTTTCTCGAGGTTTGGTACCTTACCTAACAGTTGGTGGAGGTTATTTAAACGCCTATAAAGGAAGCTATATTGGAAAAGATGAGCTTACGGGCGCCTCTTCTGGCTATTTTGCAAAAGGTGGTTTAGGTTTAAATGTACCTGTTGCTCGTAATGTTGAATTATATGGAGATGCCAGTTTATTATTTACTTCCGATCGTGCAAGCAATGATTTGGAAAATACGATTGCTCCGAGTGAGTTAAAACAACACACGATGTACACGGCGGGGATTCGTTTTCAGTTAGGTAAATCAGCTAATGATACCGATCGCATTTTACAAGATGAAATAGATGACAGAGTAGACGATAGAACGTCACAATATCAAGACCGAATTGATGAGCTTGAATCTGAATTGTCTGACGCTTATAAAAATAATGATACCAAGAAAGCAGTGGCAATCATTGAAGAGAAAAAAGCTATAGAACGTGAACAAGACGGTCGTCAAGATCCAAAAACTACGCCTACTAAATCTGCAAAGGAAGTAAAAGGATCAAGAGTTGAAATGACACCAAAAGAACTTGAAGACTTAATTGAAAAAGTGATTCAAGGTGTTGATGAAGAATCTCGCAAGCCACAAACGATCGATGATCGAATGGATCGCTTAGAAAGATTGTTACTTGAAATAAATACAGGAACATATAGAGATAACCTTACACCAGCGCGTCAAGAAGGTGCATCACAAAAAATTCTGGACAAATTAAATGAGCTTGATAGAAAAATCGATAAAAACACAGACAGAGTCAATAATCTGGGTGATAATATGCAGAATCGAAACCAAAATCAAAATCAAAATCAGGACAGAACCTTGATAATAACGCCAGGTCAACAGACCACTGCGCCTGCGCCACAGACGGTACGTCCATCAACTACTAAAGTGGTAACGGATCAGGATGGTAATACGGTGATGCAATCTGAAACTCAAGATACCGGTGTTGCAACTGGTTGGGTAGTTAATGAAGGGATGTCAGTCTTTACAGGTGCCGTCATAGCAGATGACGTGTCAATGATCATCGGTATAAGAGGTAACTACGCCTTCACTAATTCGCCATTTAAGTTTATGCCAGACCTATACTTAGCTCCAGGAAAAAATACAGGGTTCGGAATAAATGCTAACGTTGTAATACCTTTTAAAGTAGATGCAGGTATTATTTTAGAACCTTATGCAGGACTAGGACTTGGATATAATGATGCTGTCGGAGTAAGTACGTTTAGCCCTAACTTGGTTTTAGGCACTACTTTCAATGTGTTTGGTGGTAAGTTGTTTGCAGATTACACAGCTCACAATTTTATCGATATACACAGAATATCTGTGGGATATAAATTAAAATTTTAAAAAGATGTTACAGTTAAATACACATAAATTGAAAACATTAGTTCTTTCTGTATGTATATTATTTTCAGCAAGTCTTTTCGCCCAAAGCGAAAAGACTTCTGATAAAAGTATAATTGTAATGACAGATGCAGAACTAAGTTCTTTCTTAAGCACGATTGCCGAAGCAAGACGCGATCAACTTAAAGAAAGGGAAAAGAGAACAATGAAGGAAGATCTAGCTGAACTGAGATCAAAGTACAAACAAAGTTCAGGTCAAGAGCGCTCAGGATTAAGCAATAGTAATAGTGGTTACGATCAAATTTCTAACCAGCAAATTCTAGCAGAATTACGTTATTTGAACCAAAGAATGGATAATCTAAGTTATGGTAACAATGCGCTACCGTCTAGAAGTAGGGATAATTCGACTATAATCATGCCTGGTAATGCCTCCCCTAGCCCGTATTATCCTTCAAATGATAGAAGTACAGCAACCATCATGCCTTCTAACAATTCAAAAATTAAAGAGTTACAACATCGAATCGATTCTTTAAAAAATGTTGAAGCGAACAAAGCGAATTTTAATAAAGAAAATTCTTTTGGGGATAGCCTAAGTAATATTACAGGAAGGTTAAATGATGTAAGACGCCAAATGGATAGTTTAGAATCAAAAATGATTGCTTCAGATAAATTAGCCAAAACAGAAGATTCTTCCGGAATCAAGTCTTATTTTAAACAACAAGTTTATTTCGACAATAATTCAGAAACCTTGAGTGCAGACTATATTCCCTACATTCAAGATTTGACTCAAATTTTAAATAAGTTTCCTGAGGCAAAAGTTATGTTGGAAGGTTGGGCAAGTCCGTTAGGTAAGTCAAATTACAACAAACAACTTTCTATGCGTAGAGCAGAAGCTGTGGAAAAGGCTTTTATTAATAACAGAGTGGATGCAAGTCGAATTCTTGTTTCTTTTAGAGGAGAAGACAAAACGTCCTCTGAACAACATGCACGACGTGTTGATATGTCTATCATTGTGAGATAGAATATCTTTAAACTCACAGAATATTGAGGATAAGATCTTATGATGAATTTAAATTAATTTTTAAATTCATCGTAAGATTTTTTGTTTTTAGTGATAATCTTACTTGAAAAGATTTATGGACTTCAGGATACAAATAATATTGAGTTTAACCTCCATTCCAAAATATAAACTTAGAGTTCAAGTCCCATTATATCTTCCGTAAGTTAAGTAATGTGTTCTCATTATGTTTCAGTCCTCTCCCACCCTATTTCCCTCACGATCAACGCAATTTAAAGTTCACGAAATTCAGTAAGGTCTATTAGCCCGACAACAGTTTATAGTAAGTGCGACATGTTCAAGTACTACTATCCAGTCGTAGAATATCCTCCCCTAATTTGAACGATAGGCCTTTATGTCTAAACCGATTTCACGGCGGCATACAGGGCAAAAGTTTTTATCAGAAAGATAAAAAAGGAAGCTCCGGAATGAATTCAAAAGCGACTGCCAAAATTTACTAGTTTGGAACGCTATATTAAAAATAGAGATGGTAAAATTAATCTGGACTATTTTCACAATCGACCCGTAGTTACTATAGCCGACCCATATTCATTACGACCTAAAATAGGGACAACAGTTTCTATGAGTTTTCATTGGGATAAAATTAAGAAGGAATGACAATGCAAAATTTTGAATAATAAATTCGATTGCCAGAATTAGAGACCAAGTAGATATTTTTCAGGGACCTTTAGAAAAGGGCATTAAAATGGAGACTGCACTTAAAAACGCAAAACCTCAATGATAATATGGCAAAACTAGCAGATTTATTACTCTCGAAAGAAGAACACTCTGGCAGCCTAAGAACCGATAATTATATTATGTTATTCGAACAAGAGACCATCTCCCTCAGTAATTACATAATGAATTGGCTTGAAAGTTCCACCGTTTGAATCTTCCGCTGAACAGGCGGTAAGTCCGACAATGAGATCCATTTCTGCAGTAAATCTTACAAGATCTCCAGATTTTGAAGTCGGCGGCAAAACTTTTAATTTCCCTTTTTCATCAAACTGTACGTTCATAAAAATATTGAATGCGGAAGGAATATCATCGATTTCAATACCAAAAGATTTCAAATTGAGGTGCAAATTTTCTAAGCAACTAGGGTGGTAGCCAGATTCGTTATACATAATTTGAAATGTTTCTGGACTGCAGGGCGCTAAAAGAAAATCATTGCGACCGTTAGTATCTGCCTTGATTTCCATCATTTTATTTGACCGATTACTCCAGAGAAAATTACCTGTGGTCAGAAGAATACTTTCTTCAAAGTCCATGCTCTTACCGGAAGATATTTTTTCTTTTAAATCATGTTTATTAAAAAGAACCATGTCGCTTACCTGCTGACCCTGGGGATCTAAGACAGTGAGTATATTTCCTTTCTTTAGTTCAAAAGCTGCACCCGTTTGTGGTGGTATCGTATGTATATGATTCATGATTCCAAAGTTTTTTGATGAAATGGACATTTCCAGTTAGTTTCAACTGCACGTCCACTGTACTGTTTAGCTTCTGTGTCTTTACCGAAATCGCGCAAAACAGGATTTATGGTACCCTGCAATCTTTTATCCCTTTGCCTGATTCTTTTTTTAATGGTCTGGTAAGTTCCCATATCCCTTAATTTTTCAAATTGCCAATGTAAGTTTAAGACTATCGTACAGTAAGGTGCACGCCTTGCAAGCCTTGAACTTTGGGGATGCATCCCTACAATATAAAAAGCTCTGCCCTTTAAACTGAAACTAAATTTTGAATTATTAGGGTCTTCACTTACGCGGGGATCCCATGCGGTAGTATCATTATCGTGAAGTCTCTGTAAAAACTGCCAGAGCTTTTCCTCAAATTCTTCTTCAGTTTGAATATTCTCATTCTTAAAACAGAACATAAGCGATTCAAAGTCATTGGATTCAAAATCATAATTTTCAATGTAATTTTCTATATCCTCAAGAATAGACGCCGAATCGTTAACTGACGATAATTTATCATAAATCTTTATATGATAATTGTCCATTGCAAAAACTGCATTTGCCATGATACAAGGATGCTTACGCTTAATTACAAAATTTTTATATTTTTCTTCTATTTCACTATCTTCAATCAAATCCATAATTTCCTAATTTAATTACACCTGGACATTTTTAAGTTTCCCTTCGTCGACCAATTCCTCACTATCATCATATATCAAGACTATAACTCCGTTTATAGATCCAACTCCTATGATTATGGCACAATAAAGACTCCACATTTTTGAGAAACGTCTTTGATCAAGAACCTCTGTGTAGTGTTAGCGCATTACAAATTCTTAACCTTGAAAAAGGAGCTACAATGAGTCCTAACCTTTCCGCTTTAAAATTGGCGATCAAAATCTTTTTTAAATCTCAGTATTTTTTGCATTCTCACAATTTTAGTTGAAAAGATTCCAAACTTTAACAGCATTTAGATTGTAAAATTATGACCTTTTTAAAAGCTCTTTTAATTCTTTAAACAAAAAGTTGAACTCAATACACATCCTTCTATTTTAATTTTTTTAATTAAAACGCCAAATTTCATATGTCTATCTTAACTCTAAAAAAAAATAAAACATAAGAACAAATGCAATAGTATTGTCGTCTGAAACAAGCCTATCAGAAGCTACATGAGTAATTATAGAAGTCTTCCATACCAGTCCCTCTAAATGTCTTCCAATAAGAAAATTCACTACTTTTTATGCAGGATCATCAATATGTTTCTTAATTTTATAAACCATATAACCGGATTTAACAACCGCTATTACTACCTTAATTTCCAACCCTATGCAATTGTCAGAACAAGTGGCGCATCTTTTTTTACTTGCACTTCCTATAGCGAGTATATCCTGGACCGTAACCCAAGAAGAACTATTTAAAGAGCCAAGAGATTTCTGTACTCGAAAATCTGAATCCAGTAAAACCCTGTTACAACGCAAAGTCTTTTATGTTTTTACCTGCGAATATTGTTTTAGTCATTACGTGACTCTCGCGTTTGTAATTATGACTCAGTTCCATTTGTTATTTCCTGACTGGCGAGGCTATATTATCGGAGGTTTTGCGATGGTTTGGATTGCAAATGTTTATATGAGCCTATTTAGGTTAATACGCGTGGAAATGAAAAAGGAAAACATAAAAGCAAATATTGAGAAAACAATATTACATGAGAAAGAAAATAAAACTGAATGAGGAATCTGATCATTAATAAATAATAATTAACCACTTGTTGAGCCACGTATAATTACCTGACTCGAAAATAGAAAAACAATTATTTTTAAAAAATTTCAAAGTTATGAAAATAGGTATTATTGCTCACAATGATCATCCCATTTTCGAACCTTTTCAAGGCGGTTTAGAGATGTTTACCTCTTTGTTAGTTTATGAATTGGTTAAGCGTGATTATGAGGTTTATACCCTTTGCAATCGCGGATCTCAACTAAAGGGCAAAATGATTTTTTATACGGAAATGGATCAAAATCAAAATGGTGATCCCGTAGCTTCTGAATTGAATAAATTTGGAGAATTTTATAGTTCTATCAATAATTTTTTGGCAATTGATTTCGATATCATTCATAATCACTCTATCAGTCATCATGCCATTGTGCTGGGCAGCGTGATTGACATTCCTTTCGTAACTTCGTTTCACTGCCCGATATTTGATAACATTTACGTGGCTATAACTGCAATAAAAAATCGACCAAATCAGATTTTTACGACCGTTAGCAACCATTTAAAGGTTGACTATCAAAAACATTTACTGAATGTTCAAACGGTATATAATGGTATCGATCTAAATGAATGGGAAATCAACGTTTCCAAAGAAGATTATTTCTCATGGTGTGGACGGATATGTAAAGAAAAAGGACTCCTGGAAATCATGGATTTATGCCATGCTCATAATTTAAAACTCAAAATTGCTGGACCGATTTCCGATCCGAGTTATTTTGAGGAATTTATTATTCCAAGGGTTGAAAAATATAAACATTGTGAATACTTGGGTCATTTAAACCAGAAACAAGTCAATCAATTGTACTCGCAGTCCAGGGCGTTTTTGTTTTCGAGTATCTGGCAGGAGCCGTACGGGATGGTTATAGCAGAAGCGCTTGCTTCCGGAACACCAGTTATCGCGAATGATATAGGTGCAGCAAGCGAAATTATCACAGACGAGTGTGGTATTCTATTCGATATATATAACCCTGAAACATTTGCCAAGGCAATCGCAAGTCTAAATACATTAGATCGTGCCAACTGTCGTAAAAGGGCCGAGAACTTTTGTTCTCATATTAGGATGGTAGATGCATACGAACAAATCTATCTAGACATCGCTTTAGATAAGCAATAATTGATATTATCCTCATACAATCAATCCATATAAAATTAAAAGATTAAATTTTATTGGGTATTTTGAGAGTAAATTTCAACTAGGCGACATTTCTAAAATGATATCTTTACTTCTGCGCCTCTTCTAAATCATATTTTTCGATTCTGTCCTTTCCTTCTTCCAGTTCTTGGCAGTTTGGACACACATGAACGATGCCGTCTTTAATATGATACCCATCAATATGTTTCTTAACGAAACCTTGCACAAGCATATATGAATCTTTATGATTGTTGACGTCAACTTGTTTATCCTTATATAAATCTCTTATTTTACCATCGTATTCTTGGAAACCCCAACATAAATTACAAACACCTTCTGGTGCTTCATTTACAGTTTCTTCTTCAGGTTGTTTAAAAAACTCTACAATTGTTTTTACAATATCCATGATTCTTACTTTTTTAAGTGTTCTTGTAATTTACCATTTTAAAAAAAGGAATACAAGAGAATCAAGAGATTTCTCTCTCCGAATAATCAAAAATGAGTGTAGTATTAAGCCTTCATATCTTATTTAGCTACGCTCATTTTTAAACATATAAAATCAAACTAATCCAAATCTTCAAACTTTTTAATTATTCAATTTTATAGAAACAAAAGTTACGAAATGGAAAAGAAGCTGATTAAATTACAGCGATATTTAGATAAATTATCATAGTTTTGGTTAGAATGAAGTCTGTTTTGCAAGAGACGAATAATTCTTCAGAAATCATATAATAGCAACGATAAGACGATGACCTATCTATTTTTCATAGCTTCTTTTAATGCATTTTTCTTTCTTGCTCTACTGCTTCATAAAAGATCAAAATCACTTCACGATCGCATTTTGATTTTTTGGCTTTTATATATGGGAATTGCCACCGCCACTTATGCTTTAACCATAGATTTCTTCCCTAATGCGCCCTTATTATCCAGTGGAATTATCGCTCTATTTTTATTGCATGGACCTTTTTTGTATTTATATGTCTCCGCCCTTACATCCGAACGAAATCACTTTCGGATTAAAAAGGTATGGCATTTTATACCCTTCCTGACGTTCATAATATAC
>JBBSRC010000116.1:0-9533 GCA_038243395.1 Flavobacteriales bacterium | reverse complement strand
TTAATTGATGCTAAGTATTTCTTGCAATCTTCATTAGTTCTGAACCGATCAGAGAACTCTAGAAGATTTTGACCTTTAAAAACATCCATAATATTATGTATTTACTGACAATAAAGATACGTATTTAGATACTGACCTCTAAAAATATTTTTATTCGACTCCCAAAAGCAATAACAAATCGGCAATCGTACTTTGACCTTTATCTCTGTTGTACCACATCTGTAAATTCTCTTTCAACTCGTCAGTAACTATTCCGTGGTTTTTTATGAAATTGACGACTAAAGCTGCACCATCTTTAGGTCGAGGACCAAAAGTTCCCAACACTTTACCTGACATATTATCAATCATAATTAACTTAGGAATGGATTTTCCTCCATTGGTCAAAAACAGTTGCATAAGTGCATCATTATCATCTCGCAATACTAATCTCACATTAATACGAGGGTGTAATTCGGCCACTTTTTGAATTACAGGAATCACGTGTGCCGCATCGCCACACCAGCTTTCAGTAAGCACTAACCAGGTTATATCTCCATTAAAAGACGCTATTTTATGTTGAGCTTCTGGCGAGACCTTAATAGTTTTATCCCAACGCTTCATGCGTTGCTCGTTTAAAGCGGTGTAGGCAACAATTTCTTCACTTTTATCCAATCCGGTTGTTGAATTAGTCTTAACCAAATCAGCCATTAACAATCTGTATTCTTGGTAAGACATACTGTTACTTAGGCCTTCTTTCAATATATTTTTTATCTTGTCTTGAGTGACGGTATCCATGGTTATATTTTTTTCAAATTTAAACCTATTTTTCACGACATTGCGTAACAGTTGTAACATTATAAGGACGGATAAAAATAGCAAATCAGTAGGAATTGGATAAAAACTTTAGGGAATGGAAAATATTTAGTGCTCTCAATTTTTCATCATTATTGTCATTATAAAAAGATTTTACCCAAATGAAAACTATGAGATGGTAAAAAAATAGGGATTTTTGATTTAGATTCACTGATCATTTTTCTTTATTTTTCAATGTATTTACTTTAAAAATGAATCTTGCATAAAGCGAAAAACAAAGAAATTAAAATTTCTACCTTTGATTAAAAACGATAATTCAATGGAAAAACAGCGATGTGGTTGGTGCAAAGGCGATGTGCTTTATGAGCAGTATCATGATGTAGAATGGGGTGTTCCGGTTAAAGATGATGCAGTTCTTTTTGAGTTTTTGGTTCTAGAAACCTTTCAGGCAGGATTGAGTTGGATTACCATTTTGAGAAAGCGCGAAAATTTCAGGGTTGCCTTTGATCAGTTTGATTTTAAAAAAATTGCAGAATACGATCAAGATAAAATTGACAATTTGCTTCAAGATGCCGGTATCATCAGAAATAAATTAAAAGTTCATGCCACAATTAATAACGCAGAAGCTTTTATTAAAGTTCAGGAAGAATTTGGCTCTTTTTCAAACTATCTTTGGGGGTTTACCGACGGTAAATCGATCAAAAATAAGGTGGAGAATTATAAAGAAGCGCCTCCTACCACTCCATTAAGTAACACCATAAGCAAGGATTTAAAAAAACGAGGTTTCAAGTTTGTGGGCTCTACGATAATTTACGCGATGATGCAGGCTGTGGGCATGGTCAATGACCATGAGGTGGATTGCTTTAGATATTATGAAGTCTAAAGAGTTTAATGTTATAGAAATAAAATCAATATACTCTATGTTTTTATAGACGGGCAAACCTACTTATAAGTTTTATCCGGAAAAGTGACTTTCTCCGTAGTTCGTGCGTCCTTAATTATTTCGGAAGGATAATTATAAAGCTCTAAAATTTTAATGGCGTTTCTAGATTTTAGCTTTCCTTCTTTAAGCTTATGATCAAAGGTCAGTACGTTATTCTCTATCTGTTCACTAAAATGATACAACTCGAATTTTTCCTTACTTAAAATATCAGTCAATTCTATGTCATGAGTTGAAACTGGGACTATATTATTTCCTTGGTCTAAATACGACAAAATTGCTTTTCCACCCGAACTTCGTTCAATGGTATTAGTCCCTTTAAAAATCTCATCAACACAAACAAACAAGGACTATCGTCTCGAGAGACGTCCACCAGCGCTTTGATTGTTAATACTTCCTCCAGATAATAACTCTTGTTTTCCATTAAATCGTCCACAATTTTTATTGAGGAATATAATTTAAAGAAAGGGGCACTATATTTTTTAGCAAAACAGATGTTTAAGGATTGCGCTAAAATACTGTTTATTGAAATACTCCTAATAAATGTCGTTTTACCTGACATGTTTGAGCCGGTAAGTAATAAACTCCTATTATTTAAGCTCAAATCATTCTTCACACAGTTTTGTATTAAGGGATGATAAACTTCTTTTATTTCTAATTTCTTTTCATCTGTAAATGTGGGATTGCAAAGTAAATATTCACTTGCTTTTAATGAAGCTGTAGATATTGCAGAATCAATTTCACCAATAAAATGGAACATCTTTTTATGTTCGTATTATTCCTTTTCAATGGAGTCAACAAAACTATAAAATATAAGATATTCTAAATTAAAGAGCACTTTCACAACTTCTGACACCAACCAAAACGCTATTGCAAACTCATTGTCAATGTGTCTCTCAAAGCTGATAAAAGCTGTTTTTAGCTTGATCTTATCAATCCTTCTGATAAATTCGGTATCGGTAAATTTCTCTTTTATTTCTGGATATTCAGCAATTGTTTTTGATACATTCAGGACTTTAGATAATTGACTTACACCATCAAGATAGGTAGAGATATTCCATTTATTTTTATAATGAAATACCATATTAATTGCTACAATTGGAATAAGTATGATAAAAAATATAGGAAAGAAAAAACCTATTAGTACAAAGCTTAATGAAATTATAGATAAAGCATAAATCAACCAAATAATTCTAGGTGTCTCTACAGATTTTGAAGTCACTAATTCTTCAAAATAATAAGAATCATTGGTATTTATTTTAGATAGTTCTAATTGAGTTTTTAATCTTAGATTTTCATTTGTTTCGAAAAGAATAGTAAGGTCATTAAAAGACGATAAACTCGATTGACTTTTAATTGTTCGAAATTTATAATAGAGATATTGTTGACCAATTTTTGAGGAAGTTCTATCAATTATCTTGAAGGTTTCATCTAAATCTAGGTCGGTTGCGCTTCTGTCTGAGATGATGTGAAAAGCTTTATCCTCTTGATTGTTGTTTTCAAAATATTTTCGAATTGATCCAAAATGGAATTCTTCCTGTTTCTTTCGAAGACTCCAATTGCTGACTAAATTATCTAGAATTTGCTTTTTCTTTTTATTCTGTCTATAGTTGTTTATTAGAAAGAATAAAATTAATACTATAATGATTCCAAATATCCAATTCATGTTCTTTCAGAAAAAATTAAAAACATTAGCAACACTAATATAGACATTGATTACCCAATCAAGATATGGGCTGGTTAAATATACCGACTGATTTCCGTTTAATAGTTTAAATCTCATTTTTTCCAAATGCGTAGGCAAATTTCTTCTATCACGTCTGGCATATGAGTTTTAAAAACTGGGATTCATTTAGAAATAATTTAAAAATTCATTGCGATTAATCTCCTCAGCACCTAAGCTTTCTAAATGTTTAGTGTGCACCTGGCAATCAATAAGTGTATACTTAGAATTTTCAATAAAGCTAATAAACGCCATTTTGCTGGCATTGCTTACTTTGGAAAACATGCTTTCGCCACAAAATATGCCATTACCCAAATCGATACCATATAAACCACCGACCAATTGTTCGTTCTGCCATACTTCGACAGATTTAGCGTACTCTAAATGATGAAGTTTTATATAGGCATTGATCATCTCCACTGTAATCCATGTACCAGGTTGTCCTGATCGCTTTGCGTTTGAACATTCTGTAATCACCCTTTCAAAAGCTTTATTAAAGGTTACTTTAAATTCGTCTTTACGAAGTATCTGAGCCATACTTTTTGAAACTTTTAATCGGTCAGGAAAAAGGACAAATCTGGGATCTGGAGACCACCACAAAATCAAGTCCTCATCACTATTGAACCATGGAAAAATGCCACTTCTATAAGCTAAAAGCAATCTCTCCACAGACAAATCGCCACCAACAGCCAAAAGACCTTCTGTTGAGGCCTGGGCTGGGTTCGGGAATTCTAGTATATCTGAAAGTAAAATCATTTTAATGGACACTTTTCAAAGCTAAATATGATAAAAAAAACCTCAATGCGTGTAACATTGAGGTTGATTTTATATAATCCAACTTTTGCGTTTATGAGATTTCAGAGTTCCTATCCGCCGGCAGGCGGGCGCGGAAATGAATCTACTACTTAAAAAGGAAGATCGTCGTGATCATCCTGGTTTAAATCGTTTGCTGGTTGAAACGGTTGAGCTGGAGCTGCTGGAGGCATGCCACCAGAAGTCGCTTCTTGTGCGTTTTCAATACGCCATCCTTGAATGGAGTTAAAATATTTAGTTTCGCCTTGTGGATTAACCCATTCTCTTCCTCTCAAGTTGATGCTCACTTTTACATTCTGACCAACCTGATAACTATTTAATAAATCGGTCTTATCCTGTACGAACTCAACCATTATATGTTGAGGATACTGCTCTTCTGTAGTCAAAACTACTTCTCTTTTTCTGAACCCATTACCTCCAAAAGTCTGAGTTTCTCCTATCATTTTGATTTTTCCTTGTACTTCCATTTGACTAATTTTTATTATTCTCTATTACTATTCTTAATTATTATTTCTTAATTCCTAAAAGTTTACAGGTCACTGCGTACTTCAAAATTCGTGCTGCTGGCTATTAGCTTATGACAGCAACAACTTCCAAGCACTTTCAACGTCCCCATAGCTCAAATAATTTCTGGCCAATTTATGTTTTTCCCGATGCGTCATCTCATTAATATCAGAATGATGTACAGCAATACTTTTAACAAAATCTGCGATTGTCTCCGCGGTTGGCAAGGTTTCAACATTGCCTAGCATTCCTAAATCATTCCCAGTAAAAATCATGCTGTTTTTAACGTCATTGGGCATCGCATCAATACCAATCCCACGGTTTCTTATTGGCTTTGGAACCTCAAAAAAGCCCATTTTTGCTCTGCTGTAATAATCGCCGCCAGCTCTTGCCACCAAATCTAATTTTTCTTGATCGATCGCCTGATTGTTATCCAAAACATCTTCAGAAATATGCAATTTTACCACTTCACAAATTATTAAATTCCCCGCACCACCTTCAGTTCCTAGTTTAATAATATCGATGACTTTACATTCCATTTGAATCGGCGATTCTGCAACTCTAAACGGCTTCACAAGATCAGACTTTAACATCGTCAATCCCGCTTTATCAAATTCATTGATATCTTTTTCATACTCTGTACTACTTAAAGAAGCCTGATGAACGAGGTCATAATTTACAATATTAATGACAACTTCCCTAGTAGCTTCCACGTTTTCTAAAGTGTGTTTAATACTGTTGTCTCTCACACGTCTTGCAGGAGAAAAAATCAGTATTGGCGGATTCGCACTGAACACATTAAAGAAACTAAAAGGCGATAAATTCGGATTTCCATCAGCATCCATAGTACTTGCAAAAGCAATCGGTCGCGGTGCGACTGCGCTTAACAAATAACTATGTAGTTTGCCTGTAGACAGGTCTTTAGGCTCAAAACTTAGCATCTCAAAAATTATTAAATGCAAATGTAACCATATTGTTAAACCTACAAAAATGATTTAGACCAAGAATCAAACAATAATATTAAGATAATTGCATTACATAAGTAACGCTTAAGATTTATCACTTAAAAGATTTTCTATTTGCTGATTTCTTTAAGTATATTTAAACTAAATGTATTGATGTCTTACACTATGAACCGAAATCTTTTACGGTGGATTATTATTGCTTCTTCTTTTATCATCATTTCGCTAATTTTATGGAATACCTATATCTTTTTTCAGAATTTCAAGGCTGAAGAACGCATTAAAATGCAAAATTGGTCCTTTGCCCAGTCTGAATTATTAAAATCTGACATCGACGAAAACGTCGATCTTACCCTAAAAATATTGGGAAGCAACAATACGACCCCCATGTTGGCGATTTATAAAGATGGCAGTTTAGGGACCTATAACAATATCGATGCTCATAAAATTAAAGATTCACTCCAGGTTAACAATCTCATTGAAAAATATAAAAGTGAAAACAATCCAATTGACGTCTATTTTAATAAAGAAATATATTACACCATCTATTATGGAAACTCCCCGTTAATTAATAAACTCAAGTATTATCCGTTAGCTTTATTGCTTATTATTGTACTGTTTGCCGCAGTGGTTTATTTCTTTTATCGAAGTTCAAAAATAGCCGCACAAAATAAACTATGGACTGGAATGGCAAAGGAAACCGCGCATCAAATTGGCACACCACTGTCATCATTAATAGGATGGACCGAGATTTTACGTTCTGAAGATGTCAACCCTTCTTATCTTTTGGAAATT
Organism: Flavobacteriales bacterium; assembly: GCA_038243395.1. Lineage (GTDB taxonomy): Bacteria > Bacteroidota > Bacteroidia > Flavobacteriales > Flavobacteriaceae > Gelidibacter. Next base: position 3,004 of record JBBSRC010000116.1, on the reverse strand, counting down.
GAAAAAGACATCCTCCGCTTGCAGACCATTACTGATCGCTTCAGCAAAATTGGCTCGATTCCCACACTCAAAAAATCCGATATTGTAAAAGAAACTGTCGATTCATACGAATATTTAAAAGCGCGTTCCAGCAAATTAATTGATTTTGAGATTCATGCGCCCGAGCATCCTATTTATGTAGATTTGAACACCCAACTTTACAGTTGGACCATCGAAAACTTAGTGAAAAACGCGATTGACTCCATGAAAGGAAAGGGAGGCTTAAAAGTAAGCATTATTGAAAGCGAAAAAGACGTTAAAATCACTGTAACCGACTCAGGCAAAGGCATCCCAAAAAGTTTATTCAACACAATTTTCGAACCTGGTTTTACAAGTAAAAAACGAGGTTGGGGCTTGGGATTATCACTTGCAAAACGAATTGTTGAAGATTATCACAATGGTAAAATAAAAGTACTTCATTCAGAAATCAACAAGGGGACAACCATGCAAATTTCATTAAAATTAATTCCGTAGATTTGAATCATGGATGCAAAATATTTCACTTTACGGGAAGTTGAACTAAATAATAATTGTCCTGAATGCTATTCCCAAGAAGGATTGCAATTGACCTTTAAACAACGGTTTATTGAAAATTATTTTTACAAAGCCATTTCGAAAGAAACCTCTTATTCACTATTTTGCGATGTTTGTGAAACTATGATTTCTCCTGCTCGATGGACCAACGATATTGATCTTGTTTTTGAGTATCAACAACGCGCATCGCCTCCAAAACCAATCTCTTTTAAATTACAAACATTGTCGTGGGTTTTAATTAGCATTTTGATACTGCTAATTCTAATCTCTGTGCTTTTAATTTCGGGTATTTTTGAGGAATAAAAACGCTCTATCAATAATGATAGTTATCGTCAGAAGGTACTGAACCTGAAATGGCGCCTTAAAGACAATCTTACAGAACTTAACATTTCAAAACTTCGTTGATCGTGATTTTGGATACGGGTTTTACCAAATTATATGTTTTCTGAAATTCGTTTGGCTATGGTTTCAAATTCTTCCTGTTTCAATGAGACTTTTTTTGTGAAACGGATATCCTCCATGCTGTGTAATGGAATTAAATGCACATGCACATGCGGCACTTCCAAGCCCACAACCGACATGCCAACGCGTAAACAAGGCACTGCTTTTTTTAATGCAATTGCGACAGTTCTTGAAAACTCCATCAGTCCGATATATGTCTTCTCATCCAAATCAAAAAGTTGATCGACTTCCTTTTTGGGTATGCACAGCGTGTGCCCTTGCGTATTGGGATTGACATCTAAAAACGCCAAAAAATCTTCAGTTTCTGCAACTTTGTAACATGGAATTTCACCATTGACAATTTTTGTAAATATGGAGGCCATTTGTTGTTTGTTGTTTGTTGTTTGTTGTTTGTTTAAGCCAAAATCGTTATTCGACAATAAACAATTGTTAATCCTTTTTCTTTGTTCTACTCTAAATATAAAAAAAAATCCTGTTAGAATTGGTCTTAACAGGAATGTTATACTTAAATAATTTTAAATCGATATTTTTTCTTTCCCAGCTGTTGATAGTCAGGCGCAGGAATTATTATCTCGAAATCTCTAAGATTTCAAATTTAAGAATGCCATTTGGGACTTCAATATCGGCAACCTCACCCACAGTTTTGCCTAAAAGACCTTTTCCAATTGGCGAATTAACCGAAATTTTACCTGAAGCTAAGTCGGCTTCACGGTCAGCCACCAGGGTGTAGGTCACTTCCATCCCATTGGTTTGGTTTTTTATTTTAACTTTAGAAAGCACCAATGCTTTTGAACTGTCCAGTTGCGATTCATCAATCAAACGTGCTGCTGAGAGCATGGCTTCAAGTTTGGATATTTTCATTTCTAACATGCCTTGTGCCTCCTTGGCTGCATCATATTCGGCATTTTCACTCAAATCACCCTTATCCCTAGCTTCACCGATTGCCCGTGATGCGTTTGGACGCTCGACGTCTTTTAACTGATTGAGTTCTTCTCTCAATTTTTTCAGACCTTCTGCAGTGTAATAAGATACTTTACTCATAATTTCTTCATTTTACTATATATAAAATATGCTGAAACCCCGTTTTGGAGAACAGCATAAAAAAAATCCCGCTTTCACGAGATATAAAACAAATATACAAAATATTTACATCAACTTTCGGATTGTTGTAAATTGCAACACAATTTCATAAGATGAAACACTTTTTTTTATTTATAAGCTTGATTATCCTAACCAACTGTAGTAGAAACAGCAGCGATGAGAATTGCAAATTTCTAGTCAATGCTGCTGTGAACGTCACGCTCAATATGAATTTACCACAATACAGCCAACTGCTGTATACTAGTAACTCCGTTTATGTGGCTAATCAGGGCAATAAAGGCATTATTGTAGTGAATGTTGGTAGTGGTTATCGGGCTTGGGATGCCGCCGATCCTAATCATGAACAAACCAGCTGTTCCCTACTTAGTATTAATGGCGCCAATGCAGTTTGTAATTGCAATGACGCCAATACTTATAGTTTATTTACTGGAGGTTCCATTGGCAAACAATTAGCTTGTGGACTCAAGGAATATCGCGTTTCCTTATCTGGAAACTCTCTCATTATTACCAACTAGAATCTTAACGTTGCGCCAATCAAAAAGTTGGTCGTAGCTTGCGGAAAATAACCTGCACCTTCTATCGTTGTGACTTGATTTGGATCAGAATAATCATCGTCAAATGTGTAATAGAATCCATTGGAAACATATTTTTCATTGAAGATGTTATTGACCAATCCTGAAAATAGAATCGATTTGATAAACGGTTTTTTCTGTGAATCGAGGTCAGCTTTAAAATTCCATTCATAGGTTACATTCAAATCATTAACGAAATACGCATCTAATTTTGATTTTTGTGAATCGGTGTTTCCCATAAATTGTTCGCCCACATATTTACTCAACAAACTGATCTGGAAATATTCTTTGGGTTG
>JBBSRC010000115.1:0-10139 GCA_038243395.1 Flavobacteriales bacterium | reverse complement strand
GTGGCCCTGATTACCATAGTTCTATCGCTGTGTGCTATTCTTTTATTACAGATTCTCAGAATTTCAAAACGTATCGAGAAACTTTCAAAGCGCAAGCGCAATGTATGATGTTCTGATTGTTGGAGCTGGAGCGGCGGGCATGTCTTGTGCCTTGGTTTTAGGATCGGCAAAATTAAAACCGTTTGCCGAAAACAAAAAAATAGGTCTGATTACGCACCAACGGGCTTCTCATTTGCAGGATGCTTTGTTCAATAACGTTTTAGGGTTAGCTCCAGGGACTTTAGGTTCTGATATATTATTGCAAGGGAAGGCGCAACTCAAAGCCTTATATCCTGATGTGGATCAAATTGAAAATGAAAAAGTAAATTCTATTTTAAGGATTTCCGGCGGTTTTACGTTGACCACAAATAAAAACGTTTACAATACTAAGATTGTTGTCGCCGCCGTGGGTTACACGAATCTTATTAATATTGAAGGATTAGAGCCCTATCTTGAACCGCATCCAAAAGCTACTCCGGCCAAGGCACGTATTTGGTTGAAAAATGAAAATTATATGGTGGCAGATGGTTTTTATGTCGCTGGAACATTGGCAGGCTTAAGAAGTCAGTTTGCGATTGCAAGTGGTAGTGGCGCTCAAGTTGCCACAGATATCTTGACATTTTGGAATGACGGCAAGGATACGCATGTTCATGATAAAGTATAAGATTTATGATGATGATGATGATGATGATGATGATGATTGGGGGAGATGTGCACAGATTTAATTGTTTGAAATAAATATCTCGATATTAATCCATCAAAAAATCAACAAAATCATAAGCAATCTGCGTCATCAGCGTTCTAATAATCGGAAGACAATTCTGATTTTTCTACCAAATTAAATATAAATGCTATTCCTTGACACTCAATCTTATAACTTCAATAATCATCTCATCCGATGCATTGGATATTTCTTCAGATGCGTTTGAGCCATATAACTGATCGGCTAAAGCAGCTTTGATAAGCTGTTTCATTTCTTGATTATAGGCTACAAAAGTAACTTTAGCGGTTTCTTTTACATTGATGTAGTCCTGAAACCGTCTTACTATAGCATCACTCACTTCGAAATCAGATATAAATTCTTGCTCAGTAATTTTTTTATAACCTTCACGATCTCTATCCAATTCTTCAAAAACAAAATAACTGATAAGGCCACTTCGTTTGATGAAATTTAGAGTTTCGTTTTGAATACTTGTATTTAATGGCACGAAGATATCTGGTATGATGCCACCGCCACCATAAACAATCTTTCCTTTAGGCGTTGTAAACTTTAAGGAATCAGACACTTTGATATTTCCTTCGTCATTAAACTCGCCACTACTTCGGCGTTTGTAATAATCATTATAATACTCTGCATTATGGCCATTGTCGTATGGACGTTGAATGGAGCGGCCTGTAGGGGTGTAGTACCTGGAGACCGTTAAACGCACTGCGCTGCCGTCGCCCAGAGCCATTTCGCGTTGCACTAATCCTTTGCCATAACTTCGCCGTCCAACAATAATGCCTTTATCATTATCTTGCAACGCCCCAGCAACAATCTCACTTGCAGAGGCTGAGTTTTCATTAATCAGAATAAACACTTCGCCTTCTTCAAAATCCCCTTTTCGCGTTGCATAACTTTTTTCAACACGTCCCGATTTGTTTTTTGTGAAAAGAATCAGTTTGCCACTTTCCAGGAATTCATCTGCAATCTGTTCGGCAATCGCTAAAAAGCCGCCCGGATTGTCACGTAAATCCAAGGCTAATTTAGTCGCGCCTCGATCTTGCAAAACATTTAGTGCATTTTTAAATTCTTTATAGGTAGACTCTGCAAACCGGTTAATTTTAATATAACCTAAGTCCGGAGTCAGCATATAAGCGGCGTCCACACTCTTTAGCGGAATGCTTGCGCGTTTTACTGTAAAATTGAGGAAGTCTTTTTCACCTTTACGATAAACTTTCAATTCGATTTTGGTGTTTTTCTCGCCTTTTAACTTTTGAATAATGTCCTCATTATTCCATTGCCGTCCAAAAATTGAATCGCCGTCGGCCATGATAATGCGATCGCCACTTCGGATACCTGCTTTTTGGCTAGGTCCTCCTTCAAGAGGTCTAATTACGGCAATGGTATCTTTGTATGTATAAAAGCTTACTCCAATACCTACAAAATCGCCTTTCATGCTTTCGGTAACTCTTTGCAATTCTTTTTTCGGAATGTAGGTAGAATGCGGATCCAATTTCTCTAAAATCCCGTTAACGGTAACATCCACGATGCTATCCGTATTGACGTTGTCAACATATTCATAATCAATATAATCGATGAGTCGATTGAGTTTGTCTTTTTTACTGTTTGAAGTAAATAAACGGTCGGAAGTGTCGGTAAAATTAAGTTTTCCACCAATCAGAACGCCGGCTGCAATAGCAACACCGACAATTAGCGGGATATATTTTTTGTTAAATGCCATTTGCGTTTAAATCTTCAATAAGTTGTAATTCTATACCAGCCTTGGCTAAAAATGCGAGGCCAGAATCATCTTTATAACCCTCGTGATATACCACGCGAATGATCCCAGCTTGATGAATCAATTTGCTGCACTCCTTGCAAGGAGATAGCGTAATATATAAAGTGGCGCCTTTACAGGATTGTGTTGATGCTGCTACTTTTAAAATGGCATTGGCTTCGGCATGAAGAACGTACCATTTTGTGTACCCCATATCATCTTCACAATAGTTTTCAAAACCTGTAGGTGTACCATTATAGCCATCAGAAATGATCATTCTGTCCTTTACTATGAGTGCGCCAACTTGCTTGCGTTTGCAATGGGATAATTTGCCCCATTCTTTTGCTATTCTTAAATATGCTTTATCGTAACGTAATTGTTTTTCCTTCGGCATTAATATGTTTTGTTATTTGATCAGAGAGCCCGTTCATTCATGTAAAATCCGCATTAAATCTTTAAGCTTCTAATTCTCAAATTGCCCTTGAGCAAACCTACCACGAATATAAAGGCTTCAGGTTTTAATTTTTACAATTTAGAGTTAAACTTCCGTAAATTTAAAAAGGTTCAGGCGAATAACTTATTGTTTATCAATATAGGTAGGACTACTCCCACTACGATTGCTGAAAGTATGACAACCCAATCACGTTTAGAAAACCTAAAGATAGTTTCGCATAAAAATCCTAAAAACAGCACGACGAATACAACAATTATTTGGCCTAATTCTATACCCAACTCAATTCCCATTAAAGGCAGTAATTTGCTTTCTGTTTTGCCTGTAAAAATTTTGAATTTGCCAACAAAACTAAGGCCTTGGATCAATCCGAAAAATAAAGTCGATAAAAACAGGATGCCTACCTTTTCATTTGATGCTTTTTTGCCCGCAGTAAAAACGTTGTACAGAGCCACAACCAAAATGGTTATAGGAATCAAAAATGCAATCAAGTTGGCCTTAATACTGACAATACCGTAGAATGCCAGCAGTAAACTAACGGTATGACCTAATGTAAACATGGTTATTAAAACCAAGATGCGCTTCCAATCCTTAAAAGCATAAGGAACCGTCAAAACTATTAAAAATAAGATATGAGCGTATGTTTTGAAGTTCAGAACATGGTTCATTCCGTACTGTATGTTGAGCCAAAGATTGTCGAGCATGAGTTTGTTAATTGGGTAGCTTCAAAGGTACGAGGAATGGGAGGAGCAGCAAAATATTTATTTTTGAAAATGAAGCTCAAAAAGAAGGAATAAAAACGTAAAGAAGAGAAATAGATCTTTGATTTTTAATTGAATTAACCTCATGAAGAGCCATGTATATTCTTCATTCGATAGATAACTCAATTTTATATCCGTGTAGCAACACGTTCCACAGATTTTTGGTAGCGGATAGGCATGTTTGCATAATTGTGTTTGTTTGATAATCTAAAATCTAAAGTCTCATCCCGGGTCTTATAGCTTTGGTTATTCAGTTTTTCATTTGAAAATTCATAATCCATTTCGATTTCTTCAAGAATGGTTCCTGTGTTTTTTGAAAGTTCTGGAAATCCAATATGTAAATCATTCAATTCCTGATAAGGCAACATTTTACTGATTTCCTGACTTTGTTTGCTTTTAGAAAGTTTGCTCAATAAAGTGTTATTATCAATGGCGCGTAATAAACGAAGCGTACTAAAATCGTTTTTATTCTGAAATGAAACCGTTTTTAATACGACCAATTTGTTCCGAATGGAATTCCATTTGGAGAATTTGAGGTGATTCAAATCTTTTGGTGTGATTCCTAAAAATTCGTTTTCTTTAAGTTGGTATGTTTTTTTGGTATCGTAGGGATAAATGACAAAGATATCTTCTAATTCTGGAGCACTTTCAGGAATTTGTAACTCTGGGTTTTTCAGGTAATCCGAAAGATAATCGTTGATGCTTTCACAGCCATTATTGTTTTTGGGAATTAGAATGAATTGCGATTGCGCACTCTTTCTGAAAGCGATGCTCAAGATAGGTTTAATTTTATATTTAGAAGTTATTCGCTCAAAATCCAAACAGGTGGAAGTGCTTTTGACATCAGTCAAGGCCAAGGTTTTCCCGCCATTTTCTGATGCAATGGCAAATAGTTGCTTAGTTATAATATTACGGGCGCAAAGTTGATCAGAAGAATTACAATTTAAATACATAATTATTGCTTGTTTAAGATTTCTCGAAATTAGCTATTATATGTAGTTAGTCTTGCTTACATTTGTAGTAAGTTGTAAATTTTACAATTAGTGCCAAGTCCTTTGACCAACTTAAAACAAGTCGCTTTTAGAATTAATTACGAAGTTTTTGGAAAGACACTTTCGGATAAATTGATGATTAAAATTCTGAATCAAGAAGGGACCAAAGAAATTATTCCTGCATTAGTGGCAAATAAAATAAAAATGAAACACATCCAAGCAAATATTAAACACCTACGTTCCTTAAAACAGCTCTCCCAGGAGCGTTTTGCAGATGAGTTAGGATGGTCGCGCTCCATCGTTGGATCTTATGAGGAAGGCCGTTCAGAACCGCCCATCGACCGGTTAATCGATTTATCGAATTATTTTAAAATTCCCATAGATATTTTAGTAAGAAATGATTTGCGCAAAGCAAACGACACCTCATTTATTGATATTGGCAGTAAGCGCGTGCTATTTCCGATAACGGTCAATGAAGACAATGAAGATCTTATTGAAATAATTCCAGCAAAAGCATCTGCAGGCTATCTGTCAGGTTACGACGACCCGGAATATATTGAACAATTACAGAAAATAAAGTTACCTTTTCTTCCTACGGGAACCCATCGCGCTTTTCCGATTAAAGGCGATTCAATGTTGCCGGTAAAAGATGGTTCTTTTGTGGTGGCTAAATTTGTCGAAGATCTTCAGGATGTGAAAAACGGACGTACTTATATTGTTTTAACCAAAGATGATGGTCTGGTTTATAAACGCGTTTTTAATTTGATAGAAGACAAACAAACCTTACTCTTAAGCAGTGATAATAAAGCGTATCTCCCTTATGAAGTTCCGATGGAGCACGTGTTGGAACTTTGGGAATTTACCTGCTGTATTAACACACAGGAATATGATGAAAAAGAGTTGAAAATGAGCAGTATTATGGCGATGTTCCAAGAATTGAAAGTGGAATTGGAAGCCGTGCAAAAAATGGCATAATGGCAAAAACCAAAACAACATATACTATTATCGACGTGGAAACCACAGGTCGTGGCAACGAGATAACGGAAATTTCTATTTTTAAGCACGATGGAGAAAAGGTTCTTGAAGAATTCACATCATTAGTTAATCCGCAGGCTTTAATTCCCGATTACATTACGGCTTTGACGGGTATTGACAATGCCATGGTTGCTGATGCGCCAATCTTTGCGGAGATTGCTGAGGCTGTTCTTTCAATTACTGAGGACAGCATCTTTGTGGCTCATAATGTTAATTTTGATTATAATGTTATTCGGAATGAGTTCAAGAAGATTGGCATGGATTATAGACGCCGAAAACTATGTACGGTTAGATTATCGCGCGCATTATTTCCCGGATTTCGATCCTATAGCTTAGGGAAATTATGCAATTCGATGCAAATTACTTTGGTCGATAGGCACCGTGCACGAGGCGATGCCGAAGCAACCGTCACCCTTTTTGAAAAACTATTAGCACATAAACATTCTAATACGGTTTTTGCTGACTTTTTGAAAAAAGGATCTAAAGAAGCGACGCTACCTTCGCATTTACCGAGTGCAGTTTTTGATGCCATTCCTAATGGTGCGGGTATTTATTATTTCAAGAATAAAAAGGGAAAAATCATTTATGTCGGGAAAGCCATCAACTTGAAAAAACGGGTTTTAGGGCATTTTTACGATAAAAAAGAAAAGGAACTCGACTTGTGTAGGGAAACGGCTCATATCGATTTTGAACTTTCTGGAAGTGATCTTGTGGCACGACTTATGGAAGACGCGGCCATAAAACATCATTTTCCAATTTATAATCAAGCGGCCAAACGTGTGCCCAAACCTTATGCCGTTTTTAGTTATGAAGACCGTAAAGGAATTCAACATTTGGCATATAATACGTTGAAAGCAACACCTAATCCCTTGCAAATATTTCATAGTATTCGCGACTGCAGACTCTATTTAGAGCAGATTTGCGAGCAATTTGAATTGTGCCCAAAATATTGTCATTTACAAGAAAACGTTTGGACCTGCTCGCATTACAAACTGACCAACTGCAAGGGTGTGTGTAGAGAAGAGGAATCTGTTGCGTCCTATAACGAACGTGCGAATTTGGCTATCGATTATATGGCAAATTCCAATCAGAATATGGTTCTAAAAGAAAATGGACGTCATAATGAGGAAGAAGCTTTTGTACTTATAAAAAACGGACGCTATCTAGGTTATGGTTTTGTGGAGAAATCTGAACAGATTTTAAATACAGATGATTTGGAAACATTTCTAATTCCACAAAAAGAAACAACGGAAATTCAAGGGATTCTGAGAAAACTTTTATTGCAATCATCAGTAGTGCAAACATTAGAGCTTCCTTAATTATACAAAGCAATAAATTTAAAAAGCACTTAAACAAAACTGATTAAGTGCTTTTATTTTTTGTATTGAATGAGATTTCTATTTTTTCACGCGATACCACTTTTGGGTGCGATAAAAAAAGGCAATATAACCTCGAACGTTCAAGATATCTGGATCGTTTTGGTCAATCCACATTTTGCATTTGTATTCTTTTCCTTTTTCCGGATCAAAAATAGTTCCTCCTTCAAATGTGTTGTCTTCTTTACTTTTGCTCAAACCTTTGGCAATTACTAATCCTTCAATAGGTTGATTATAATCTTTGCCTGAACATTTTATGCATAACTTGCCTTGGTCTTCAGGTATTAATATTTTTATAACTTTTCCGTAAATTTTCCCATTATCATTATAAAGTTCAACAATGGATTTAGCATTTCCCGTCTCATCATCTATTGTTTTCCATTGGCCAAGAATACTTTGAGCTTGAGAGAAGGATGTGCTCAAAAGTAATAATCCGAAAAATAATACATGCATTTCTATCGTTTTCATAAGGTCGATTTAAAGCGTAAATCGCACACCAACATTGACTCCGGTGCCACTGGCATTAGCAAATTGAGTTGGTATTTGTCGTGGAGCATTCTGGTTGGGTGCCGTCGTGGTGCTTTGGATATAATTATCAGTAAATTCGAATTGTTTTTCATAAACAGGTAAATCGGCCAATTGCTGTCCGGGGACAAGTTGTGATTGACCGTTTGTAACAGCTGTAGTAGAATATTCAGTAATCTCAGCCGATTTACTTTGGATGCTTAAATTTTTGATTTCTACTTCTCCAAAGATGCTCAGATTGTCCGTAATAGGATAGATGACGCCGAGCGCACCAAAATAACCGACACTGAATTTCGCTGTAACTTCACTTTTAGCCTCTACCATCAAATCAGTACCTGCACCTCCACCATTTGGTTGCCTGGCTGATGTTTCAATAGTCAGCTTCCCAGCTACTGGAACTATGACTCCCATACGTGCGTAAGGATTGACTGTTTTAAAATTTGGGGTCAGGAAAATTCCGGGAGCAACGTCAAACCCTCTCAAATATGTGTTTTCTTCAGAAACAGCTTGAGGACTTCTTAAACGGCCAATCATTGTTTTGTCGCCGTGAAAATAACTCACACCTAACTCGGCACCAATATAGGGATTGAACATATAACCAACTGTAAGATTGGCTTTTACACCCGCTCCCACAGTTCCGTTCAGTGATTTCACATTGACCGAGGAGCCATCAGCATTTACGGTAACATCTGTGGATTGCATAATGCCAGTGAGTTCGTTGGGATCTGCATTATTGAATTCGGTTTTCCCGGATTCAAAACTATAACCTGCACTGATGCGAAAGTAGAGTTTTTGAGAATCGTCAATCGTTATATTATCTTGAGCGTAAGTAATGTAGCTCATAGAAGTAAGAATGCAAACGATTAACACTTTTGGTATCATTTTCATAATTTAAGTTTTTAAAATTTAATTAATCTGTTTAAAAAAGTGTTTGGATTTGAATATGCTGAACAAATCGAATGGCATCTTCAATGTTTTTAAAATCATATTCTAAAGTTACAGAGAAAAAAATGCTAATATGAATTAAATATTGACTTATTAAGAAATTTCAGATCTTACTTATGACAGTGTAGAAATACGAATGAAGAAATAGATAATAGAATTGGTTTAAGAAATGAGAAAGGATTCAAAAAGTACACTACGACTACTTCTGAAATCTCAAAATACGGTGTTGATAATTTGAATATTTTGATATCATAACTAGTTCTAATGCTTCGTTGAAGAGGATTTTACTAAAGCCTCAAAATCAGACTTAGAAATTGAAATGATATTAACATCCATGGTAATAGGTGTTAAAGGTTGGTCGCTTTTGTCTCTGGGCACGGAAACCATTTTATCCACCACATCCATTCCTTTAATTACCTGACCGAATACGGTATAATCGCCATCGAGTCTATGTAATCCATCTTTGTTTTGGACAATGTAAATTTGACATCTTGCAGACAGCTTTCCTGGATTGTCATCTCGTCCAGCGCCTACAGCGCCATATACATGAGTAAGTTCTGGTAAGAATTCAGGCTCCAGCAGATATTCAGGATCTGTAAATCCGGTTGGAGTATCTGGACAGCCTGCTTGTGCTACAAAATTTGGAATTACCCTATTGAAAGAAAGGGAATCCCAATATCCTGAATCCGCCAACGCGATAAAGCTTGCTTTGTGCTTTGGTGTGCGATCGTCTAAGCTGATTAGAATTTCTCCTTCAGAGGTAAGGATTTGCCCGATCTGAACTAATTTTTCCGACTGCTGGCCAAATGTAATTGATCCAAGTAAAAAAAAGATGATGATTAAAAAAGTGAAGCTGCTAGAATTTAAAACTTTATGGATCATTATCATGAGGCTGTATGTCAGTTTAATGTTGCGATATACTTCTAGCAATAGTTGGCCTAATGACGACTTGTTCACAGAAACATCTGCGATCAAGTACCGATTTAGTGCGAATTAAATGTACGAAACTCTATTGAACTGAAGATTGTTTTGGGACATACAAAAAAATTAAACCAATTCTGTAGCAATCATTTTCGTTTGAAAAGGTTGCATTTGCTTGTTTTTAATTCGTCTTAAAATGAGTTTTGCGGCAGCAGCACCGATAGCTTCTGCGTTTTGCTCAACAATTATCAATGAAGGATGTTGATTGGCCTGACCTTGATTGCAAAAACCTGCAATGGTAATGTCGTGACTTTTATTCCTCGATTTTAATTGGTTGGTAACTTGAAGAGTTTGCAAGACGGCCTGTTCATTCAGACCAAAAACACCATCAATACTGCTATCCTTTTCCAAACTTGAGATGAGCATACTTTTAAATGCTTCCGCACTTTCAGCAACGATGATTTTATTTTCAGTAGACAGATTGTTCGCTTTCATGGCGTCCTTAAAACCATCAGCTCTTAATTTTCCATGATGGAGCTTATCGATGAGTGAGGTCATGATAATATTTTTAAGACCTTTATTCTTTATAAGGTGGTCTGTAGTGTCATAAGCGG
>JBBSRC010000114.1:0-10163 GCA_038243395.1 Flavobacteriales bacterium | reverse complement strand
TACCATAAAATGAATCTTAACGACGTTCCAAAATTAAAACATATTTCAGCCAATAACTTCTTTTTGTTGTGCGGTCCATGCGCCATCGAAGGCGAAGACATGGCCTTACGCATTGCTGAAAAAGTGGTTACAATTACTAACAAACTACAAATTCCTTATATTTTTAAAGGGAGTTTTAAAAAAGCAAATCGAAGCCGGATTGATAGTTTTACAGGTATTGGTGATGAGAAAGCTCTGAAAATACTACGTAAAGTTTCTGAAACTTTCGATGTCCCAACAGTTACTGACATCCATGAGATATCTGATGCATTAATGGCTGCCGAGTATGTAGATGTTTTACAAATTCCAGCTTTTTTGGTAAGACAAACTGATTTGGTAATTGCTGCGGCAGAAACCGGAAAAGTAGTCAACCTCAAAAAAGGACAATTTATGAGTCCTGAATCCATGAAGCATGCGGTTCAAAAAGTGAAGGATGCAGGCAATGAAAAAGTTTGGATTACCGATAGAGGCACCATGTTTGGATATCAAGATATGATTGTTGATTTTAGAGGCATTCCTACCATGCGTCAATATGCACCCACTATATTGGACGTTACCCATTCCTTACAACAACCCAATCAAAGTGTTGGTGTGACCGGTGGACGACCAGAAATGATTGAAACAATCGCAAGAGCTGGAGTAGTGAACAACGTGGACGGTTTGTTTGTAGAAACACATTTTGATCCCGCTAACGCTAAAAGTGATGGTGCTAACATGCTTCACTTAGATAATTTGGAAAAACTGCTCACTAATTTAGTAGCGATTAGAAAGATAGTCACTACTATATAAATCTCTTTAAAATGTTCCCCAAAATTCATACACCATTTATTGGTGCATTACTCTTTTTGATCACTTTTAATAGTTACTCACAAGCACTTATAGAACCTGCCTTATACACAGCCTCCAACAAAGGCAAGATTTTTTTGAGTTGGGGCGGAAACAGGGCAGCGTTCACAAAATCGGACATTACTTTTAAAGGAGTTGATTACGAATTTACTATTAAAGACGTCACAGCTCATGACAAACCGAAAGGTTGGCATATAGATTACATAAATCCGGCCCGCATAACCATTCCTCAGACCAACTTTAAGCTGGGATATTTTATCTCGGACCACTATACCATATCTCTTGGTTTAGATCATATGAAATACGTTATGGATTCCAACAAAAATAGGGTGGTTGATGGTTATATCGATTTGCCGGCAGATGATGTAGGATCCATATTTAATGGCGTCTATGATAATGAAAACTTTATGATTTCTAAGGAGTTTTTACAATTTGAACACACAGATGGTTTAAATTATGTTTACCTTGAAATTGCGCGATATGATGATATTTCTTCGCTATTTAACATTCAAAATACCGATAAGTTTCAGATAAATGTCACAGAAGGCATTGGCGGTGGTATTCTTTATCCAAAAACCAACACTACGCTTTTTGACAGGGACCGCTACGATGAATTTCATGTTGCAGGCTATGGCATTTCCGCTACTGCAGGATTAAACTTTACTTTTTTTAAACACTTTTTTATCCAAGGCGATTTAAAAGGCGGCTATATCCATATGGGCGACATCAGAACAACACATAATCCCAAGGAAAGCGCCTCACAACATTTTTTTTATGGAGAGACAGTTTTTAGTTTAGGCGGGATATTTAGAATATAATTATGATACAAATTAGACAAGCGACATTAGAAGATTTACCAGAGATTACCTCCATTTTTAGAGATACAATTCGAGCCGTAAACAGTAAAGATTACTCCGAAAAACAAATTGAAGTTTGGTCTTCTGGTGCTGATGATCTTGACGAATGGAAAGATCGTATTGAAAACCTTTACTTTCTTGTCGCTGAATTCAAAAATAAAATCGCAGGCTTCGCATATTTAAAAAATGGCTTTTATTTGGACGGCATGTATGTCCACAAAGATTTTCAAAGACGCACGATTGGCTCAAAATTACTTCGCATTATGGAATCGAGAGTCTCAGTCAATGGATTTGAGGCCCTTAAATCTGACATAAGCATCACGGCTTTGCCTTTCTTTGACTCCCATTATTATGAGGTCGAAAAAATAAAAAAGAAAAACTATAAAGGTTTGGCTTTTGAAAACTATAGCGTTTATAGGGAATTGTAAATCCATCAGTCTTTCGACACCAATATTTATATGTAACATTATTTATGAAATTCCTTAAAATCATATCGGTCATCGCTATTCTAATTTGCGTAGGAGTGGTAGCCACTGATTATTGGATGTCTCATGAGGCAAAAGGCTTTGTTTATTATAAGTTGGCCGATGTTCCAAAAAACAAAGTTGGGCTCCTATTGGGCACTAGTAAGTTTTTATTAAAAGGAGGCATCAATCCTTATTATCAATACCGCATTGACGCTGCTGTAGCGCTATATAAAGCCGAAAAAATTGATTATATTCTGGTTAGTGGAGATAATAGGCACATGAGTTATAATGAACCGAATACCTTCAAAAAAGATTTGATTAAAAGAGGTATTCCAGAAGACAAAATTGTACTGGATTATGCCGGCTTTAGAACTTTAGATTCGGTAGTCAGAGCCAAAGAAGTTTTTGGCCAGCACACTTTAACCATCATTTCTCAAAAGTTTCATAATGAACGCGCTATTTATTTAGCACAACATTTTGGTATCAATGCCGTAGCATTTAATGCAAAAGATATTAATAATCGCAACGGCTTAAAAACAAGGACAAGAGAACTTTTTGCCCGATCCAAAGCTTTTATTGATGTTTTATGCAAGGTTCAACCCAAATTTTTGGGAGAGAAAATTCCGATCGGATAATGGGGGTTAACGTAGATAAATAAAAAACTCATTATTTTAAAGCTCACTAATTCTTAGTTCTCGAAAACCTTTAAAAAAAACTTTGAATTTGCAACATTTACGACTTCTATGAGTGGTATTTTTAATCCGCATAGTTTAAAACAACCTCCCTCCTATTTAAAATCCATCTGTAGAACTTTTGAAAAGCACAACCATCAGGACTTCACTAACTGAATATTCTGTACATTTATAGTTCTATAAATTCAAAATTCTCACATGAAAAAAATTTCCATCTATTCCTTTTTAGTGCTTTTTGTATGTTTCTCCTGCAAACAAGAATCAGAAAAGAAAGCGCAACCTCTTACTATCGGTCATTTGACCATCTCCAATGAACATCCTAAACCAGGAGACAATTTAGATCTTAATTATAACAGCGACAAAAATGTCGAAGCTTTTTATGCCTATATGGTGGGTAACAAAAATTATCCACTTGATATTGACTTTTCAGAAAAAGACGGAGAACAGAAAGCTTCCATAAAAATTCCGGATTCTGCCGTAGCATTGGCATTTATCATAAAAAGTGAGGATAAATATGATGACAATGATAAAAAGGGTTACTTGGTACCATTATATACCAAGGATGAAGATCAAATTAATGGAAGCAATGCGGCAATGGCTTTCTACGCTTTGCAATATGGTCCTGATTATGGGATAAAAACAGATTCAAAGACCGTTGTTGAGGACATTAATGCCGATCTTGTTGCCAATCCCGCTCTCAAAGCTAATTGGGACGTCACTTATCTGGGACTTGTTTATAGACAAGATAAAGCAAAAGGCGAAATGCTGATTAATGATTATTTGGCATCTTTATCTAAAAAAATAGACAGGACAGAAAAAGATTATTCATCAATGTCGGATTTATATTATACGCTAGGGGAACGATCCAAATCGGATTCTATCACTAATATAGCCGTTGGAAAATTTCCGAATGGTAATGCTGCCAAATATTCTGTTGCTGGTCAATTTCAACAAGAAAGTGATTTCAATAAAAAGGTAGATCTCTTCACAAAATATTCTGAATCCAATGTAAAATTAGGCAATACTGGAAATTATATGGCTGGTACTTTAGCCAGATCCTATTATCAGCAAAAGGACATGGAAAATTTTGAGAAATACCTATCCAAGGTTGAAGACAAATCGAGCAGAGCTTCTATTTTAAATAATTTCGCATGGCCAATGGCAGAAAGCGGTAAAAACTTGGATGAAGCAGAAGCACTATCTAAAAAATCACTCGACCTGATCACTGATCTACAGAAAAACCTAGACGACAAACCTGATTATTACACTGTAAACCAATATAAAAAGAACCTTGAATCCATGTATAGAATGTATGCAGATACTTATGCATTTATTTTATTTAAACAAGGTAAAATCAAAGAAGCTATAGCTTATCAGGAAAAAGCACATGATCACAAAGGACGGAACACTGAAGCCAATGAACGTTATATTGATTATTTAATGGCAGACAACCAATATGAAACAGCCAAAGACAAAGCCGAGGATTTCATTAAGGTAGGTCATGGGAATGAAAAAATAAAAGAAGCCTACAGAACGACGTATCTAAAAGCGAACCCTTCCGCCACTGATGTGGAAGAAAATTTAATAGCTTTTGAAAAAGTGGCCTACGCTACACAAGTATCTGAAATCAAAAAAACAATGCTTGATGAAGACGCACCATCATTTACTTTAAAGGATATGAAAGGTACAGACATTTCCCTTGAATCTTTAAAAGGGAAAACCGTCATCTTAGATTTTTGGGCAACTTGGTGTGGGCCATGCATAGCATCATTCCCGGGAATGCAAGAAGTGGTCTCAAAATACAAGAACGACGCTAAAGTTGTATTATTATTTGTGGACACTTTTGAAAGAGGGCCAAACAGAGAAAAGATGGTTGAGGATTTTATAAAGAGCAATAAGTATGATTTTCATGTGGTGTATGATCCAGAAATTGACGGCAGTACCGGCTTTGAGGTCGCCGGAAAGTATGATATCTCTGGTATTCCTACCAAAGTGATTATTGGTCCCGATGGAAGAATGAAATTCAAATCAGTGGGTTATAGCGGTTCAAATGAGAAATTGGTCAAGGAAATGGATATTATGATTGATATTCTGAAGTCGTAGATCGAAGGTAGAAAATAGACTTATTTCTTAAACAGTTCAATAATGCATTGAGATTATAAACAGGTTAAATTCCCGTTTTCTATCCACCTTCCTATCACTAACCGAAAGAAAATATCACGGAATAAACTCTAAAAGCTCTGAAGATATAAGAGCGTTTGAATGCAAAATGTTTTAAGCCTAAAACATGAAATTTAAATCCAAAAAGCCTGAAATTATACGTTTCAGGCTTTTTTTATTTGGTTAATTATATATTCTTTCGAATGATTTTATATTCAGAAGTAAAACTAAAGGATATAAGATGGAATTTATTAATATCTAATCCTTCATTACCAATCCTCCATCCACATAATCCTGAAGGTACTCAAAGCGCTTGGTTAGTTTACCGTTTTTCGTGATTTTCGCACGTTTAAGAATGTCGCTTTCGTCATTGTTAAAAAATGCTGGGAGAACGTTCTCAAGGAACATTTCTCCGAAACCTTCGCTAGCATCCTTAGGGAGTTCGCAGGGTAAATTATCAACAGCCATCACAGCGATTGCGTCTTCAGCATCAAAAGCCACTTCTTTTTCAGTGATCGCATCATAGCCATAAAATGGATCAAAAATAGTTGAAGCTCTAATGGTTGATGCTACAGGCCCATCAACATCACAACTGATATCGGCCACAAAATTAATATTGAAATCGGGCGATTTGGCATCCTCTCGAGAAAAAAGAAAAGGCGCACCATTTCCATAAAAATGCCCAGCTATAAATAGATCCGTCTCTTTTGCGTAGGGCATAAAATTACTTTCATATTTGTAGGGATGCCTATAAAACTCTGGCCTATTACCTACTTTCCCATCTTGACGTTTGTTGTAATCCATGACATCAACCACGCAAAAAACAGGTTCGGTAAATTTTGAGGTCAAATAAAGCCCATGATCTATTTTCTTTATTTTTAAATGATTGATAATTTCCTTTGCGCCATGTGCCACTTTACCAGTCCCCGAAAGCAAGATTTTTATTGCAGGAAGCCTTATTTTATCTAATTCAGATTTAACTTCGTTCAAACAGGAAAGCGTCTCCACTTTAGGCAAATTGAATAATCCATCTCTTAAGCCCAATCCTCTAAATGCATTGTAAGCGCCAACTATTCCAGCATAACGTCCAAAGCCAATTAAACGAGCTCCGCTTTTTTTAACGAAGGTTTCGTGGTCAATTAATTCGATGTTCTTTTCTAAAATGGCTTGGAGCAATTCTTTATTATAAGGTTGCTTTTTAATCGTATGCGAAAAGAAAATATATTTTTTATTCGGAATTAATGCTTCAATTGGGACTTCTTTTACGCCTATCATGACATCGGCATCAGACACATCATTGGTCACTTCAAAACCCAATTTTTCATAAGCAGCATCAGAAAACACTCTAACATTACTGGATTCTATAGTAAATTCTGCTTCGGGGAATAAAGCTCTTGCTTCTGCTAATTTTTCTGGTGAAAATACAACGCGTCGGTCAGGGGGGTTCTTGCGTTCTTTAATGATGGCGAATTTCATTGGTGGTTAGGGGTTTCGTTATTAAAAATCGAATTTCAAATTGCGTAGACTACATATAATTCAACTTCTTCACGAAAATAAGCTGATTTGAAAGTTCTAGCAAGGATTCGCCGAATAAAATCTTAAGAAACACGCTCAACTTCACTTTCACTTTTCAAAACATGATTGCCATCCTCTTGTTTGATGAATAGTGCTTTATTATCTCTTTCGCCATTTCTGGTGATTTCACTTCCTTTAATAGTTTTAGTGATACTTTCAGTATAGGTTTCAACAACCTTTCCTCTGCCTTTACCTGTGCCCCAATTCCATTGGACAATTGTTCCTTTTCTGATCATAATTTTTAACTGAAGATAAGAAAATCAATGTTTTATCTTCTAAAAATTTCACTTTTTCAGAAATATTTTATGTTTTATTTTAAAGAAAGGTTTATCGTAAAATGTAAGTCGGATACCAAAAAGAAGAATAATTCCGCCAATAACCATCTGCACAGAAATAACTTCATCGAGCAACCACCACGCGAGAATTGATGCCAAAACCGCTTGTCCCAACAAACTCACGGACACTCGAGTAGCTCGCATGTGCTTCGTAGCAAAACTAATGAGCAACCATGCCAAGAGTTGGCAGACGACCCCTTGAATAATCAGAACCAACCAACCTGCATCGGAAAACCCACTAAATGGTTCCCCCATGGCATAACTTAATAACCCCAAAGCCACAACTGATGAAAGTAAACTGACCATCATAAAAGTCAGAACTTCCATTTCGCCTAAAATCCGTTTGCTGGTAAGCATATAAATGGCATAAAGCATTCCGGATAGGATTCCAAAGATGAAAGCCAGATTAAAATCGAAGTTGAGAAACAAATCAAATCCCACCAAAAACACCATCCCAATTATCGCCACGACGGTACCGATCCAGAAATTACGTTTTGGTTTGTCTTTTAAGAAAAGAAATGCGCCTATCCCCACCCAAATAGGCGATAAATTGGTCAACAACGTCGCTTGCGTAGCCGTTGATTGCTGAATGGCAATGTTCCATACGCCAACATCCAGGCCAAAAACAACCCCACAAATTGCCGAGAGTAAAAATGCTTTTTTGGAAGTTACTTTAAACTGTTTGGTTATGAGCACATAGGGTAACAAGATAGCAGAAGCAATGGCCATTCTGTAAAATGCAGAAATAAGACCTGGCGTAAGATTCAATTTTACCAGAATGGGAAATATAGAAATACAAATTATGCCGATAGCGAGTGCGATTCTTGGTTTTGTCATGACTTCAATACTTAATTTTAAGATGGCAAAATTAAGCCAAAATGGCATAATCAAAACATATTAAATTAGTTAGCTTTGATACTATATTATCCTAAATATTATTGTTTATTAACCTTTATTGAAATAATAATATTACCTACATAGCTTAATCCAGGATGCTTAAATCGTTAGACTTCATTATACTCGATAGTGTAGACGGCATAATTATTGAAATAAGTTATACAGATTTGTGAGGTTAGACCAAAATTTTTTTGGTAACTTTGCATGTTCTGTTAAGGATTACTCGTGTATTTTTATTTTAAAAAATAGGAATTCGTGAATATTTCATATTATAGGCAATCTATTTGAGCTCTTTTTTGATTATAATGAAAAAAAAGCGAGATGCGAAAGTCTGATCTGAAAGGGAACGCCCACTTCTCGATACAATTTCGATGAAAAATCGAAATCACTCGAAGTGAAAAAATTATCATACAATTGGGGTCGACTGGTTTTGACAGCGAGATTTATTGAACGGTAAGCACGTCGTGTAATGAAATTGAAACACGTAAAAGACTATTTCAAACTTTTAAACGGCGAGAATAACTACGCTTTAGCTGCATAATCCGAATCACAGTAGGATTTGCTAATCCCTACTAGGTAGGGAAGCTAAATGTCTCTTGAAAGCCCTGGTCAGCGGCGGTCAGCTCAGAGACATCGTAAATGTTGACATAGGGAGCAAAGCGCTTTGATTTGCTCTTGAAACTAAAGAAGATAAGTTGTAAGTGGGTTGTCTTTAACCAGCTTGCAATCGAAAAAACAAGAAAAGAATAAACGTGTAGAAAGCCCTTTAGTAACTTGTTTGGACGAGAGTTCGATTCTCTCCGACTCCACAATTAATCACAACTGGAATGTGATTTAAATCATTAGAAATCCGTCAAGCTTGCTTGAACGGATTTTGTTGTTTTAAAGCACTTGGGCTTCAAGGACAGCCAGTTGTAATTGCAGAATTGGAATGAAAGACGATGCCGTTCTCTCAGATTTGTAAAAACTTATAAAAACTCTGTAATTACAGTATTTGGGAAGAGGCCGTTTTTAAATTATGTATAGATCATCTGGCAATTTTAGCAAATCTAACTCAGATAATTCATTTTAACTTCCTGTCATTAATAATTAATTAAATACTGCATTTTTTATTTAACCACATCGTATTACACAATACTATTTTTCGATTTCCTTTAGCCGGTTTTTATTCCAAGATTTTTTTATAAAACTATGAATTTATAAAATTATGGAGTGTTTTTTTAACCTGACATGTTTTTATACTAACTTTAAAAGTTGCTAAAAAAAAACAGATGTCTAAAAATAAACATAAATTATCGAGAACCATTCCAGAAGCTGCAAAACTACAAGTCAGGAAAAATTCAGGGTATGGATGTGTAATTTGCGGTTCTGGAATAATTGAATATGAGCATGTATTTCCTGAATTCAAAGATTGCAAAGAACACAATCCGAACAATATTACTCTTTTATGTCCAACTTGTCATTCCAAAAAAACTAGAGGTTTTTTATCTATTGAAGCAATTGAAAAAGCAATGAAAAGTCCAAAATCTAAACAATTAGGGTTTTCAATGGAAGTATTAGACGTTGGTGATAAACCTCCAACTATATATTTTGCTGGTTCGGTCATGAAGTATTGCAAAATCCCATTAATGGTTTCAAATATTCCGATTATTCAAATATCTGACCCAGAGTCAATTGCAGGACCGTACTTATTGTCTGCATTATTTTATAATCGCAAAGGGGAATTATCATTAAAAATCGAAAACAATGAATGGTTTTCATATACAACAAATTGGGACTTAGAAGTTACTGCTGGTAGAATAAAAATCAAAGATTCGATAAACTCATTTAGTTTAATATTGAAAACTATTGGTTATGGAGAAATTGCAGTGGAACTAATTGATTGTATTATTGGGGATAAACACTTACAAGGAAATAAAAACGAGATCTTGATAACAAATCTAAGGACAGGCGGTAAAATATCATATATTAATAACGTGCATTTCGGATCTGGATTAAAAATATAAAAATATATTTCTTATTAAATCATCTAAAATTAGAGCCGAAATATTTTAAAGTACTATTTAATGCATGTTCAATTAACTATTTTTTCAATAAATTATTTAAATCTATAAACAGATAATTTATACCTTTATAAGCACATTTATATTAACCTATAGAGGTCAGTAGTTAGTTGCTTATTAATTCTCTCTGATATATTTTATCTCCTTGCACCATTTTCACAATGAGATTGTTGAATATTGTGGCCTTGCTTTGTGAGCGGTTTATTCTAAAACAAAACTCATTAAAATACCT
>JBBSRC010000113.1:0-10179 GCA_038243395.1 Flavobacteriales bacterium | reverse complement strand
GGTTTTAATCAATGACGCTGCATTGGTCGCATTGGCATTGATATTCTCAGTCTTCAATAAAGCTGTGATCATTTTAGATGAAATAATTTCGCCCGAAGCCAAAACCTCAGCTTTAATTTTCTCACTATAATCGCCCAAAAGGGTTACGCCCTTGAATATATTTTCTAAAGCTGAAAACTCCGCCGTAAAATCTACAGTTTTTAAAGGTTCAGATTGATAATTTTTAAACTTTTCAAAATCATCTTGATAGGCTTCCCTGAAGGATGCTTTGGCCAAAATCGCTTCTAATTCGTCCGTTGCATTCCCACGTGCCGAAACAACAACGGCTATTTTTTCGTGATTTTCTACTTTCTTTTTAATAATAGAAATAGTTCTTTGAAGACCTTCGCCGTTTGCTAAAGATTTCCCCCCAAATTTTAGTATTTTCATTTTCTTATATGCTGTATGTGGTCTAAAAATGGGTTCTATGATTTTTTCCAATTGCTCAAATTCCATCAAAAACGCATCGTGACCGTGATCTGAATTGATTTCACTGTAAGTGACATTCGGGTGGATTAATGCTAACTGCTTTTGAGTTTCACGATTTTCTTCAGCAGTAAAAAACAAATCTGAATCCACACCTACAATCGTGATATTCGAATTAATTGCATTTAAAATATCAGCGTTATCCCCATTGTTTTTGGTAACATCAATAGTTCTCAATAACTGATTCATTAATTTGTAAGCTGATAATTGAAAGCGTTCCTGTAATTTATTCCCATGATGCAATAACCAACTTTCTACATTAAAAATTTGCAAATCGTTATTTTTACCACGTTGGAATCGTTCCTTAAAAGATTTTGGTGTTCTATAACACAACATGGCATGCATACGAGCATCGTGAACAGGATTGCTGGAGTTGACTAAAAACTGCTCCTGAATCTGACAATTGGCAATCAACCAATCAGTCGATTTCCAATCGCTCGCCACTGGAACAAGATGTTCAGCCAGTGTTGGTGCTAAAAATGCCATTTCCCAAGCAATACCACCACCTAAAGAACCACCAATCAAGGCAAAAACTTTCGTGATCTGAAGTTGTTTCAAGCCTTCCAAAAATAATTTGGCGATATCTCTTGCCACAAAGTCCTTGTAGTTTTCAATCACAAATCCATCGTAACCGTTTCCAGGAATGTTGAATGACAAAATAGTATACACATTAGTATCTATCACTTTTTCGAGGCCAATAAGATCCAACCACCAGCCACCTTCTCCAGCAACATTACTATTTCCTGTTAACGCATGGTTAACAAGCACAATTGGTGCTGTGCCTAAAGGTCGACCAAAAAGTTGGTAAGACAGTTTTAATGAAACTGTCTTACCACTTTCTAATGTGAAATTTGGAATTTGTATGTATTTTAATTCTGACATTTATTGAGTAGCATATTGTTTTTCTACAATCACATTTACAGGTGTTATGTTGGTTAAGTTATCTTTGACAGGACATCTGTCTTGAACAATTCGTAACCATTCCGCTAATGTTTCTATAGAAGCTTCTGTTTCAGGAATTAACTTTAAATCAATTTGTTTAAAACCTGCGCGTTCATCGTTCGAAGATCCGAATAACTTGTTGGGATTAATGTTTCCTGATATTTCTATCTTCAATTTCTGTAGTGAAAATTCTAATTCCTTGGCAACGATATGACCAACGACATTGATACATCCCGCCAGACCAGCGAGCAGATATTCAACAGGATTCGCATTTTCATCTGTTCCACCTAATCCTTCTGGCTCATCAACGACCAGTTTAAACTGTCTTGTATTGGCAACAAATTTCGCTGCTGAAGAACTTTCTCCTTGTACACTAAATATTAAATCGCTCATGTTTATCTTATTTATGATTTAGTTGAGTTTTTTAAAACATTTTCACTGACCAGTTTAAACGCCTGTTTTAAATCGGCTTTTAAATCATCAATATGCTCCAAACCGACAGATAATCGGATCAAATCTTTGGTAGTTCCCGTAGATTCTTGAGCTTCATCAGATAATTGTTGATGCGTCGTACTTGCAGGATGGATGATGAGCGATTTGGTATCGCCAATATTCGCCAATAAAGAAAATAAAACTGTTTTATCGGCTATAGTTTTTGCCGATTCATAACCTCCAATAACTCCGAAAGTAACTAATCCACTTTGACCTTCCGGCAGATACTTTTCTGCTAAAGCTTTATATGGGCTGCTGTCAAGTCCTGGATAATTTACCCACGTCACTTCTTCTTGCTCTTGCAGCCATTTGGCTAATTCCAAGGCATTTTTGCTGTGCTGCTTGATACGCAATTCTAAAGTTTCCAAACCTTGAATGATTTGAAAAGCATTAAATGGACTCAAAGCTGAACCGTAATCGCGAAGTCCTTCAATACGCACTTTTGCGATGAATGAAGCGTTCTTCAAAACGTCGGTATAAACTAAACCATGATATCCTGGAGATGGCTCAGTAAATTCAGGGAATTTCCCATTGGCCCAATCGAAAGTTCCAGCATCCACTATAGCGCCTCCAATAGCAGTTCCATTCCCGTTCACATATTTTGTTAAGGAATAAATAACGATATTGGCGCCGTATTCAAAAGGTTTTAACAAATAAGATGTCGCTACCGTATTGTCTACAATTAATGGTAGTTTATTGGTTTTTGCAACATCAGAAATGGCTTTGATATCCAGGACATCCAATTTAGGATTTCCTAAAGATTCGATAAAAATAACACGAGTGTTTTCTTTTACGGCTTTGTCAAAATTGTCGGCATCTGACGGATCCACAAATGTGGTTGTGATCCCATGTCTTGGTAAGGTCACATTCAACAAGTTATAAGTACCACCATACATGCTGCTTGATGCCACAATATGATCGCCCGCTTTCAATAGCGTGAGCAAGGTTGTGGCGATGGCTGCCATTCCAGAAGCGGTAACCACTGCTGCAATTCCGCCATCAAGTGCCGCTAGCCGCTGCTCTAAAATGTCGTTGGTTGGGTTGTTGATTCTGGTGTAGATGTTCCCAGGTTCTGCAAGTGCAAATAAGTTTGCAGCGTGGTCAGAATCCTTAAAAACAAAGGCTGTAGATTGGTAAATAGGTACTGCTCTAGTACCACCATTGGCTTGGACATCGTGTCCTGCGTGCAACGCTTGGGTTGCGAATTTTTGTGTACTCATTTTTCTAAATTTTTGAGTTAATAAATGAATTAAACCAAAAGTCAAATGCGTCATCACTGACGGACCAAATAGAAAAATGTTAAAAAGAAAATAGCAATCACAGATGAGTAATTACGTTTAGTTATCTATCCAATTTCCGATAAATGAATCAGGAATTAAGTAGAATTTAGCACCTTCACTATTTCTAGAGGGTTGCCAAGGCTTCATCGGGTCTAATCCCTCCGCCTTTCTTGATAACACTTCAATAAGTTTTTGAACTTTGTGAACGCAAATATTGCCAAACAAATGTTACAATTCCAAACAATTCCTAACTTATTTTTTATTTGAGATATTTTTATTAATTAAATAACCCACACTTTCATCAAGTAGACTGCGGATAATCCGTTAATATTTAGGTATAAAAAAATCTTTAAACAATAATTTCAAACGAAATCAAATGAAAAGGATTTGCCATCCATTTAATTTTTTTACTTTTGCTTATTAATAATTGAGAGGAAAGATTTGACTGATTGCAACCTCTTCTGAATCGGAAACTCCGAGGATGAGTCCAGCAATAATTGCAGGATAAAAATGCTAAAGGCAGTGAAAACTACCTTCGACGCACCACGTCAAATCTTCCGTAAACCTATAATAATTAATAGTTTATGGCGTATTTATTCACATCAGAAAGCGTTTCTGAAGGACATCCAGACAAAGTAGCAGATCAAATCAGTGATGCTTTAATTGATAATTTTTTAGCTTTTGACAAAGACTCTAAAGTGGCTTGTGAAACCTTGGTCACTACAGGACAGGTTGTGCTTGCAGGAGAAGTCAAATCAAATACCTATTTAGACGTTCAAAAAATAGCAAGGGATACCATTAATAAGATTGGATATACCAAAAGTGCCTACATGTTTGATGGTAATTCCTGTGGTGTTTTCTCAGCAATCCATGAGCAATCTGAAGACATCAATCGAGGTGTAGACAGAGCAAATAAGGAAGAGCAAGGCGCAGGCGACCAGGGTATGATGTTTGGTTATGCTACCAGCGAAACCGAAAACTATATGCCTTTGGCATTGGATCTAGCACATCGTTTGATGATTGAACTGGCTGCTTTACGCAGAGAAAACAATGAAATCACTTACTTACGACCAGACTCCAAAAGCCAAGTCACTATTGAATACAGCGATGACAACGTGCCTCAGCGCATTGATGCTATTGTAGTTTCAACCCAACACGACGATTTTGTACAACCAAAATCAAAGTCAGGAGAAGATATCGATGCTGCTGAAATTGAGATGTTAGAAAAAATCAGAAAAGATATTGTTGACATTTTAATTCCGAGAGTTATTGCTGGACTTCCTGAGCCGATTCAGGTGTTGTTCAATAATGATATTACCTATCATATCAATCCAACAGGAAAGTTTGTTATCGGCGGCCCACATGGCGACACGGGACTTACAGGACGAAAGATCATTGTAGACACTTACGGAGGTAAAGGTGCCCATGGTGGTGGTGCTTTTTCTGGAAAAGATCCAAGTAAAGTAGATAGAAGTGCTGCCTATGCCACACGACATATTGCTAAAAACCTAGTTGCAGCAGGTGTTTGTTCTGAAGTTTTAGTACAAGTTAGTTATGCTATTGGTGTTGTAAAACCTACTTCCATTTATGTAGATACCTACGGTACTTGTCCATTTAACTTGACTGATGGAGAAATAGCTGAAAAGATATCCGAGATTTTTGACATGCGTCCTGCAGCGATTGAAGACCGTTTAAAACTACGTCAACCAATGTACCTTGAGACTGCAGCTTATGGTCATATGGGAAGGGTTAACGAGACCGTTTCAAAAACCTTTGAGCAATTCAACGGGGTAACAATAACACTTGATGTAGAGTTATTTACTTGGGAAAAATTGGATTATGTGGACAAAGTAAGAGCGGCGTTTCAAATCGATCAATAGATTTTAAACACTAGATTATGGACTCTAAAATCTAGACATCAGATTATAGAATTAATAAGGCAAAAAAACCTTCAACATTACTGCTGAAGGTTTTTTTATATCTCCCTGACTAAATAACTTCGTGCTTTAGCTCAGGAATATGGAGGTACAGGATAGCAAAGAGTTTTTGTAGCAATAATGGCTTAAGTAGCCCTGAGCTTTATCTCGGGATCATAGAAAGTATAGAAGAGCAAAGCGCTTTAGCCTAAACGGCACCCAAGAGAACGGTTTGGCTGAAGCCCTCTGATGTATCTCCTAAAACCCCCAGCTAAAGCAGGGGGTTATTCAAATTCAAATCGGCCAACTAAACTTACCGAAACAATTTTAGTCAAATAACACTGAGCTTTAGCTCGGGGTCATGAAAGTATAGAAAAACAAAAGGCTTTAGCCAAACTGCACCCAAGAGTATAGTTTAGCTAAAGCCCTAACTTTTTCTTTTATAACCCCCAGCTGAAACAGGAGCTACTGAAATTTAATTTTATAAATAGATTTTGAATTAGTCCAAACCACCTTTACGTTCTGGAGAACGTTGTGTTGGCCATTCTATTTGCTTACCTGTACGTTCACTTACTGGCATAATAATTCTTTCTTTAGACACTCTCTGGTCATCTTCGCTGGCTTGATAAGCTAAAATAGCAGTGAGGATCGCATTGCTTCTAACGTCGTCAAAAACGATTTTATCATAGGTATCTCTGTTCGTATGCCAAGTGTAGTTCCAGTATGACCAGTTTAACGAACTTAAGTTAAATGAAGGTGCTCCTGCCGCCACAAAAGAGGCATTGTCAGAACCTCCACCAGCTGGAGAACCGGGGAAATTTGTTTTGATATGATTAGAAATATCTTTAGGAACGGCGCTCATCCAACGGGTTAAATAATCATAAGCATGCAAATACCCTGCTCCTGACAAATCAACCACACGTCCTGTTCCATTATCTTGATTAAACACAGCTTGGATGTTTTCGACAATCTCTGGATGGTCTTCAACAAACGCACGTGAACCGTTCAATCCTTGCTCTTCACTCCCCCAGTGTCCTACTAAAATAGTACGTTTAGGATTTGGATAAAATTTCTTCAATAATCGCATGGCTTCCATCATGACTAATGTTCCAGTGCCATTATCCGTTGCGCCTGTACCACCATCCCAAGAATCGAAATGCGCTGAAAGAATTACATATTCCTCTGGTTTCTGAGATCCTTTTATTTGTGCAATGGTATTAAATGTTGGTGCGACACCTAAATCCTTGGATTCAGCAACAATTTTAATTTTCGGTTTTTCGCCATATTCAACTAAACGATAAAGCATAGTATAAGCCTCTAATTCGATATCTACCGTTGGAATCTTTTTAGTACGCGCTCCAAATATTTTATTCGATCCAAAGCCTTTAGACCAGTATGACGATACAATCCCTACGGCGCCCGCGTCTTCTAAAGCGTTAATGATAGATCTTGCATCATATCCAGTTCTGCCGATGTTTTCACGAAAAGTCCTCGAGATAGAATCACGAGTGTTTTTCATGTTCTCAAAAGATTCTGGGGTTGCAAATTCTTCCCAGTTATAATCAGGTCTACCGGTAATTTGGTATTCAGAAACCATGACAAATTTTCCTTTGACGTTTTTTAGCCAAGTTTTAAATTCTGCAGCATTCTTTACTGTTGGAAGATTGATTACTTCTGCAGTCACACCTTTCGGACCAGTACTCGGGCTCCAAGATAGTTGAATTCCAGGCAAAGTTTGCACACGTGGGTATACCATATCAATATGGGTTATGCCACGCTCCCATGCTTTCCATTCGCCGTATTGTTCATTTTGTGCAGGAATTCCCCATTTTTCATAAGTGGCTACAGCCCAGTCATGAGCTTGTTTCATCTGTGGTGTTCCCACCAATCGTGGACCAATAACATCCATTAAGTGATGTCCTAAAATTTCCAATTGGGAATTGTCATTGGCTTCTTTAATTATGTTTTCAATAACTGCATTTTTATCTTGTGCTGTTACTGTAAGCATGAAGCACATCAGGAATGCGCCTAACAAAATTCTTTTCATTTCTTTATAGTTTAAGGAGTAAAATTAAGTGCATGAAAATACGACTATTATTTAAGTTTTGAAGCAAAAACAAGACAACTTCTGCCGAAATTATCCTGTTTATAGGCGTTAATAGTGAACTTAGCTACAGTGAATAAATAACTCTAAAGGTCACAAAACGTGGTTGAATAAAGTATTCTGTTGCACTTACTGAAATATTACTCGTATTACTCTGGCTCTGCGATTTTGTATTCAATAAGTTGGTTGCTTTCACAGCGTATTCCAATTTGGCATCCTTGTTTTTTCTGTAAGATAAAGAAGCGTTCCAAAATTCATATTCGTTAAGGGTACGATCTGTGTTACTAAAATTATTATATGAAAAATCTGTTCTGAAAGTAAATGTCTTCAAAATCAAGGCATCCACTTCTATGGAAGGCGTTTGGGTATAAAACTTACTTCTAGTCGAGCCTTGGTCACTATCTTGAATACCATAACGATACCCCACCGTAACGTTTGGTGCTTGTCTGAAATTCGTTCTAAATTCCGCACCGTAAGATTGTGAGTAATTTTCATTGACTGAACGTATGCCCTGAATAAACTGATTAAATTTTGAATAACTAAAATTACCATTCACGGAAGCTTGCAACTTACCAAATCGTTTTTGAAAACGTCCGTTTGCGCTGACAGTCTCATCGGCAAAATCAGAATTGAATGGCGAATTGGTTCGAATTACACTTTCAAAATTGGTCAAATTACGAATTTGATCAATCTTTTTGCTGTAGCTGATACCTCCATTCACATTCGTGTAATTAAACATATTAAAGCTGAAATAGTTCAGTCTTACATTATGGGACAAAGCATTATCCAAACTTTCATTTCCGGAGAAAATAGAATTATAATTATTGAGCACAATTCCCCTTGCCAATCTGGTCACATCCGTAAACTGGGTATTCATGGCATAAGTCAAAGAGATGTTCTCACTCTTCTTCAACTGGATGCGCATATCAAAATCAGGAAGGAGCTTGAAGAAATTATTTTTATATTCTTCCCCGTACTGTACGTTTTTCGAACTATAGGCATGTGCTGAAAGCCCCGGTGTAATCGTGAAAATTCCGGTCTTGAATTGGTAATGCGCTCCAAGATAAATATCGGTAAAGTTATAATCGGTGTTGTTGGTGTCCAAACCATTGTTAAACGTTGGGGTTGATTCAAAAACGGTATCATCATCCAAATATTGAAATATTTCAGAATCAAAATTTTGGTTGCTCAAAATAGTTCCTAAAGTAAAGTTGAGGTTGCTTTTTGAATTCAACACCTTCCAATAATCCAATTTCGCATCCAATTGGTTTGACCTGATCCTTTTGTCCTGAACTATATTGTAATCCAATTGATTGGGATCCAATCCTAAATTATTCGCCGTCGTTTCATAATTGCTCTTTTCCTCAATGATGGCATTATAAAACGGATCTTCATCCTGTAATAAATGCTGCGCCTCAAAAGCAAAAATATTCGTCTCGTCCAAGGTATAATAATAGCTTAGGTTTTGGTTGATGCTAAATGGTTTGGTTTTTTCAAACTGATCTATATTTCCAATAACTGAGGATAAATAGTTTTGATCTTGAGATTCTTTTGAAAGGCGTCCCAATATGTCATAATCCAATTGATTACTTGCGTTAGGCTTATATTTTGCACTCATTTTCAGCATCCCCAAATCACTGCGCTGTCGGGTAGTACTTTGTGTGTCTTCATCGGGAATTCCCAAATCGGAATTGGTATATTGTACAGAGTTGTTCTCTTGCAAATCAGTCCTGTTACCTGATAAAATCACAAATCCGCTTAAATCCAATCTTTTATTAGGCGAATAGCTAAGATTTGCAGCGCCAAATTTGGTGTTGATATCCTTTGCTCTATTGTTCTGCATGGATAAAAATCCAAGATTATTACTTCCTAAATTAATGGAAGTCCCACTATTACGGCTTGGCGCTCTAAAACCTCCTGAAAAATTAAAATAATCCCGACGCGTAAAAGCAACTTCGCCAATATTATTTAAATCGCCAATCACATTCACACTGTATTTTGGACTGTAATAAAACAGCTTTGGTTGCACTAAATACAGTCCATTCTCTTCTGAAACACCGCCTCCAGTAGTTATATCGCCAAACCAGAAATTGGTCTTCCCTTGTTTTAGCTTAATATTAATGGCAATATTATCCATATTATTGGTCACGCCACTTGATTGTCCTACTTCAGCATAATTTTTAAGTACCTGCACTTTGTCCACCGCACTCGCCGGAATATTTCTTGTGGCCAATTTGGAATCGCCATCAAAAAAATTCTTACCATCAATCATGACCTTACCTACTTTTTTGCCTTCTATTTCAATTTCGCCATCGGCATTGACTTCAACTCCTGGAAGGTTTTTCAACACATCGCCTAGTTTTCGCTCTGTTCCTTTGTTAAAAGAATCTGCATTGTACACCAAAGTATCTCCTTTCATAGTCACTGGCATTTCATAGGTAAGATGAATTTCATCCAAACTGTTGTCTTCCTCTAACGTGAAATTTTTAATAAGGTCAGACTCTTTAATACTTAAAGTCTCGTCGGAAGTTTTCATGCCAATATAACTTACTTGAATCGTGTAGGTTATGTTTTTGGTCAAAGCCAATTTGTAACGTCCTTGATCGTTGGTAATGCTGTATGACTCCAAGCCTTTGGTTTGTTGATTGATAGCGATAACGTTAACTAATTCCAACGGATTCCCTGTACTATCTTTTACGACACCTTCTACTTTAATTTGGGCAAAAGAAGTTCCAACTGCACAAAGCAGAATAAGCGTTAAAAATTGTTTCATTATAAGTTGTCGATTGATTGTTTATGTTAGGAAGTCAAATTTTAGAAACGTGAACCGCGACTTCTACCGCCACCCATGTCCTGCATTTCTTTCATTTTATCTTTTAAGATTTCGGCGTATTGCTCTTTGGTAACTGCTTTACCTTTT
>JBBSRC010000112.1:0-10230 GCA_038243395.1 Flavobacteriales bacterium | reverse complement strand
ATTGATGCTAAGTATTTCTTGCAATCTTCATTAGTTCTGAACCGATCAGAGAACTCTAGAAGATTTTGACCTTTAAAAACATCCATAATATTATGTATTTACTGACAATAAAGATACGTATTTAGATACTGACCTCTATAATCTAAATTAATTTCGTCAACGCAGTTATAATTCGTTCTTCATTAATCACAATATCTCGAAACAACACATGTAGAAATTCTTAATATTTTAAGTTTTTAATGTTTCAAATATTTTGGAATTGCGTTCTGCTAATTGAACAAATAGCTATTATTTCTTCAAATTCTGAAACAGCTGTAAATATAGACATGTATATTAACAATGAGCTTTTGTAATCAAATAGTTATCAAGTGATTATCAACAAACACCTCATTTTCTAGTAAAAAGAATATTAATCATTAATACAGGAAGCCTTAACTAAAATAAAACACCACAAAATAAATTAGATCCATCTAAAATACACGCTATCAATCCCTGTGCGAAGCCTCCACCATCTTTTCCAAAAGACTGGCGGCATGATCATTTTGGGTCAGTTTTTCCAATTGTGAGCGTATGGATTGATCCCGTTGATAAACCTTCCGTTGCAGGTCAGGATCTTTGAGCACATCTTCAATCCGGTTCAATTCATCCAATCGCATTTCAAGCGAAATGATGTTGAACATCTTTTTGTGTTGTTCAAAACTCAGTTTAGGATAGTCGCCTTGGATGGCTAAAATGCGGGAATAATAGTCTGTGAAATTCATAATTCAAAATTACTTATATAAGTAGCCTAGTATTGCTTGTAATTGTAGTAAGTCTAAAGATATTATTAGGAAGTTCTTGATCGTATGAGATTGCTTCGTCGCGCATCCTCGCAATGACATCACTAAAAATTTGCAAACACTTGTCAAGGAAAACTTCAATAATTTCGTAATGACATTTTGTGAAAAGATTTATAGGATACAGTCCAATACAATCATTTTAATAAATTAATTTTAAAAGTCTCAAAACCGGTGTATTACCTTTTGAGAAATTACATTCATTAAAAACATCTAAAAATACATCTTATGAAAAGAGACGGAACAAATAAAAGTTTGTGGCAAAGTGTTCAAATGTCGGCATCGGTTAATGCGAATTCTGCAAAGCCATATGACGTGATCATTGCTGGAGCAGGAATCACTGGCATTACCGCAGCCTATCTGCTGCAGAAAGCAGGGAGAAATTGCCTGATCATTGAAGCCGAAAATATCGGATTTGGAACGTCTGGCGGAACTACGGCTCATATCAACACGTTTTATGATGCCCAATACGACCAAGTGATTAGTAGTTTTGGGGAAGACAAAGCTCAGCTTCTTGCCCACACCGGTCCCGAAGTGATTCAGCAGATAAAAAATATCATCGACGAATTGCAGATTGATTGTGGCTTTGATCACAGAGATGCTTATGTATTTTCACTGGACCAAGACCAAACAAAACAATTGGAAAAAATGTTTGAAGCCACAGCAAAAGTTGGTATTCCGATAGAACGGGTTTCCGAAAATCCATTTCCAATCCCTTGTGATGCCATCGTTAAAATTGGCGGACAAGCGCAATTCCATCCCACCAAATATATTAAAGCAGTCAGTGAAGCTTTTATACAACACGGCGGCACAATTTTGACGGGCGAGAAAGTTACAGAGGTTTCAGAGAAAGACGATCAAGTAACCATTAAGACAACAAATTCAGAATACCAAGCAAATGATTTTATGTGGGCAACCCATGTGGTACCGAACATCAATAGGATGAATTTCCTCGCTGCACCGTATCGCAGTTATGTGTTGGCATTTACCTTAAAATCTGGAAATTACCCACAAGCGCAAGGCTCGGATATGTGTGAACCCTATCATTATTACCGCACCCAAGAAATTGATGGACAACAATACGTCATTGCCGGTGGCGAGGATCACAAAACGGGTCATGAAGACGATCCGGCATCCTGTCTTACGAGATTAGAAAACTATGTGTCTCAGTATTTTGACATTGATGAAATCACCAACCGCTGGTCTTCCCAATTTTATACCCCGGTGGACGGCCTGCCATTTATTGGCAAAGAACCAGGGAAAGACCACATCTATTGGGCAACAGGTTATGATGGTAACGGAATGACTTTCGGAACGCTGTCTGCCATGATCATTTCCGATCTGATCCTACAAAAAGAAAATAAATACGAAGATTTATTTGATCCATCACGTTTTAATGTTGTAGCCGGTTTTAAAGACACTTTAAAAGAAAATGCCGATGCCGTATTCCATTTAATCACAGATAAGTTTACCGCTGAGAAAATTGAAAGCCTGTCGGACATAAAAAATGATGAAGGTAAAACCGTTTCCTTCGAGGGTAAAACCATGTCGATTTATCGAGATCCTGAAGGTCAATTGCACGCGGTAACCAGTGCCTGCACCCATATGGGCGGCAACGTGGATTGGAACAACACCGAGAAATCATGGGATTGTCCATGCCATGGCGCTCGCTTCGATATCCAAGGAAAACTCCTCAACGGCCCAGCCACCAAAGATTTGGATATAATTAATTTAGAGATTTAAAAGCCGACGTATCTTAACCACGGCCTGATGGCAAGTTTATAATTAATTTGGTCCATTATAAAAGAGCCACAGCGTGGCGAAATATTAATAGCTAAATTGATCAATTATAGCCACAGAGTGGCGGCATGTTAATAGGGGCGAAATATTAATAGAGAACGTCACAATTTACCAATAAGCAAATCGTGAATAAATATCAAATGATCACGTCTTCGCGTGGCGACACAAAACAATCATTCTAAAATAATCCCAAAGCAAATACCTTTAAAATGGCAAACACCTATACGCAATTATATTTTCATATCGTTTTTGCGGTTAAAGGCAGAGAAAATTTAATATCATCTCATTTAAAGGAAGACTTGTATAAATACATTTCGGGTATCATTTCCAATAAAAATCAGAAATTAATGATCATCAATGGAATGACAAATCATATCCATTTATTAATAAGCACAAGCCCTGATTGTAATTTATCGGATTTGGTTAGAGATATTAAGGCAAATTCCTCAAAATGGATCAATGACAATAATAAGGTAATTGGAAAATTTGAATGGCAGTTAGGATTTGGTGCATTTACAATAGGCCAATCGAGTGTAAAGCATATCATAGAATATATTAAAAACCAGGAAATTCATCATACCAAGAAAAGATTCAGGGAAGAATATATTGAATTTCTCATTGCTTATGAAGTTGATTTTAAACCAGATTATATTTTTATGGATGAATGATGGTGTGATTTTTCGTTGCTAGACTATATGTTGAATAAAATTCATAATTATTATTAATATTTCGACAGGATGTGGTTTTTGCTGTGTCGCTACGTAATTAATATGCCACTATTAATATGTCGCTACGCTATTGCGAATTGTTTATGTATTTGCTATGAAAATATCGCCACGCTGTTTCTATTAATATGTCGCCACGCTATCTCTATTAATATGTCGCCACGCTGTGGCTATTGTGAATTGTTGATCTTTTTGCTATGACCTATTGCCACGCTGTCTCTATTAATGTGTCGTCAAGCTGAGGCTTGGAAGATGCTATTAATTCGTAAA
The DNA here is from genome assembly GCA_038243395.1 of Flavobacteriales bacterium. Taxonomy (GTDB): domain Bacteria; phylum Bacteroidota; class Bacteroidia; order Flavobacteriales; family Flavobacteriaceae; genus Gelidibacter. The sequence continues at coordinate 6,599 of JBBSRC010000112.1, read as the reverse complement.
TATGATTGCTACGCCGTGCTATTTAAATGCCGCTAGTCTGTGGCAATAAAACTTCGTCAACTCTGGAACATTGAGATTTTACTGTGATGTAGCTATAAACCTGATAAAACCCTGTTTTTTATTTCGGCCTCTTGTTCTTTTGTTTTCTATATAGATAATAAAGGACGATAATGGCGATGGGCAGAACGATAAATACAATCACATCAAAGGGAGTTGTAAAATCGAGAGAATTACCGCTTCCCGGATTTGGAGTGCCTGTTGGGATTTGAAGGGTCAATGGGTATAGTATGTTTTGCATTGTTTTTATGTGAATTTTAAACACTCAATTTACGAAATTAATAAATAGGAATGCTTCTGAAAACAGCTAAACCAAATTAAAGTAACAAATTACGCGTCCAACGCTTTCCTTTCAATAACTTCCACGAACTCCAATCAGGATTCTTTCAACGTTTTAAAAAACTAGAAATGGAATTTATGATTGAGTGTATAAATTACATAATAGCTTTTAAAGTTCGCATCTAATTATATCCATTTAAAATGATTTATTTAGAGTGAAAAATATTTTTAATAATATGTAATGTATTGATTATTATCTTTTTGTATATTTATTACCATTAAAACTAACACTATGTCTAGAGCGTTACTTTTATTATTATTATTATTGCTCTGCGCTATGACTACATCATCCCAAACGATTGGTCAAATTGAAAAAGTCGATTGCTTTTTGGAAGACTGTTCATTTGTTAAGGAGCATCCTAAAACAGAATTTGGTTATATCACTGTCCCTGAAAACTACGATCTTCCTGAGGGAAAAAAAATCAAAATTGCCTACTGTATTTTAAAGACCAAAAACCCAGATTTTAAAGGAGATCCAATTATTATTTTTCAGGGAGGCTGGGGATTGCCTGAGTTATTTCAAGCATCTTGGTATGCCAATAGTCCGCTTTTGGACCAACGCGATATCATTCTTTATGATTACCGTGGCTCAGGCTTTTCTACTATCTTACCATGTCCTGAGCTAGGCCAAGAAGCATGGAAAGATCTTATGACTGCCATGCCTTATTCTGAAGTGAGCGCTCGTATAACAAATCGCTATAAAGATTGTATCGAAAGTTTAAAAGCCCAAGGAATTAATTATAATAATTATGGCATGATCAATCTTGCTAGGGATGCCGCGTTTTTAGCTCAGCAACTACCCTACGATGATTATAATCTATATGGTGTTTCATACGGGACGATGGCAATTCAACACTTTATAAGAGCAGCAGAGCTTTATAACATCAATATACGCTCCGCAGTACTGGACTCTAATGTCCCAATAGGCAAACCCCTTAATGGCTCAATGTCAATCTACTATGTTCGTAGTTTGACAATTGTTTTAAACGATTGTAAAAATCAACCTGATTGTAATAAAGCTTATCCCGACCTTCAAGATCGATTTATTGAATTTTTAACGTCACTGGATGCGCAACCATTTGAAGTTGAATTACGTGATGGTTCCTTGGTCTATCTCAGCAAAGAAGAAGTCAATGCCATTGTCCATCAATTACTCTACAGTTATCAGTTATACCCCATCATCCCAATTTTATTGGAAAATTTTATCTCCCGCGATAAGCTGTCATTAGGAGTATTGGTAAACAGTATGCAATCAAATGTTGAGAGTGGTTTTAATGCTTTAGGACTCATTGAGTACAATTATGACCATAAGGGAACAATAGAAGATTCTAGACGACTCGTAGCGGAAGCAAAACAAAATCTAGAACCATACGCTTTAGTAGATTCCTACTTGGAGTTTTATCTGAACGATACGCTTATTAAAACGGATTCTATAGCTATTACTCCAGTTAAAACCTCTGTGCCATCTCTGTTGATGGCTGGAGACTATGATCCCATAACACCGCCAGAATTGACTAAGGAAATTAGTAAAAATTTTAGCAACCATATTTATTTCGAGCTTCCAAAAGTTGGGCATGGTGCTACAATGCACCCTTGTGGGGAAAAAATATTGCATGCTTTTTTAGAAGCTCCGACTTCAACAATAAATGGAGACTGCATTAAGGATTCAAATTTTGAAATTGATTTCACGACGTCCTATTATAAAAACCCTCATATATATAAGTTACTAAAAAAATCATATTTAGATCGAGATCCGTTTGTGATTGTTTTACTTATTATTAGCATTGTCGGCATTTTAGTAAGTGGTATTCTAGCAATTGTAAAACTGGTTAAGAAGAAAAAACCATCTATTAATCTTCCTTTATTGTTAAGCTCAATAAGTGCTATTTTATTTATTTCAGGCTTGGTTTATTATGCCCTACAAACAATGAGTACCAATTCATTCCTTTTGGTTTTCGGTCTTACGGGAACATCAGTCTACATATTTTGGCTTGTACCTATTTTGTTGATAACCTTCCTATGGTTTATGATTCGGTTTTTTAAAGCCAAACTCCTGTCAAAATGGTACTTTGCATCTGTTTTGTGTTTCCTAATTCTTTTTGGAATTATCGGCTATTATCGACTATTTGCTTCGTTCTAATCTGCTGATTATTAAATTAATAATAGATTAATAATGAAGAATAAATAAAACATATCCGCAATTCAAATCTATCCCTCTCGTCGTAAAACTTCCAACGGCGAACTTCTTAACACACTTTGGATATTACTTAAACCAATCACTAAAACCAATACCGTAATCCCGGGTAAAAACACAACAAAGGGAATCAGTGACGGAACGAAGGGTTCTTTAAATACAAAAAAGGCCAAGGATAAGCTGCTTAATAAGGCCAATACAATCCCAACCAAACTTCCAAGCAAGCCTAAAAAGACGTATTCAAAAGCAGAGATTTGTAAGATCTGGCTATTTTTAGCACCTAATGTCCGGAGCAAGACGCTTTCTTTAATGCGTTGGTATTTGCTGGTTCTTACCGAGCCTATCAAAACGATGATGCCAGTAAGAATACTGAAGAATGCCATGAAATTAATAATCCACGACACCTGATCCAAGATGTCTTCCACGAGTGTAAAGACCTGGCGTAAATCAATAATAGTTACATTCGGAAATTTAGAAACCAAATCACGTTGTAAGGTTGCGGATCGTGCTTCGTCTGGAACATTCGTAGTAAACACATTAAACTGTGGTGCCTGCTCTAGAACACCGGTAGGAAATACGATGGTAAAATTGATCTGCATCTGTGCCCAATCGACCTTGCGAATACTGCCTACCGTGGTTTCCATAAGTACGCCCTGCACATTAAAAACCACAGGATCGCCCACTTTGAGTTTAGAATCGTCAGCCAGATTATCAGAAATGGAAATGACCACCGGATCTCCAGGATTTAAATGTGGAATCCATTTGCCTTCGTCCAGTTCTTCAGCATCGGTTAACGCATTCCGATAGGTCGTTCTAAATTCGTGATTCAAAATCCAGCCACGCACCTGCTTTGTGCTGTCTTGACGAAGTTCATTGACCAATTTTCCGTTGATACTGTGCATGCGCATAGTTACCATCGGAATATTGTTCAGTACAGGCAAATCATTGTCTGAAATACTTTCTGCTACAGCACTGGTCTGTTGGGGTTGAACATCCAAGATGATGACGTTTGCTTTTTCAGAACTTTGAGACAATTCTGTTTTTGTGAGCAGCATGTCCTTGCTAAAATACAAGGTGCTGATTAAAAATGTACCCAGTCCAATGGCCACAATCAAGACCACTGTTTGATTGTTTGGTCGGAATAAGTTAAGTAAACTTTGGCGTGCCGTAAAATTCCAATGCTTGGGAAAAAACCGTTTGATGGTCTTAATAAAGCCGAGAGCGACCGCCGCTAAAATAGCAAAAGTAAGTGCGGTTGCGGCCACGAAAACCAAGGCATATAATGCATTACCAATAAGCCAAAGTGCAAATAGAAACAGAAATATTAAAATGGCCGTGAAGACCATAACCCGTACCATTAGTGGTTCTTGAGCTTCATTATCATCCACACGCAACACATCCAACGGCGAAACATACCAGGTGCGCAACAATGGTAAGAGAGCAAATAAGACCGACATAAACAAACCGAGAAATATCCCAATGAAAATAGGTTGTGGAGTAATTGTTATTTGGAGGGTAAACGGTAAAAAGTCTTTGAGTAAATATGGAAATAGTTCTTGGACACCGACGCCAATAAGAGACCCGATCAGCCCGCCGACTATCCCAATGCCCGCAATTTGAATCAGGAATATCAGAAAACTCTGAAGTCGGCTTGCTCCCATGCATTTCAATACAGCGATAGCTTTTAATTTTTCTTTGATGTAAATATGCACCGAACTGGCGATACCAATACAGCCTAACAACAATGCAATAAAAGCGGCTAAATTCAAGAATTTACCCACATTGTCGTAACGTTTGCCTAAATTTTCGGTAGCATTGAGATGCGTGTTGATTCTCGCATTCTCTAAATCCAATAACGGTTGCAGTTGATTTTCAAGCCGGTTTAAATTTAAGGTATCTGCCACCGTATAGAAGTATTGATATTCTTTGCGACTTCCAAATTGTAACAATTGTGTCGCTTCGATAAAACGGTGCGGAATAATCACCGGCGGTGCTACAGAACTCGAAATCGCCGAATTACCGGGAATTGATTTTAATGCACCAGCAATGGGAAGCATCAGTTCGCCTATTTTTATGGAATCGCCTGGCTTTATATCGAATTGCAGCATCAAAGTAGCATCCACTAAAGCTCCTCCTGATCCTTGATAGTTTTTTTCTACGGCTGAAGGTTCTGTTTCCATTTTTCCGTAAAAAGGAAAATCTCCTTTAAGTCCACGAACCTGAACTAACTTAGTACCACCATTTTTTGGGAAAGCAATCATGGATACAAAGTTCACTTCAGAAGCAGCAGGTTTTAAAGAATCAATTATTGCCTGAGCACGTGCTGTGGGTTCTTGCTTGGAATTTATTATAAAATCAGCACCTATCAAAGTTTTAGATTGGCGCTTGATGTTATCTCTTAAATTCGTGCTGAACAATTGGATGGAAACCACGGCGGCAATGCCCAATATGATCGAGGCCATAAATAAAAGCAGCCGAACTTTACTGGCTTTGGCATCTCGCCAGGCCATTTTAAAAAGCCACGATAATTGTAGATTATTGTTTTTATTTGAATTGTTCACAGTACAGAAGTCAATTGGTTGGTCACTATTTTTCCGCCTTTTAGTTTTAAGATCTGTTGCGTTCGATTGGCTAGTTCTAAATCGTGTGTGATGATGATCAAGGTGGTGCCGTTTTCTTTATTTAAATCCAATAATAACTGAATCACTTTCTCGCCAGTTTCTTCATCCAAATTACCGGTGGGCTCATCGGCAAATAAGATGGACGGCGCATTAGCAAAAGCACGGGCTAATGCCACACGCTGCTGCTCACCACCAGAAAGTTGAGATGGATAATGATGCACGCGATCTCCCAAGCCAACTTTTTCCAATAAGGTTCTGCTTTTTTGGGTTGCGTCTTTAGCGCCTTGCAATTCTAGAGGCACACTTACATTCTCCAAAGCCGTGAGCGTAGGCAACAATTGAAAATTCTGAAAAATAAATCCGACTTCCTTATTACGCAATTGGGCGCGTTGGTCTTCATTGAGGGTATTCAAATCCTTTCCGCATAATTCTACACTCCCTGCATTTGGCTGATCCAAGCCCGCACACAAACCCAACAAGGTTGTTTTTCCACTTCCTGAAGGCCCAACGATGGAAAAGGTTTGGCCTTTTTCAACATTGAAAGAGATGTCATGTAGGACCGTTAATTGTTTGTTACCACTGAGATATGTCTTTTCCAACCCGGTAATCTTTAATATCTTTGACATCTAATTTTAATTTAAATAGCGACTTATGTCCAAGGCGGAAAATAAACAATTGCATTCATATCTACCAACCTCAATGGGGTCTAAACTCTTAAAGTTTTGTTATTTTATTTTACCACTATTTCTCTACTCATGTGGCGATTCGAAATCTGAAAAAACGAGTGAAAACCAACAAAAGGATGAACAATCAGAGGAAGCTGCAATCCCAGAAACCAAAACAAAAACTATATTATGCTTTGGAGACAGCATTACGGCGGGCTATGGATTGGATGATAGCAGTGATGCCTATCCTGCTCTTCTACAACAAAAATTGGATGCGCTAGATTTAGATTATACCGTGATTAATTCCGGGGTCAGTGGCGAAACAACGGCAGGTGGTAAAAGCCGCATTGATTGGATTATCAAACAACCTGCAGACATATTTCTTCTGGAACTTGGGGCGAACGACGGTTTGCGCGGAGTGCCTTTATCTGAAACACGTGCCAATTTGCAAGCTATCATCGACGTGGTAAAGGAAAAAAGTCCGGAGACTATGATCATCCTTGCAGGCATGGAACTTCCTCCGAATATGGGACAAAAGTATACCACAGAATTTAAACAGCTGTATGCCGATTTAGCCAAAGAAAACCAGGTGAAATTTATTCCATTTATATTGAAAGATGTGGGCGGGATTGCATCATTAAATCAAGGTGATGGGATTCATCCAAATGTGGAAGGGCATAAGATATTGGCGGAGACGGTTTGGGAGATGTTGAAGCCGTTGGT
>JBBSRC010000111.1:0-10293 GCA_038243395.1 Flavobacteriales bacterium | reverse complement strand
TTACAGTGCATGTAAAATAAAAAATTCTGGAAACAGCGCTGGTTATTAAAATGAAATTTAATAACTGGCGTTTCTGAACTAACACTAAATGAAAGGACATTAGACTAAATCCATTAGTCGTGTGTCCTTTTCTGTTTTGTTTATTTCAGCAAGTGGGTCATTATAAGGCTTAACCTAATATTTTTTAACGCAACATTTGGAAAAACGAGAAAGCTTAAAACTAATATTATGGTTATTTTTACGCCAAGTCTAATCAGATCTATAATAAATGATGTTGAGACCTCCTAAAAATAGAAGAAAATTCACTCTCTCTTAGCCACCTACTTAAAACAATACTAACTATTTCGATATAACAAACCTATGATAATACTTAAATTCCGGGCTATCAAACGCCAAGCAAGTTTCTTTTTTGCAATTGCCTCGTTTGTTACCTTTAACAGTCTGCAAGCTCAAGAGACTTCTAAAAACGCCACCCAACAAACGGAAATATCAGGAGAACATACCGTAATTGGTGCCAAAAAAATTAATGCCACCACGGTGGAGGTGTCTTTTTCTAATAATCAGAAGATGCTCTTGGACTTTTATGGAGATCATATTTTTAGACTTTTTCAAGATAATTCTGGGGAGGGCATGCGCGCTCCAAAAGCGAAACCTGAAGCTCAAATATTGGTGGACCACCCGAGGAAAGATGTTACCAATTTACAAGCAACAGATCAGCAGGATGAACTTCACATTTCAACCGAAAAAATCACGGTTATTTTTAATAAGAAAACAGCTTTATTTAAAATCCGCGATAATGAGACGCAATCTGTTGTAGTAGAAGAAACGGCAGCGCCTATTTTCGATGAAAAAGAGGTCATCCTAACTTTAAAAGAAAATGCTGATGAGTATTTTTATGGTGGTGGCGTCCAAAACGGACGATTCTCCCACAAAGGAAATACTATAGCTATTGAAAACCAAAACAGCTGGACGGATGGCGGCGTAGCTTCCCCGAATCCTTTTTACTGGTCCACAAACGGTTATGCCATCTTGTGGCACAGCTTCAAAAAAGGAAATTATGATTTTGGAAACAAAGAAGCAGGTACCGTAACCTTAACGCATGACACGGATTATTTGGATGTGTTTTTTATGATCAATGATACTTCTGTTGCGTTATTAAATGATTTTTATCAATTAACCGGAAATCCAGTTTTAATACCAAAGTTCGCGTTTTATGAAGGCCATTTAAATGCTTACAACCGCGATTATTGGATGGAAGATGAAAAAGGCACCCCGTTCGAAGATGGGAAATTGTATAAGGAAAGCCAGAAGGACAATGGTGGCGCTAGAGAAACTTTAAACGGAGAGCTAGGAGATTATCAATTCTCAGCACGTGCTGTCATTGACCGCTACAGAAATCACGACATGCCGTTGGGTTGGATTCTTCCAAATGATGGTTATGGGGCGGGATACGGCCAAACGGAAACTTTGGATGGCAATATTAAAAACCTGAAATCCTTTGGAGATTATGCTCGAAAAAACGGTGTGGAAATAGGTTTATGGACGCAATCCGATTTGCATCCCATTGATAGTATCAGCGCATTATTACAACGTGATATTGTAAAAGAAGTACGCGACGCTGGTGTAAGGGCTTTAAAAACCGACGTGGCTTGGGTAGGTCCTGGTTATTCTTTTGGACTTAATGGTGTTGCGGATGCCGCAACTATTATGACCCAGTATGGCGACAATGCACGTCCTTTTATCATATCTTTAGATGGCTGGGCTGGCACACAACGTTATGCGACGATATGGTCTGGTGATCAAACGGGTGGTGTTTGGGAATATATCCGTTTTCACATCCCAACTTATATCGGATCGGGATTATCGGGACAGCCTAATATCTCCTCAGATATGGACGGCATTTTTGGTGGTAATAAACCAATTATTAACATGAGGGATTTCCAATGGAAAACCTTTACGCCGATGCAGTTGAATATGGATGGTTGGGGCGCGAACCCGAAATATCCACAAGCGTTAGGTGAGCCTACAGCTTCCATCAATAGAAATTATTTGAAGTTAAAATCTGAGCTTTTACCTTATGCTTATAGCATCGCCAAAGAATCTGTGGATGGTAAGCCGATGATCAGACCGATGTTTATGGAAGCTAAAAACCCATATACCGAAGGAAAAGCAACGCAATACCAATTCATGTACGGCCCGAGTTTCTTAGTGGCTCCTATTTATCAAGCCACAGCTTCGGACGAACAGGGGAATGACATCCGTAACGGCATCTATTTACCAGAGGGCAATTGGATCGATTACTTTAGCGGCGAAACATTTGAAGGCAATCGCATCATCAATAATTTTGATAGCCCGATATGGAAACTTCCGGTATTCGTAAAAAGTGGGGCGATCATTCCGATGGTTAACCCCAACAACAACGTTTCGGAAATCAATGAAAATTTACGGATCTACGAGATTTACCCAGCTGGGAAATCGTCATTTACACAATATGATGACGACGGTGTTTCAGAAGCTTATAAGTTGAGTGCAGGCGCTCATACGTCAATAACCTCAGAAGTAGACAAAACCACTGCGCATATTACCGTGCACCCATCTACAGGCGAGTTCAAGGGTTTTATTAAAGAAAAAGCTACTGAATTTGTAGTGAATGTCACTGAAAAACCTAAAGCGGTTGTTGCCAAAATAGGAAAGAAAAAAGTGAAGCTTAGTGAGGCAACCTCCAAGACAGATTTTGATGCGAAAGAGAATGTTTATTTCTATGATGCAGCACCAAACTTGAACAAATTCTCAACAAAAGGAAGTGGGCTTGAGAAGTTACAAGTTATCAAAAACCCACAGTTTTTAGTAAAGTTGGCCTCCACAGATATTACCAAAAACCAAGTTAGTATCGAGATTAAAGGATTTAAGTTTTTATCGACCGACTCCCACAGCATCACATCAGGTGCATTGACTGCTCCAGCACACACTGTGGTCACGGAAGAAAACAGTGAAGCCTATACGCTCACGCCAACCTGGAATAAAGTAGTCAATGCCGATTTTTATGAAATAGAATTTGACGGCATGTTATATTCTACAATAAAGAATAATTCGTTATTATTTAGCGATTTAAAACCAGAAACGTCTTATACATTCAAAGTACGCGCGGTAAATAAATCTGGTAATTCTGACTGGACTGATTTTTCAGCGACTACAAAAAATAATCCTTTGGAATTTGCAATTAAAGGGATTACCGCAAAAGTTTCGGTGGCAGATCAAGGTGGTGCACAGGTGGCCAATCTTTTTGACTTTGACGAAAGCACAGGATGGCATACCAACTGGAATTTAAAAGCCTTACCGTTTGAAATGGTCATTGATTTGAACACCATTAACCAATTGGACAAACTACAATATATGCCAAGATCTGGCGGGGGCAATGGTACCTTATTAGAAGGCACTATCTCTTACAGTAACGACAAGCAAGATTGGACGGAAGTTGAAACTTTTACTTGGGCAAAAAACGACAGTATCAAAACGGTTGTTTTTGCTGAAAACCCAACGGTTCGCTACGTTAAAATGGCGATCACAAACGCGGTCGGCAATTTTGGATCTGGCAGCGAACTTTATATCTATAAGGTGGAAGGCACGCCAAGCTATATTCCTGGAGATATTAACAACGATCGTTTAGTAGATAGAAATGATCTCACCTCGTATACGAACTACAATGGACTAAGATTAGGCGATGCCGATTTTGAAGGTTATGTCAGTAACGGGGATGTGAATAACAACAACTTGATTGATGCTTACGACATTTCCACAGTGGCGACCCGCATCGATGGTGGTGTTAAAAACAAAGATTCAGTAAAAGTTGCTGGAGGCATCAGCATTTCGACTAAAAAGAAAGCTTATGCTAAAGATGAAATCATCGAAGTGTTGGTTTCAGGGAAAGACCTAAAAGATGTGAATGCCTTGAGTTTTGCAATGCCGTACAAAGAGTCAAGTTATAAATTTGTCGGAATAGAAGCGTTGAATACTTTAAAAATGGAGAATTTAACTAATGACCGATTACATTCCAACAGAGAAAAAGTGTTGTATCCAACCTTTATCAACTTAGGAAACCAAGAAACGATTGAAGGCACTTTAGACTTATTTATCATTAAATTCAAAGCCAACCAAAACCTTAATTTCAACTTGAAAGTATTAGAAGGATTATTAGTAGACAAGAATTTGAATGCGGAGAAGTTTTAAGAATTGAGCTTATCATTATGAACTGGTTTAAACTTTTGATTTTATTTTCTTCTTAAATTTTTTGAGTGCTATAACGATGAATGCTAAGTAATTAAACCCTTTCCAGCTTTGTGTTGTTGTATCGAACCTGTTAAGCAAAGACCTGAAGCTATCCATCCAGGCATTTGTTCGCTCTATGGCATATCGATGGTCATATAATTTTTGATCAAAATACTCATCCCTGTCTGTGCTTCCGTTTCGTTTGTTGAAGCAGATGTTCGCGTTGATATCCCTTTTGGCACAGGACTCCCTGAATTCCCTGGAATCAAAGCCAGCGTCCGCATTTAGGAACAGACCTTCCACGGGTATGCCCGCTTTGTCCAAGGTTGCTGTCACAACCTCGAACTGCACCTCGATGTTGTACAGGTCATTGTGGTTTCCGGCGACAGGCTCAGACATTGCCAAGGGCAGTCCCTGTCTGTCGGTAAGATACAGTGCATTGGTGGTCCTGCGTTTTTTGCGCCCTTGGTACTCGACGTCCTGTCCGCCCCTTATTGCTGGAGTATGGCTTCCGTCAAGGTCAACACTGGAGAGATCGAGTTCGCCCTTGTGCCTTCGCAGAAGATTAGTCCAACAATCACGCCATGTACCGGAAAGACACCACTTTCTGTAATGGTGGTAGACCGACTGCCAGCTCAACGTCACGGATGTAAAAAGGGCCCTTACTGGAAGATATTTCCATTGAACGCCAGTCTTGAGCTTATAAAGTATTGCATTGATGATCTCATCTAAGGGCGCACTGGGAGGAAAACCTCTTTTAGTCTTGGGAATATATGGGACAATTTCCATTTCTATCGTATATTTGTCGAGTACACAGTACATATAGGGTTGTGATTTAGTTATTTATGTTTGGCAACACAAATATCCACAACCCTTTCTTACTTTTCAAAAAAAGTTTAAATCACTTCTATAAGTAAATAAGGACGCTGTTAGTAATTTACAGCGTTTTTTTTGTCTTTTAATTTTAATAAAAAACAGATCCGTTTCAAAAATCCTAAAGATCTAAATTAGATTTTATAAATTATTCTAACATTTTTTTTAGTGGTCTAGATAGGAAATTAGTACATGTGCATTTTATTCCAATTTACTTATTAAACCTACTTTTTACATACGCTTCAAAGGAACTGTTCTATAAAATGTATCTTTACTTTTAATTGTTTTTCTCCTTTTTATAGAGCTTTGCTAAAAGCGAATGCGTCATAAAGTAATGTTAAACTAAAAAATTTATACAATTTATACTCCCTAGCGTGGTTATATAAAAAACCGTTCTTGACAACAAGAACTTTAAAAATTAAATAATTATGAAACACACAATCAAATTCTTAGCAATCTTATCAATTGTATTTACCATGGCATCATGTAGTAGTGATGATGATAACACTGTCACACCAGATCCGAATGTCGTATTTGAAACTACTTTGACCGGTGCAATGGAAGTGCCTGCAAACGAATCAGAAGCAAAGGGCACTGCCACTCTTACTTTTAATAAAGAAACTAAAATATTTGTATTAAAAGTAACTCATGATATTGCTGACCCAACTGCTGGACATGTCCATAAAGGTGCGGTAGGTGAGAATGGAGATCCAGTATTTCCCCTTACTTCGTTAACATCACCAATTTCATACACAAGCCCAGTTTTAACCGATGCGCAAGTATCAGATTTAAACAATGGACTTTACTATGTAAATATTCACACTGAATTACATCCAGGAGGAGAAATTCGTGGGAACTTAATGAAAAAATAAAGAGAATAATAATTCAACAAAAAAACCGATTCGAAAGAGTCGGTTTTTTTTATTTAAAAAATTCTCAATTAATGATCTAATAGTAATGAATGTAATTATACCTGTTAGTAAACCGATTTCAAATACTCTTTTGGATGAAAACGAATGCCATTAGCTTTCCAATAATCGTAGTGCATCAGATTTAAACGCTCAACAAAATTATTATAGTTTTTCTTGCTCGGTACGGACCACAAACTTTCTGCAAACGCAGGCATCCTAGGCAATAAAATATATTCCAAATGCTCTACGGAAGAAATGAATTCCGTCCAAACGGCGAACTGGCTCCCAATTATATATTTAGATTCTTCTTTAGAAAGTTCATTTGGAATCAATTGATAATTATAAACGCGTTCCAGAGTATTGATGGAGTAAGCGGCGGCAAAAGGCTCGTTCTTCGGATCGTCCTGATATCTATTAAAATACAAAGGATCACTTGGTATCATAATCACATCTTGCTTTAATTTAGCTGCTTCTATCCCACCTTTCTCGCCTCTCCATGACATTACTGTAGCGTTTACTGGCGCACCACCTTCCAAGATTTCATCCCAACCGATAAGCTTACGATTGTTATCTTCCAAGAATTTTGCAATACGTTTTAAGAAATAGCTTTGCAATTCATTTTCATCCTTCAATCCATTGTCTTTCATTCTTTGTTGACATGCAGCACATTTCTCCCAATACGATTTATCTACTTCATCCCCGCCAACATGAATATATTGTGAAGGAAATAAGGCCATCACTTCGGTAAATACATCTTCCAGAAAATCAAATGTGATCTCTTGGCCTGCACAATAATTTAAGTTTACGTTTAGTGGATTGACAACGCCATTCCATAGCGTAGAATTTGGAGTTTCTTGTTGGTGTTTTTCACACGAGAACTCCGGATATGCCGTTAAAGCCGCACCGGAATGTCCTGGCACATCAATTTCTGGCACCACAGTGATATTTCTATCCTTGGCATACGCTACGATGTCCTTGACTTGTTCTTGGGTGTAAAATCCACCATATTGGTAAGGTTTGCCATCTAATTTCTTAGTGTAACTAGAATCCTTTTTATAAATGACGCTTCCGGGTATTTCTGTTCGCCATGCACCAACTTCTGTGAGTTTTGGGTATTTCTTAATTTCCAATCGCCAACCTTCGTTATCTGCCAAATGCCAATGGAACACATTTAATTTATAGAATGCCATAAGGTCTAATAATTCCTTTATAGCCGTTACATTATAAAAATGTCTGCTCACGTCCATCATCATACCACGCCACGCCACATTAGGTTTATCGCTGATGCTTAAATTTGGAAGTAGAATTGGTGTTTGGGTGTGGTTAGCTATAACATATTGTAAAAGCGACTGCACCCCATAAAACAAGCCTGCGCTTGAATTGGCTACAATTTGGATTTGAGTCGTGGAAATATTTAAAAGATACCCTTCATCTCCCAAATTTTTACTAGGATGATTTAAAACTTCCAACTGAATATTCTTCTTATTCGCTTTTTTAGAAGCGAGACGCAGGCCTGTTTCAGCTTCTACTCTATCCATAAGATAATTGGTTAATGTGGAGCTTTCAGAAGCATCTATGCCCTTCACAGTTATTCCTGTAGTAGCGTCAAAAACAAAGTGACCTTTATTAAATTTCAAGTTCTCAGGAACCGGAATTAATTGGGCATACGTGCCTATGCAACAGAGGAAAACGATTAGAAAAAGACAGTTTTTTTTCATGGTAATTAAAAATTGGGATTAATCTTATTTAAATATTGATCCTCTTTTAAAGCTTTTTACGGCTCAAATTGAGATAAAATAAACAAAGCGAAGCGCATTGTTTCACTCTACGAACTTCCAAACCTTTACGTAATCGACCGCCATTTCCAATGGGAAGTTTTCAGTCGAAGTTACCGGACCGGGCCAAAAGTTAACTCCAGACTTTCCTTTATCGGCACTGGCGTGATTTAAGATAATGTAGTAGTCGGTTTCAAACGGCCACCGCTCCTTAAAATCGCCAGTAGGTTCATGCACCATGGTCAATTCATTATTTACGTAAAATTCTATTCGGTTTGGCAATTTAATAATGCCATAGGTATTATACTCCGATGACGCGATGGCTGGCGTTTTTCCTTTTGAGATAAGCTTCGCGTTTCCATCGCTTTGATGCACCACTTGATGCACGAAATCGTCCGTATTGAGGTGTTCCATGATGTCAACTTCGCCGCCATTCGGCCATCCTGGATAGATATCATTTTGAGGCATTAGCCATATTGCTGGCCATCCGCCTGGACCTGCACTGTTGTATTTGGCCCTGACTTCAATTTTTCCGTATTTAAAACTGAATTTATCCTTGGTCTGGATGGCTCCTGTCTCAGGCAAATCAATTTCTGTATTCCAACGTGCCCTGATAAGTAAATTACCATCTTTCACTTCCGCCAACGCAGCATCATCAACCACAAAACGATTCCATGGTGCCGTGCCTTTTTTCTCTGGATAACTTGTCCAAAAGTTGGTATTATAAGCCTTTCCGTTAAATTCATCTTCAAACACCAGCTTATATTTTCCAAATTCTGCTTTATCTTTTGCGTTTTTAGTGACCGAACACGATACGAGTCCGAAGCAAAGAAACCCCATGATCAATAGGCCGAGTACATTTATTTTTTTTATCATTTTCATTGTTTATTTTATGTGATATTTATGATCAGCATCCTTGTTCCCTTAATCGTTATTATGTGTCAAGAACGTTAAAGCTGAGATCCAATCAAAAAATACCGAGTTAGTTTGAACTTCGCGTTTCATAAGGTTACCGATGGCGGCAGTCAAAATTTTGATCTTACTAAATAGCCATCCAAAAATGGGCAGCCTAGATTTTATTAATTATTCTTGGGCTTTACCCCATCTCCGGGCATGTCGCTAATAAATCGATTTTGTATAATGTTTAGGATGAAAACGAATGCCATTGGCCTTCCAATAATCATAATGCATCTCATTCAAACGCTCGATAAAATTCTCGTAATTTTTATTTTTAGGAACAGACCACATATTTTCAGCAAACGCAGGCATTCTCGGTAATAAGGTATATTCCAAATACTCTAGCGAAGAAATAAATTCCGTCCAAATCGCGAACTGCCCACCAATAATATAAGTGGCTTCCTCTTTGGAAAGTTCTTTTGGGATTAAATTATAATTATACACTTTTTCCAAGGTATTGATGCCCCAAATTTCAGCAAGAGGTTCATTTTTAGGATCATCTTGATACCTGTTGAAATATAAGGGATCATTCGGTATCATAATGACTTCTTGTTTCAACTTTGCAGCCTCAATCCCTCCTTTTTCGCCACGCCATGACATAACCGTTGCATTCGTTGGTGCACCGCCTTCCAGAATCTCATCCCAACCAATAAGTTTACGATCGTTGTCTTCCAAAAATTTGGCAACACGTTTTATGAAGTAGCTCTGCAATTCATTTACATCTTTTAAGCCTTCATCCGTCATTCTTTTTTGACAAGACGCACATTTTTCCCAATAGGATTTATCTACCTCATCGCCTCCAACATGAATATACTTTGATGGAAACAACGCCATCACTTCGGTAAAAACATCTTCTAGAAATTGGAAAGTAGATTCCTGCCCTGCACAATAGTTTAAATTCACATTTAGTGGGTTGACCACTCCATTCCATAACGTGGAGTTTGGGGTATCTTGAATATGCTTTTCACAAGAGAATTCAGGATAAGCAGATAACGCCGCGCCAGAATGACCCGGCACATCAATTTCAGGTACTACAGTAATATTTCTATCCTTGGCATAGGCAACAATGTCTTTTACTTGTTCTTGGGTATAGAAACCACCATATTGGTAAGGCTCTCCATCCAACTTCTTGGTGTACGTGGAATCTTTCTTATACATGATACTTCCGGGTATTTCAGTTCGCCAAGCGCCAACTTCTGTAAGCTTTGGATACTTTTTTATTTCCAATCGCCAGCCTTCATTATCGGCTAAATGCCAATGGAATACATTCATTTTATAGAAGGCCAACAAATCTAATAATTCCTTAATCGCATTGACATTAAAAAAATGCCGGCTCACATCCATATTCATTCCACGCCATGCCACATTTGGCTTGTCGCTAATACTCAAATTTGGAAGTTTAATGGGCGTTTGAATATTGTTGGCGAAAACATATTGGATAAATGATTGCGTACCGTAAAATAAACCGGCATACGAATTGGCCACAATATTGATATCATTTGTAGCAATGT
>JBBSRC010000110.1:0-10618 GCA_038243395.1 Flavobacteriales bacterium | reverse complement strand
TTTGTCTGAGAAATTTTCTGTATAGACAATCTTCCAATCTTTTGCCCTTGCAGTAAATCCGTTATGGGCTGATAAATGCTTTCTCAAACGTTCAACCATCACATCACAGGTATGACCGATATAAAGTCTATTGAGTTGCGATGAAAATAAAATGTAGACAGTGCACATGTACTAATTTAATCAAAAAAAGCAAACCAAAAATGGTTTGCTTTTTCAATGTGAGCCCGACAGGATTCGAACCTGTGACCGCCTCCTTAGAAGGGAGGTGCTCTATCCAACTGAGCTACGAGCCCATTCAAGAACTGCTGTTCTGAAATGGTAAAAACAAATTTTCATTCGTCTTACGGTCGGCAAATATACAATATCTATTAAAAAATCATAACTAAATCGTAAAAAAAACGTGGATTAAATTCCATGGTTTTAATCCCTTAAAAAATTAATTGTCAAATAGCTTAATTTCTAATCATTTAAGTCGTTTTTATCCTCTACCTACTGCTAAATTAAATTATAATAAATTTTCTGAGTTGATCAGTTTTGAATAAGTTATATGATGGTACCATTAGTGCCCATCTTAAATTGATGAAGGTTATCTGTAGGCTTCCCCAAAAATAGGACAGTTATTAATTCGAATTTACTAATTTTAAATTCAAACCGTCACAATGAAAACAAGCAAGTTTAGCGAGAGCCAGATAATAAAAGCTCTCAAGGAAAATCAACAAGGTAGATCTGTAGGGGATATATCAAGGGAATTAAGCATTGATAAGAGCACATTCTATTATTGGCGCAAGAAATATGGAGGCATGGAACAGCAGGAGCTCAAGCGTTTAAAAGAGCTTGAGAATGAGAACAATAAGCTCAAGCAGATGTATGCCGATGTCAGCTTAGACAATAAGATGCTAAAAGATCTGTTGTCAAAAAAGTTTTAAGGCCTTCCGACAAAAAAATTCGTGCCAACTATCTCATTAAAGAATATTCCATTCCTATTGTTCGAGCCTGCCATATTGTTGGCCTCAGTAGATCGATGTGGTATTATCAGAGTAAACGAGATGACAGCGAAGTTATTGATAAATTAACTGAGCTGGCCGAAGCATATCCCACAAGAGGTTTTGATGAATATTATTACAAGATCCGTCGTGAAGGTCTAATATGGAACAGAAAGCGTGTATTGCGAGTGTATCGCGATATGAATCTAAAACTCAGGCGTAAACATAAAAAACGCTTGATCAAGCGAGTAAAACAACCTCTAGAAACACCTTCAAGTTTGAATGAGTGCTGGAGCATGGATTTTATGAGCGATGCACTTACAGATGGAAGAAAACTACGTGTATTCAACGTAATAGACGACTGTAATCGTGAAGCGGTTGTTATCGATGCTGGATTGTCATACCCAGCCAGAGCAGTAGTTGAAACACTTGAGATCCTTAAAGAAGAAATAGGAACACCAAAATATGTCAGATGCGATAATGGACCAGAGTTTACTTCAAAAACCTTTATGAACTGGTGTGCAAAAAACCATATTGAGATCAAGTACACTCAGCCAGGTAAGCCAATGCAAAATGGATACATAGAAAGGTTTAACCGATTCTTTAGAGAAGATATATTGGACGCCTATTATTTTAATGACATCTATCAGCTTCAAAAATTAAGCGATAACTGGAGAGAAGACTATAATTTTAATCACCCTCATAAATCTTTGGGAAACAAATCCCCTAAAGAGTTTTTGCCCAGATTTGATGAAGAATTTAAATTCTTCATCAAATCTGGGCTTAACAATAATTATTTGTCGAATTTTAAGGTGTCCTAAAATAGGGAAGCCTACATATCTACATACCGTTCTTGGTGATACCAATTATTATAAACGAGTTCTATTTCCTCTACGTTGAAAGTTCCAAAGTCATAATCCCTGTAATTCTCGACAATTTCCAGAAATTTTTCCTTTTGCAGTAATGCTTCTTTAAATCGAAATACTGTAGTGTGGGCTGTTTGAATTAAATACCGCTCGTCCATGCTTTGCTCTAAATCAGAATTTTTAAATGCGTATCTTAATCGGTCTCTGAGCTGATTTAAACTGTTATCTGATACAAATCCTTGAATCATTAGGCAGGATGGCGAGGCGGTGACGCCTTTAAAGCTAACGGACATATCTCCTAGCCCATCCAGACATTTTCCTATAAGTTTAACATATTCGGAAACCTTGATTTGCGAAAGTTTCAATCCGCTATAACAGGAAATTACAGAGATTACCGTAATATGGATGTCTGAATTTGGATAGTAATATTGTTGGGGTTCAATACCCCTAAGTTCATTGAGAAATTTTTGAATTTCATTTTTTATTGCGAGTGATGGTCTAATAATCAGCGAAAGTCCAAACCGATCATCATTCTTAGAATCGATCCAAGAATCGATTTCGTAGTTATCGGAAGAAATTTCTTTAATGGACGTATTATAAAGTTGATGATAATGTTCTTGTAGATTCATGGATTACTGAAATTTCACTTCTAAATTTAAATTATTTATAACTTACTGCAGGTGGAGAAAGTTTTGAGAACGCGATCAATTCGATTGGTACATCCTTAATGTTTTTTAGGAAGTCTCTTAAAACATTGATATCACTTGTACTCATATCTTTTTTAGAAATCATGATTGCGGTCATGCTATTTTGATAAAGTAAAAACCAATTTGGCTTTTCAACGATTATGAAAAAATTCTCCCATTTTATCTCCATATAGTAGGATTCTTTTTTAATCTTTAGGCATTTGGGTGTGACTTCATATATTATAGCTTCCTGTAATTGATTACTGGATTTTTAGGTACGCCTAATCATTAGATATATTTTGTTTGTTTTTGTAATCTTAAATGATTCAACTTTTTTATCAATTTCAAAAACCGTCAAAATGTAACTTGAGACAGGTAGTAAGATGACATTAATTTGAGTTTTGTCATTAGTTATAGTGGCTTTATTGACATTAGCTTCTTCTAATACTTTACCGTGCAGATCACTTATCTGGTAAGACAAATTATCATTTTTATAATTATTTACTTCTAATAAAAGATTACTGGATGACGCATTTGGAAACAACTTGATGTCAAAGTCTTTCTTATTTTCATGGAGATTAAGACTAAATATGTTGTAGACGTATTGGACGTCTCCCAATGTAGAGCTCGGTTTTTTAATCTGATCTTTGTAGGTAATTTGACCGGCGGTATAATTTGAAGAATTTCGGCTAACTAGAGCTTCTGCTGCAGTTGTAGCCCATAGTTCTTGGCTATTTGCCGTTTGGGTAAGAATGAAAAACAGGATGGACAGATTTCTTAGTTGGCTTAGTTTCATAGCTTAATTTGTTTTTTATGTTTTCGTGTTAAGCATCAACTACTATCGAGCTTCTCCGCATTTTTATCGTAATAGAATAAGTTCAGCACAAACCATTAAATATACAAAACTTTTTAAGTCGGGCTTTTAACAAATCATTCCCTTAAACTCCAAATTTCATTTAAAGGATCTCCTTTACTTGATAATCCTTCGTGATGCCATTTTCCATCGATCAGATTATAATCGAATTTTAAAGAATTTCCAACTCTGGAATCATCTCTTGAAAAGAATTCGATATTCTCGATATATACGCCATTTACTGTTGTGTACGTCCCTCCTCCTGTACCCATGAATTGTTTCGTTTCCGTATTGTAAGCAATCCACTGAAATCGCGTTCCAGATAATATTTTCATGGTTTTTCTTGGAATATTAGTATCACGGATCTGCGTTTCGCCATCTACCGTTCTGCCGGACATCAACCACGCTCCTTGTAGTTTACCTGGCTCACCATTATCTATTCTATTCAATTTAATGCCACTGTTAACAATTTCTATGTCTTTATCTGTAATGTTAACTTTGAAACTTAATTCAGTCCCTACCCTTTCAGAATCTTCAGTATCAAATTCTACTTTTTCGGTCATGATATCGACTTCTAGTTTCCATGTGCCGCCATTAGTGCGAATAAATTTACCGGTTTCTGCTTCATAAGTGGTTGACACTTGATAACCATTAGTAAAAATAACCACGTTTTTTAATTTGTCGCCTTTTTCGGAAGTTGTAGAATTTTCCCATGCACCAATAATAGTTTGGGCGTTAATACCAAATGGTATCGACATAAAAATGAATAATAGAATTAATTTTTTCATGGGTTTATGTTTTATTATCTTTCGATTATTTAATTATGATTTTGTGCTAACCTTCAATTCTTCTTTTGGCATCAAAAATAATCTCTTAAAAGCGTTTTGGTAATAGGCCCGTTCCTACTCAGCTTTGTTTTCTTTTTAGGTGCGTGTTCCACTGCAATGTATCCACATAAGTTGATGTTCAATGTTGAATTTGACTATCAGTCGGGAATTGGTTTTAGTCGAATTAATTTCATGATTTACAAGTTTTGTATATCGACTATTGACCTCTAACATTATTTGGTTGATTTTGTTACGTGGTAATCAACTAAGTTAAACAACACAAATCTAATAGTAAATCCTCTAAGATATTTTTAAGTAAGTTAGAATTAGAAAGAAATTTAACAGGGATTATTGCATGTATATTTTATCTCTTAATTCTCTAAGATTTTTAATTGATTGACTCAATTCTTTATCCGTATATTTTTTGTTTAATTCATTTTCAGGATGATGGATAGAGTGTCTAATATATTCAGAAAGTGAAACTTGATATTCTTTTTTCATCTTAGAATTAAACCATTTTCTTTTCTTAGACATACTGTCTAATAAAGACCTATTTTCTAATTCGATAAAACCATAAAGTTCATTATGATAATCACTAGTTTCAATACCGAAAACTTCGTAGTTCACTTCTGAATATGTACTTGTTTTTCTCTCAATTTTGTCAATTGATGTTTTGTGATTTTTCTTTTTAGATACTTTATAATTTCTATCTAAATTACTTTTATCGATTAGATAGTTTGAGTGTGTAGCAAAGAATAATATATTGTTATTATTATTAGATGTAATTTTTATTAATTCACCTAAAAGATTGATCTGAGCTGGTGGATGAAGATGTGTTTCTGGTTCGTCAATTAATAAAATAGTATTCGACAATTCTTCATTATAATTCTCAACAGAAATAGTCAATAGAAATGAAATGAATTGTTTAAACCCATCGCTTCTTTGTCCAGTGGTTTTAGGTTGAAATTTAACACCATTATCTTCAATAAGAAGTGATATTTTGTTGTTGTTAATTTGAAAGGTAATTGAAATTGGGTGTTCTGGCCAAACTTTATTTATGTGTTTTGTTGTAAGTTCACTTAGTTTTGATTGTAAACTGTTTATTGTTACGGGCGAGGTCAATTTTTCAATCTCTTTTCGTAGTGAATCTTCTTTAATTCCCGCCAAACTAAAACAATTAAGTAACGGAATAGATGTTTCTTTCGGTTGAGTAGAGAAATTCAGTAAATCAATATCATCCAACATTAAGTATTCTGGACTTGATTTCCAGAAAATTACGTGATGACTTATATCCCAAAAATAATCATGTAATTCGCTTTCAAAAAACGCAGATAAATTAAAATCTTCTAATTCAATTTCTTCTTTTCCTTTCTTTGTTGGTATTTTTTCTATTAAAGTATAATCAGTAAATGTTTGAGTTTGAAAGTCTATATTTTCTTTAATAGTTTTAGTTGTAATTTCAGTTGGCTCAAATTCTGAAATTATTTGAACAGATTTAATCTCAAGCTTATTTAATAACTCTTTCCCAAATTTATGAGTAGTTAAAAGTTCCTTTTTCAATTCTGCTAAAATATCTTTTGAAGGAACGTAATTTAGTGTTATTTTGACTGGTTTTGAATCTGAAAAAAAATCTTGTGGATAAGATATATCTCCATTGTCAAATAACGAAATTGCTTTTAAAAAGCTACTTTTTCCAGATTCATTTATTCCTAAAAGCGAATAAGTATAGCTATTATTAATTTCTGAAATTATGAATTCGATATTATCAATACTTTTATAATTTTCAATAGTAATTTTTTTTAATTCCATAAAATTTCATTTGTTTTACTGAAATTGCATACAACTCGCTAAAATAACCACTGCAGTAATATTTTACGCAACTTTTTGAGTAAATGAATGTATTTACAAGCAAGATATAGCATTTCTTTGTATTGAACAACAGAAAGTTATGCCCTGAATTATTAACATTTATTCTTGATCGACAGCGTGAAAATCCCTTACTTTTAATTGTGCTTTCTTTTAATTCTAAAAAACACCGAAAATCTTAAGATTAACAGTGTTCTGTCTTGAACTATTCTCGATTCACACCAAGAATTTTTATATCCTAAAAAACTAACTCACCAACTCATAAGCTTGTTTCGCAATCTCCAATTCTTCATTAGTCGGGATGACCAATATTTTCACTTTTGATGACGTAGTATTAATTTCTCGTAAATCTTGAGATCTTAAATCGTTTTTGGCCTCGTCTAAGTTGATGCCTAAGAAATCCATTTCTTTACAGACCAAATTACGGATCACACTGGAATTTTCTCCAATGCCCGCCGTGAAAATAACTGCGTCCAATCCGTTCATTGCTGCTGCATACGCACCAATGTACTTTTTAATGCGGTAGGCGTTCATGCTTAAAGCGAGAAGGCAATCCTTATTTCCTTTTTCAGCTTCCGCTTGGATATCTCTTAAATCCATATGCCCGGTAAGACCCAACATCCCACTTTGGTTGGTCAGCAAGGTTTTAACTTCAGCCAACGTATAATCCAAGTTATTGACCAAATGGAAAATAATAGCATGATCAATATCGCCACTTCGGGTTCCCATTATTAAACCGTTGGAAGGCGTAAATCCTAAGGTGTGGTCTATACTTTCGCCATCTTTGACTGCGGTCATACTACAACCATTTCCTAAATGAATGGTTATTATTTTAGAGGTTTTAAGCTGTAAATAGTCAATCGCTTTTTCAGAAACATATTGGTGGCTGGTGCCGTGAAACCCGTAAACCTGAATGCCATGTTTTTCATAAAGTTCATTGGGAATGGCATACTTTTTAGCTTTTTCTGGAATTGTTTGGTGAAAAGCGGTATCAAAAATTGCGACCTGCTTTGCGGACGGAAAAATTTCTTCAGCAACCAGAATGCCTTCTAGATTCCCAGGGTTATGTAAGGGCGCCAAAGCAGCGTATTCCTGAATCTTTTCCTTGACTTTAGAAGTGATTAAAACGGTATCAGAAAACGAATTGCCACCATGAACAACGCGATGACCAACCACCTTGATCTCATCTGTTTTTTCAATAACGCCTTGTTGAGGATCAAGCAATAAATCTACGATTCTTTTGAGACCTTGTTTATGCGATTCTATAGAATGGATTTGTTGAAGGGCGGTGCCATTTGCTTTGTAGTTTAGGATGGCGTCTTTAGAGCCAATGCGCTCTACTAAGCCACTACATATCAAGGTTTCGGAAGGCATGTCCATTAACTGAAACTTTATGGAAGAGCTTCCAGAATTGATAATTAATATTTTCATGTTTTATTGTTTTAGACAATAGTCTCGATTCTTAATTCTTAATACTCTGTACTCTTAGATGCCCTGCGCCTGAATTGCCGTCACAATGATGGTGTTATAAATATCATCCACGGTACAGCCTCGGCTTAAATCGTTAACCGGTTTGTTCAAGCCTTGGATTATCGGGCCGATGGCCAATGCTTTGGTTTCTCGTTGTACGGCTTTGTAGGTATTGTTTCCGGTGTTCAAATCAGGGAAAATAAAAACATTGGCTTGTCCTGCAACTTCTGAGTCAGGAAGCTTTAATTTTCCCACGTTCATATCGACCGCAGCATCATATTGAATAGGACCTTCCACTTTTAAATCAGGTCTTTTCTCCTTCACAATGTTTGTGGCTTCCCTGACGCGTTCCACATCGGCGCCCACGCCTGAAGTTCCAGAAGAATATGATAGCATCGCAATTTTTGGTTCAATCCCAAAAACTAAGCTGGTCGCTGCAGACGAAATGGCAATATCTGCCAATTGCAAGGAGGTAGGATTGGGATTAATGGCACAATCGCCATACACCGAAACGCGGTCGTCCAAGAGCATGAAAAACACAGAAGACACAATAGGCGCTTCTGGTTTGGTTTTAATAAATTGAAGTGCAGGAAGTATGGTATGTTGCGTCGTATGAGCGGCACCAGAAACCATACCGTCGGCATCTCCTTTATAAACCATCATGGTCCCGAAATAGGACACATCTTCCATAAAATCTTTGGCCATCGCAAGATTCACGTTTTTATGTTTTCGAAGCTCGAATAACGTTTCCGCATAAGATTCGAAATAATCAGATTCTATAGGATTTATAATCGTAACCTTATTAAGGTCTAACCCAATATCCAACGCCACTATTTTATCTTCAATCTGTTTTCTATCGCCGAGCAAAGTAATGGTCACGACATCAAGATCCATCAAACGTTTGGTGGCGCGTAAGATCCGTTCGTCCAAGCCTTCTGGTAAAACGATATGTTTTTTGTTTGTTTTTGCTTTTTGAAACAGATTATACTGAAACATACGCGGTGTAATGCCTTTTGTTTTGAACGTGATCAGACGTTCTACCAAGGCATCCACTTTGACGTACTTTTCAAATTCCTTAATGGATGTCGTGATCTTATCTGTGTTTTCGGCATAAATCTGCGATTTGATACTCCCAATACAATTGGTAACCGAGAACGTTCCGCCTTCTACCAAAATAATCGGAACAATATCTGCAAGTCCTTCAATAAGTTTAATGACAGAATGTTCTGGCATCAGGCCTCCCGTAAGCACAATTCCTGATATGGCTGGATAATTATCTGAGATATTGGCCTGCAAGGCGCCCAAAATAATATCGGCACGGTCACCGGGCGTAATGACCAGCGCATTTTCTCCTAAATGTTTGAGATAGTTGGGTAAATGCATCGCGCCTACACTAAAATGGCCCGCTTGATTGTTAATAAAGGCTTCGCCAAAAAGAACCTTGGCATTGAGAGTTTCCACGATTTCCTTTATCGTTGGGCTGGCCAAACTTGGATTCAAAGGAATGGCGTTGACAATCATATCCGATGGCAAGTGCTTTTCCAGTTCAGATTCTACTAAAGTCAGATTCTGTGCTTCAATTTTATTGGCAATAATGGCCAAAACTTCAACGCCCTTATCTCTAAAGGAATCAAAAGCCATATGCAGGTTGCCCACCAACTCTTCCAGCGTTTTCCCAACACCTCCACCAACAATAATTGCTGGCACCCCCAAGTTTTTGGCAATTAAAACGTTCATGTCAAACTCCATGATGGAACCTTCGCCAATAAAACTAGTGCCTTCGACCAAAACAAAATCGAATCGCTTTTCGAGCGCTTTGTATTTTTCAATAATCTTACCTAAAATCTCATCATCCTTGTTTTCATTCTTTTTTCGGATCACTTCGCTTCGTCTAAAAGCATATGCATCTTCAAACTTGATATCTAGATTAAAATAAGTTGAAACTGTATTGATATGGTTATCGATTTTCCCTGGTTTGAGGTCATCAATGATTGGCCTGAAATAGCCTACTTTGGCGGCTTTTCCTAATAGTGACTGCATCAATCCGAGAGAGATAATGGACTTGCCAATATTTGGTTCTGTGGTGGCAATATAGATGCCTTTGTTGGTTGCTTTTTTTGACATTTTTGTGTACAACTGTATTTTAATAATTTCCTTATAAATAGTGCACAAAAATAGGCATTTCATTCCTTAAACCAAAGGCAGTTGCCCCTATATAATCATCAGATTTCGCTGCTGGTTTAGAGATTTATTTAACTTTTGAGTTTTTATAAATTCTCATGATTTCAATCATGATTTTCCATTAAATAATTTCCTATTCATTAGTTGACCAAATGGTTAATTCCTGTTTGAGAAATAATAAATGTGTCGATGTTCTTGAAAGGAAAATAACACACAAACTTCTTTCTTTAATATAACCCGACGAGCTTTTAATGTCTAAACGCACAGCTTTGTAAGTAAGAATACATGTTCAGATGTTGATATCAAATTTTATTGTAACCGCTTCGCGAAAAACGCATCCAATATAAAGACACAAATTATGAATGATTAAGGAGATCGCATTTCCAAATAAGGGTAAAGTGATAAATGTCACAACTCTTAATTACGATATTATAGTGTTTGTAGAAATAGCTTTGGTCAATATCTCAATTGGTAAATTTAACTTTCTCTTCCAAATTTCCTTGTGTGTCCCTATTGTTAACCTTACTCCATATCTTCTGAAAAAAGTCATCTTCATACAGAAGCCTATTGGTTCGAGTTGGATTGACGCGATTGGTAAGAATAACTAAAAACCGATCATTATCAGGATTTAGAAAGAAAAAGGTGCCCGTAAATCCAGTATGGCCAAAATCATTTATTTTGTAAAACGCGTCAGGTTTTCGTTTGTCAAATCCAATACCACGATAAATTTCTTTTTTGGCGAGTGGCGATTTTGTAAACTTTTTGATGACTTTGTGCTTTAAAATTTTTCTGTCTTGAAATTTTCCATTGTTAAGTAACATCTGTGAAATGACAGCAATCGATGTGGCATTTGCGAACAAACCTGCATTTCCAGAAACGCCTCCAA
>JBBSRC010000109.1:0-10741 GCA_038243395.1 Flavobacteriales bacterium | reverse complement strand
GGGTATATGACACTTCGACCCTTCGATAAGCTCAGGGCGGGAAAGCTCTGGACAGATAAACTCAGTGCATCACATAGGACCAAGGACCAAATGTTTTTAATCTTAAGATGCTATTTATATGAAAATTTATTATCATCCGTCATCCGTCATCCCTCCTAAGTCATTTCCAACCATTCGAAAATTTCAAGAACAATCATCAGATTAACGTGATAACTTATAGTTTTGATTTTAGAGCGACCAAGCCTTACCACCAGTAGCTTCTTCTAAAGACATACATCCAATTTGCTGACCTGGGATGGGGTCATAAACCAATACATTCTTGCCAATCTCCTGGCTTGATTTGTACGCCCAAACTGTTTGATCGCGAATTTTCATCAAGGTTTCAAAAACGATATCTTCCTGTTCGACATAAGCCAATCTCTCGGCTTTTGTCAATCTTAAGTATTTGGATAAAATCGCGTCAAATTTTTCTGGCTCTATTGCGATTGGTTCCAGGGCTGGAACACCTAACTCATCTATTACAGCGTCTAAACCGGTTTTATAAATTTCTTTTTGTTCGTCGGTTGCTGTTTTTGAAGTGTATAGATCAATGAATTTTGGTACGTTAACATCCAAAGCGCCGGGAACACCCTTCGTTTGTGGAAGAATTAAATCCACTAAATTCTGTAAGACATAGGCTTGCCTGTTTGAGAAAAATAGTGGGGTCCATTTATCCGGTTTCTTGGTACAACTTTGAAGCATGCTTAAGATCGTCGGCGTTGCAACAATGTATCCTAAAGATAATCCTAAGTTTTTTAGTGCATCTCTTCTGTTCATAATTATGCTTTATTCGATTTGAATTGTTCAATGGCATGTTGTGCTGCTCTTGCGGTTAAAGCCATATAAGTCAACGACGGATTTTGACAACCCGCTGAGGTCATGCAAGCGCCATCTGTAACGTATAGATTGGGTACGCCATGTACTTGATTATGGGCATTGAGCACCGAAGTTTTTGGATCTCTACCCATACGGGCAGTTCCCATTTCATGAATTCCGATCCCGGGCGCATGTTGCACATCATAAGTCGTGATGTTCTTAAATCCTGCTTTTTCCAACATCTCTGCGGCTTGTTGTTTGATGTCTTCCCGCATGATCAGTTCATTTTCTTTCCATTCTGCATCGAAAGTTATGGTTGGTAAACCCCATTCATCTAACAGATCATAATCCAAGGTCATTTTATTGTCATGATAAGGTAAGCACTCACCAAAACCCATAATACCCATACTCCAAGGTCCAGGTTCTAAAATGGCCTCCTTGAATTTGTCGCCGTAGCCAATTTCTGCAACGTGCTCCGAAATTCCGTTACGACCACCGCCACCTTGATACCCATATCCTCTTAAAAAGTCTTTGCGTTCCGTGGCTTTGTCACCCAAGTTTCTAAATCGTGGAATATAGACACCATTGGGACGTCGTCCTTTATAATATTTATCCTCAAAACCATCTACGATAGCATTGGCACCTGCTCCCAAATGATGGTCCATAATGTTATGTCCTAATTCACCAGAATCATTGCCCAATCCATTTGGGAAACGTTCTGATTTGGATTGCATTAAAATGGAAGCCGTTGGAATTGCAGACGCACAACAAAAAATAATATCGGCATTGTAAATATGTGTTTCCTTAGTCTCAGCATCGATAACTTTAACTCCAATTGCTTTTTTAAGCGTGTCGTCATATATGATTTCGTGGACAATAGAAAACGGTCTTAAAGTCATATTGCCAGTGCGTTCAGCCGCTGGTAGCGTGGAAGCGTTACTACTGAAATACGCGCCGTAAGGACAGCCTCTGATGCATCGGTTTCTAAACTGACAATTCCCTCTACCTTCATGATTATGGTCGCCAGTAATATGAGCAACTCTTCCTATAGTAACCAACCGATCGTCGTAATTACTGGCAAGTTTGGATTTGAATTCTTCTTCAACACAATTTAATTCCATTGGTGGAGAAAATATACTATCCGGTAAATGTGGAATTCCGAGCGCCTCGCCACTGATGCCAACATACTTTTCGACGTATTCATACCAGGGCGCAATATCATTATAACGAATAGGCCAATCCACCCCATGGCCATCCTTTAGATTAGCAGTGAAATCCAAATCGCTCAAGCGATAGCTCTGACGTCCCCAAGTTAAAGAACGGCCTCCTACGTGATACCCACGCATCCAATCAAAACGTTTGGTTTCATTATAAGGATGTTTAATATCATCCACAAACCAATGTTTGCTCTCAGCTGAGGTCGTATAGCCTGTTCGGGATTGTTTTTCTTGTCTTGCTTTTTCTTCAGTGGTGGTGCCACCACGTAACTCGGTGTCCCAAGGATCATTGTACATCGTTGGATAATCGCCATGTTTGACCATGCGTCCTCTTTCGAGCACTAATGTTTTTAATCCACCTTCACATAGTTCTTTCGCCGCCCAGCCGCCGCTAATACCTGTTCCAATGACTATGGCGTCGTAATGTTCTTTTATCATATAGTGATTTATTTTTCACGCTATTTGATCTTGAGGATTCAGATTAAATAGCATAATTTTTTAAGGGTTGGATAATTTTAAAGGCTAAACTTGAACAATATAGTAGTATTCTGCCGAAACTTTAGTATTTTCATCTTCCTTTATTTTATAAATTTATTAATTTTAAACCAATTAAACCAAACTCATTATGACCAAAAACAAATTTATTCCATTATGTTTATTTTTTCTTGCATTGACTTTCTTTGTCGGATGTAAAGAAAATAAAGCTAATTCCGATCGTGCAGAGGTTATTGCTGAAGCAAAGGATCCATTTTTTAAATTGTCACTCGCACAATGGTCTTTACACAGAGCCATTGGAAATAATGAGTTGGATCCGTTGGACTTTGCTGAAAAAGCTAAAGATATGGGTTTTGCAGGAATCGAATATGTATCTGGACTTTATACTAAAAAATTAGAAACTATGGGAATGGAGGCGCTTCTGGATAGTTTAAAATCCAAAAGCGAGACGCACGGTGTTGAAAATGTATTGATTATGATTGATGGCGAAGGTAATTTGGCGGCGTCCACTGAAAAGGAACGAAATCAGGCCGTTGAAAAACATAAAAAATGGGTGGATGCTGCTCAGTTTTTAGGATGTCACTCCATACGGGTCAACTTGTTTGGTTCAAATAATGAGGAGGAGTGGCTTACCAATGCCACATTAGGTTTAAAACAATTGGCCGAATACGGTCAATCAAAAAACATCAATATTATCGTTGAAAATCACGGCGGACTTTCATCTAACGCCTCTCTTTTAGCTCGCGTGATGGAAAATATAGACATGGATAATTGTGGGACCTTGCCTGATTTTGGTAATTTTTGTGTGAAACGTGAAAGTGGTGGCAATTGGGATGGAAAATGCGTAGAAGAATATGATAAATATAAAGGTGTAGAAGAAATGATGCCTTATGCGAAAGGTGTTAGTGCCAAGTCTTATGATTTTGATGCTCAAGGAAATGAAACTACCTTGGACTATCCTCGCTTTTTGAAAATTGTTAAAGATGCCGGATATACTGGATTCGTGGGTGTAGAATTTGAGGGGAGCAATGTAAGTGAAGAAAAAGGAATTGAATTGACCCGAGATTTATTATTGAAAATAGGAAAAGACCTCTCCAATTAAACACATTTAATTTCATACTAATAATTCAAATTATGAGCAAAAATGATAAATCGCATGCCATTTCCCGGCGGAAATTTGTAAGCATGTCCATGGCAGCCTCGGCCGCTTTTACTATTGTACCTTCTTTTGCGGTAAGTGGTTTAGGTCACGTAGCACCCAGTGATAAACTGAATATTGCCGGTATAGGCGTTGGCGGCATGGGTCTTGCCAATCTTAAACATCTGTCTTCACAGAACATCGTAGCGCTTTGTGATGTAGATTGGAAATATGCCAGCGGAGCAGCAGCCGCGTTCCCCAATGCAAAAAAATACTGGGATTGGCGTAAGATGTTTGATGAAATGGGCAAAGACATCGACGCTGTAGTTATTGCAACTGCTGACCATACCCACGCTATAATAGCAGCACGTGCCATGACGATGGGCAAGCATGTATTTCTACAAAAACCCTTAACGCATTCGGTTTATGAATCGCGTTTATTGACCAAACTAGCCAAAAAACATAAAGTGGCTACCCAGATGGGTAATCAAGGTGCTTCGGGCGAAGGCGTTGCAAAAACTTGCGAAATTCTTTGGAGTGGTGCCATTGGCGATGTAAAAAGAGTAGAGTCATTTACAGACCGTCCCATCTGGCCACAAGGATTAAATACACCTGAAAGAGGCGATTGGGTTCCACAAACTTTAGACTGGGACTTATTTACCGGACCAGCTAAAATGAGACCTTATAACGAAGTCTATCACCCATGGAATTGGCGTGGTTGGTGGGATTACGGTACTGGAGCTTTGGGCGATATGGCTTGCCATATTTTGCATCCTGTATTTGAGGGCCTTCAATTAGGATACCCTAATAAAGTGCAGGCGAGTTCGTCATTATTATTAAATGATTCTGCGCCAGTTTCTGAGGCCGTGAAGTTGACCTTTCCTTCAAGAGGAACAAAAGGTAAATTGAAATTGGACGAAGTGGATGTATATTGGTATGATGGCGGTATCCAACCGATGTTGCCTGATAAATGGCCAGCAGGTAAAAATCCGAACAAAGAAGGCGGCGGAACTTTTTTCTATGGCACAAAAGACATACTCCATGTAGGCTGTTATGGTATTGAACCAGAATTAATGTCGGGCAAAACAATTTCGGTTCCAAAAACTGAACGACGCGTGGAAGAGGAGCTTGGATTATCTTGGAGAAATGGTGCACATGAGATGGATTGGGTCAGGGCGTGTAAGGAAAATCCTGAAAGCAGAAAACCTACAACATCTGCTTTTGCTGAGGCTGGACCATTTAATGAAATGGTCGTGATGGGAGTTCTTGCCGTAAGACTTCAGGCTCTAAATAAAATTTTAGAATGGGACGGAGAGCAAATGAAGTTCACGAACATTGGCCCTAATGAAGAAATTAGGACAGTTATCAAAGATGGGTTCCAAATTAAGGATGGCCATCCTACTTTCGATAAGGATTGGACCGAACCTATGAACGCAGTCGCCTATTCTCAAGAGCTTATTAAACATACCTACAGAGAAGGTTGGACCTTACCAGATATGCCGGCATAAAGAACAAATTATTGTTTTCCGTTCGATTATAGAACTTAGAATATAGAATTAGACTGAGTCGAACTATTATTTTGAACGCCTGAGAATTGAAATTTATATCAATACACTAATTTTTAATCGGACAACAACAAATAGAAATTAATAATTTTAATAAATAAAAAAACAGAATATAAATCTAAAAGAGTAAACCAATGAAAAAAGTAAGTGCACTTGTAGTTTTTAGTTTAGTACTGATGCCTTTAATTTCGGGCTGTAAAGAAAATAATCAAAAAGTAAACGAAACTCCTGAAATCGAAAAGAAAGCAATGGAAGAAAATGAAGGTAATAAGGATTGGATAGTATTATTTGACGGCACGACTTCGGAGGGTTGGAGAGGTTATAAAAAAGATCACTTTCCAGAAGCCTGGAAAATAGAGGACGGTGCTATTCGTTGTATAGGTTCGGGACGTGGAGAAGCAGGAAGTAAAGACGGTGGCGACATTATTTACGATAAAAAATTCAAAAATTTCACCTTGAGTTTAGAATGGAAAATTTCTGAAGGAGGTAATTCAGGGATATTTTATCTCGGACAAGAAGATCTCGACTATATTTGGAAAACAGCCCCGGAAATGCAAATTTTAGATAACGAAAAGCATCCAGATGCTAAACTCGGGATTGACGGTAACAGAAAAGCAGGATCATTGTATGATTTAATAGCAGCGGAACCACAAAATTCAAAACCAGTCGGGGAATGGAATCAAGTTGAAATTACTGTTTACAATGGCACGGTTGTTCACAAACAAAATGGGGTTAATGTGGTGGAATATCATTTATGGACTCCTGAATGGAACGAGTTGGTTGCAGGGAGCAAGTTTCCAAGCCTAAATAAAGACTGGGCAGACGTTGCGAACGAAGGCTATATTGGTTTGCAAGATCACGGCGATGACGTTTGGTTTAAAAACATTAAGATCAAAGAATTGTAAGCTGAGATATTTTCAAAATTCAAGCTCATAATTCTATAATACATTCCTTGTGTTTATGATTGATTATCTGGATAACAAAAACGATTGTCATCTTAAGGAAATCAGAGTAAGCACAAGGAATTTCTATATAAAATAATTAACAACAAGTTTTATAATATCAAAATATACTTTAAAAACATGGAAAAATTAAAAATGGGAATGATTGGCGGCGGCATTGGATCATTCATAGGTGATGTACATAGAAAAGCCGCAACCCTTGACGGAATGATAGAGTTGGTTTGTGGTGCATTTAGTAGCACGGCAGAAAAATCACAGGCTTCGGGAAAAGAGCTTCTATTACCAGAAGATCGATGTTATGGAAGTTTTGAAGAAATGATTCTAAAAGAAAAGACATTGCCTGAAAATCTCCGTATGGATTTTGTCTCCATTGTAACTCCAAATCATTTGCATTTCGCGCCGGCAAAATTAGCTTTAGAAAACGGTTTTCATGTGGTATGCGATAAGCCGATGACCTTAACTGTCGTTGAAGCGAAAGAACTAGAGAAATTGGTAAAGTCAACCGGACTACTTTTTGCACTCACCCATAATTATCCAGGAAGTCCCATGGTGAAACAAGCCAAAGCCATGATCGATAACGGCGAACTTGGAGCGATCCGGAAAGTTCAAGTTCAATATTTACAAGGTTGGATGACTACCGCGGTTGAAGATTCCGGCAATAAACAGGCCTCTTGGCGGGTAGATCCGGCCAAATCTGGTGTTGGCGGTGCTTTAGGCGATATTGGGACACATGCACATAACTTGGTTGAATATATCACAGGGTTAAAGGTCAAGGAACTCGCTGCCGATTTAGGTAGATTTGGCAAAGGTCGAATTCTTGATGATGATGGTAATATATTGCTACGACTTGAAAATGGGGTGAAAGGAATCATGTCCATATCTCAGATTGCCGCTGGAGAAGAAAACAATTTGTCGATAAGAGTTTATGGCGAAAAGGGCAGTTTGGAATGGCACCAAGAAAATCCAAATGAACTGATAACACGTTGGCTTGACCAACCAAAAAAGATATTTACCCCTAACGGAAATGCGCTTTATCCACAAGCATTATCGGCGTCACGAATCCCTGCTGGTCATCCAGAAGGCTATTTGGAAGCATTTGCTAATGTGTATATAAACTTTGCGACACATTTGAATGCGGTAAATTCTAAAACTGCTATAGATAATCCAGACTATCCTTCCGTATCCGAAGGCATTAGAGGCGTGCAATTTATTCATGCTGCGGTTGAAAGTGATAAACAAAATGCGGCTTGGGTTAATTTAGATAACTAGAGTAAATAGTTTACTTATAATTGTTCAAAACAATCTTATATGTAATCTAGTTCACGATTAACCTCTAGGGAGATATGTGATCCATTTAACCTTATGGATTTGTAAAATGTTTTAAAGCTAAATTTTAAATTCATAAGCTCAATCATGTCATAGGATTGGGCTTTTTTCATCCATGTTGACCCACTAGATTGTACAATGAATAAGAAAATTTACACCTAGTATTTTAATTGTTGAATTCAACTTAGATTCGAGAACATTTCCGACTCGACTTAGGTCAGGACTTTATGAGTATTGAACCGCATTTGTGAAAGCGATCATTGGTTGTTTCCTTTAATATTGATTGTTGTCACTATCTATCTAGAAATTCCAAATTTTAAGTTGCTTAGTGCTGGTTTCCTGCTTCATAACACTATAATGTAAGCTAAAGTTTGATAGGTTAATAAGATAGAGTGTTTCGTGTAAGAGGTTATGCCAAATCATAAATGTTCATTAATTTTCCGAAAGAAATACTAAATCCCTAGGCAGTTATCTAAATATAAGCATATGGTGTGGCCTAAAAGAAATTATGATAGGCACAGAGTTTTTCGTTTATCTACCATTAAGTTAGAGTCATGCTTTTTAAAATCTAGAGACAAGTGATGTTTATCATTTATTCGATTACAGAAAAAAACATAAACTTTCTAAGAAAATCAAAAGTACTTGATAAGTAAGACTTTTATATTCTTCAACAAAAATCATTAATTCTCGATTTATATTATTTAATACTGTTATTTTCTGTGAGTTTATTCGTCAATTAACAAAAAATTTTGTTAAGTTTGAGTACATTTCTCTTACATCCGCCAAAACACTAAGAATAGATAATGACATCAAAAAAGTTTTCGCTGCAGTGTTCCAGGTTCTTTATAGAGCGCAGGAGTTGTTTTATTCTTAAACCTCTTTTATTTAATTGCACACAATTTTATTTTGAATAATTATTTTCAATGTTCTGGCATGGAATATTTTATAAGTCGAATTATGGAATAGCAATAAAAAAATATGAGTTATCTGAACTAAAAAGTTCCATTGGAGGAATTTGGGATGCCGAGATGGAGTTTATAGATTTTTATAATAACTCTTAGGAAAAATAAAAACTGTTAATTTATAATCTAGAAGCTATGAAGTGAAAGGAAATATTTAAAAAAAGTCAGAAGATGCGTCAACATCTTCTGACACAATTAGTTCAGTATCTATGTAGAGTACATTAAACCAACGAAAACACAAAATTATGAATAAACATGAGAGTATCAGATCGTTTTATGATTTAAATAACGTTACACTTCACTTATTAAAATTTTTACTCGTATCAATTGTCTTTTTAGGAATTGGTATAAATTC
This sequence comes from Flavobacteriales bacterium, assembly GCA_038243395.1. GTDB lineage: Bacteria > Bacteroidota > Bacteroidia > Flavobacteriales > Flavobacteriaceae > Gelidibacter. The sequence continues at coordinate 1,866 of JBBSRC010000109.1, read as the reverse complement.
AACTTACGCGAGTGCTTTTTCTTTTCACTCCATTAAATTAAACATCACTGTCACGAATCCAAGCTTGGTGTCTGAAATATCGGACAAGCAGGGAGTAATGGAAAATGCACCACGAAATTTGACCTCGCTCGAATTAAATGAGCAGGATACTATAACGGTAACAGGTACGATTACCGAAGAAGATACTGGGATGCCCGTATCTGGCGCTAATATCCTGGAAAAAAATACCAGTAACGGCACGATGACCAATATGGATGGAACTTACTCTATTACCGTATCCAAGAATGCTGTTCTAAAGGTGAGCTATATAGGATTTGCCACCAAAGAAATAAACGTAAGCGGTCGTAACACAATCGATATTGTCTTAGAAACAGACGCAGCCGCTTTGGACGAAGTGGTAGTCGTCGGTTATGGGACCCAACGTAAGCAAGACTTAACCGGAGCGGTATCTGTAGTTAAAACTGAAGAAATGTTGCAGCAACCAAATGCTCAAATAACTAGTCAGTTGCAAGGTAGGGTATCAGGAGTAACCATTACTGGAGGTGGTCAGCCGGGCCAAGCTCCTCAGGTAAAGATTCGTGGTTCAAATACCTTTGGAAATAATTCGCCCTTGTATGTTGTAGACGGAATTCCAACCCAAAACATCGATAACATTAACCCTAATGATATCGGGTCAATGCAGGTGCTTAAAGATGCGGCTTCTGCTTCCATTTACGGTTCACGGGCCGCCAATGGAGTGATTATCATTACCACAAAAAGAGGTAAAGGAAAGTTATCTGTAAATTATGACACCTATTCTGGAACTCAATTGGTACAAAAAGGAAATCCTTGGAATATTTTATCTTCACAAGAGATGGCAGACCTAACTTTTAGAGCGATCAGAAATACAAATCCAAATGACCAAATTAACCATCCACAATATGGTAATGGAGCCAACCCGGTTTTACCAAATTATATTGCACCGGTAGGGGCAAATCAGGTTGATGAATCACTATATAATGTTGATCCTTATTACACTGATCCTTCACAGCTTAACAATTTTTATCGTATCGTCGAAGCGAACAAAGTAGGAACTAACTGGTTTCAAGAGATTTTTAATCCGGCACCTCTTACCAGCCACAATCTTTCAGTAAGTAGTAGTGGCGATAAAGGAAGTGCCTTATTTTCTCTTAATTATTTCGATCAAAAAGGAACTCTCGAAAACAGTTATTTAAAGCGCTACACCATGCGTGTAAACACAATTTTTAATATTACTGACAAAATAAGAGTAGGGGAAAATCTTAGTTTTGCCATTAGGGAGAACCCACAGTTTTCTGATCTTACGGAGGGTAGTGCCGTAGGGATGGCTTATAGGCAACAGCCTATTATTCCAGTTCGCGACATTCATGGAAATTTTGCGGGTTCATTTGGGCAAGGGTTGGGAAATGCTCGAAATCCAGTGGCCATACTCGATCGATTAAAGAATAACCGTGGTGTTTCTAATCAAATGTTTGGTAATATTTTCGCTGAAGTGGATATTCTGAAAAATTTCACGTTTCGTACCACTTTTGGAGGACAGTATTATTCGAGGACTTTTAACTCATTTGCATTTCCCGAATATGAAAACGCTGAAAATAATTCAGTGAATTCCTATAGTGAAGGGGCTCAAACTAATTTCAATTGGACCTGGACAAATATTTTGACCTATAAGAATACTTTTGCTGATATTCATAATTTAACCGTGTTGCTGGGTACAGAAGGGTATCAAAATAAAGAAAATGAGGTTGGTGGATCTACCCAGTCTTACTTCTCCTTTGATCCTAACTATGTAACCCTAGATACCGGTTCTGGTACGCAAACCAATTATAGTTACAAGCGTTCCGATGC
>JBBSRC010000108.1:0-11467 GCA_038243395.1 Flavobacteriales bacterium | reverse complement strand
GATGCGGCCACAAATTTCTTCTTTGACTATTTACCAAAAGGTGTTTACGTCTTTGAATATGACTTACGTGTAAATAACAGTGGAAACATGAGCAATGGTATTACCACAATTCAAAGTATGTATGCTCCAGAGTTTACCAGTAATAGTGAAGGGATAAGAGTGAATGTAAAGTAAAAAAAAGTGGGAAGTATAAAGTTGGAACTACGCCGTGTAAGGTTCATTTTGTCGCCAAATTTCAAACCTCATAACTAACAAAAATTCCTTCCCTTCTATAAGGGTAGGTGGATTCAATTCCAGAAAAGGAATTGAAGACGGAAGGGTTTTGTAGTTCTACCTCAAAAATAATAGTCATAATAAAAACCACCTCGTCTTCTATTTCTCTTCTGAAGCAAAAGCCACTCCTCCTTAAAAAGGAGGAGAAGTTAGTGTTGGCGTAGATATTAAATATATCTGAAAACATAGGGAATACCATGAATCGAACTTATTTTCTAGATATATTCTATACACACTTCCAAGTAAAAAAAATTCCTTCCCTTCTTCAAAGGAAGGTGGATTCAATTCCAGAAAAGGAATTGAAGACGGAAGGGTTTTGTAGGTCTACCGTTTATGTGTACGAGCTGTTGCGGATTTATTAACCTAATGTTCTAAGTCTATCCAGAGCTTCAAAATCTGCGATGATTTTGTGAACTGGATGGGTTTGAGCAATGGCTTGTACACGGTGTTGGCAAATCGTCCTTTTACTTTGTTGTTGTCCTGTTTAATTTTGTTAAATTAGTTAAAATTTATTATATGGCGTTTTCTGAGTATATAAAAGCAGATTTTCAATTTTTAGACAATATTATTTTAGAGCTTGGGGATACTAAAGGTAAAGGGTTAAGTATCAATGAGATTTTTGAGAAATTTTATGGGCATTCGCCCGTTACCGATTCTAATTCTGCACTTAATTTTGGTGTTAGTTATCCCAATTTAGCTGACACAACGCTTTCAATTGAAGATTTTTTCAATAAATCAGAGGCTTTAGATTATGAATTTTCTAAGCTCAAACAAGCTTTAATTTATTTAGAGTATGAGAGACTTTTGTATAGGATTTCAGCCAATTCTTATGAACTTACTTATTTTGGAATAACAAAGATTTCAAAGACTTTTGTAAGTGATTATATAGAATCTGAGGACTTTAAAAAATTAGAAAAAAGAAAAACTTATATAGGCTTAACTATATCCATAATTACTTTTTTGGCGGGTTTAGGAGCGAAACCCTTTGTTATGTTTCTCATTGGTCTTTTTAGTTAATCTTTCTTCATACTCTTTCATTAATGGACTTCTTATCGTTTTTATTTTAGGTTTTCTCCAAGGATAGATAGTCCATTGTAAAATAGCAGAAATTTTATCACTATTAAAACTCATATCATAAAATACAAACCACGTTGAAAATTTGTGCCTTTCCGAAATTCTATAATCAAGAAAAATAAGCATATTAAGATGAATGTCAGTATTGGGGGGATTTCCATTTGTAGCGAATTTATTTAGTTTATATTTATTATTCTTTGAATCAAATTGTTTAATTATGAAAAAACTTATATTAATTTCTGTTGTTGCATTTTCGTTCTCTTCTTGCCGAAACAGTATGGACAGCTGTATTCAACGTGCAATGGATGACGGTATGTCCAGAAGTGAGGCCAAAGAAATGTGTGAGGACGGACGTGATGATTCTTTTAGACGATGATTATATATCCAAAAGATTTCTTTGAAGGTGTTGAAATTCCATTAAAAGGAAAAGATTACATCCCAAATTTCTGCATTAAATTTCCTATTTTAGACGACAAAATTGATTTTGAGAACATTATCTGTGTATTTTCTATAATTGATAGAAGTTATATGTCAAATTATAAATTTATAGGTGCAAAGTTTGTAGATAGACTAAATTCTGACTTTTTTCGCAATGATGGTATTGGACAAAAAACTGAGTTTGTAAGGTGTTTTATGTATGAAAACTTTCCTCTTAAGGAATTTAATGAAAAGTATAAATTCTAAATATTTCTTGGAGGTTGGTTATAAAATTCTTCTGAACTCTCAACTCCAAATATTGAGGTTGTAATTGAAGCAATTTTGGCATACTCTTAAAGGTAATCTGCGAACAGTTCTATATCACTTACAGATCTATCTTTAAAATGCAACATAACCTTGTTAATGATTGCAAAATAATATTCCGCTTTTTTCGAGCGCTCCATTCTTGTAACAGCCTATTGATTACGCAATTCTCTTACTTCCTTTCTCATTTTTTATTCTCTCTCTTTTTTTGTTTTTACGATGTTGCTTTTATTGGATGTTTGCCAACTCAAAAATAATAGTTGTATTAAATACCACCTCGTCTTCTGTTTCTCTTCTGAAGCAAAAACCACTCCTCCTTCATTTCGACAGGCTCAATGACCAAGGAGGAGAAGTTAGTGCAGACGTAAATTTTAGAAACCCTTTCCAACAAAAAACTCCTTCTCTTTTTAAAAGTGAAGGAGCTTTTTAAATTCAAATAAAAGTTTAACGACAGAAGGACTATTAATAACATAACATTTATAAGTCTACCTTCTAAGAGCGAAGCGTTCTATCCTCTATAATCAATTATTTAATCAATATATCCCATCTTCTTCATCCACTCATCATTGAACATTTTGCCTACGTAGCGGCTACCATGATCGTGAAATAAAACGACAACAACATCATCTTTTGTAAAATGGTCCTTCAGTTGTAGCAACCCCTTAATGGCTGCACCGGCTGAATTCCCTAAAAACATACCTTCCTTTTTCGCTAATAATTGCGTGTACACAGCAGCATCCTTATCAGTCACCTTTTCAAACCCATCAATGATATCAAAGTCGACGTTTCTAGGTAGAATATCTTCTCCAATGCCTTCGGTGACATATGGATATATTTCATTTTGGTCAAAAATTCCTGTTTCGTGATATTTTTTGAATACACTGCCATAGGTATCGATGCCCCAAACCTTAATATCAGGATTTTGTTCTTTCAGGTATTTCCCAACTCCAGAAATCGTTCCTCCAGTGCCAACACCAACCACGAAATGAGTGATTTTTCCATCTGTTTGTTTCCAGATTTCTGGTCCTGTACTTTCATAATGCGCTTTGGTATTACTCAAATTATCATATTGATTTACATACCAAGAATTAGGAGTTTCTTCTCCCAAACGTTTGGATACTGAATAATAACTTCTTGGATCCGTTGGCTCAACATCGGTAGGACAAACGATCACTTCAGCACCTACGGCACGAAGGATATCCATTTTTTCTTTGGATTGTTTATCGCTCATCACAAACACACATTTGTAACCTTTTACAATGGCAGCTAATGCTAAACCCATCCCAGTATTTCCTGAAGTTCCTTCAATAATAGTACCTCCAGGTTTCAATCGACCGTCAGCTTCAGCATCATCAATCATTTTGAGTGCCATCCTATCTTTAACGGAATTGCCAGGATTAAAGGTTTCGTATTTGGCCAAGACCAAGCACGGTAAATCTTCAGTTAATTTATTGAGTTTAATCAACGGCGTGTTGCCGATGGTTTCGAGTATATTATTTGCGTATTGCATTTGTTTATTTTTAAGATTGCAAAGGTAAGTGGAATTTTTGATTTAGTCAATTCGGGGGTAGATACGTTGGGCTATTACACAGAGTTTCGCGGAGAAACACACATGTGCACAGAGATTTTTTTATTGAATCTCAATATCTGGAGGAGAAATATACATTCTGTCAACTGAAGTTCGTTGAGTGCCAACTGAAACTTTAGCCTGCTAACTACTAACTGCCAACTGAACTAATCAAATCGCATCGCCTTTACCGGAGATATTTTAGTGATAATTACTGAAGGAATCAAAAGCATCAACAAACACACGATGAAAGTTCCCAAATTCAGCATTAAAACATAGTCTAAACTAAGATATACTGGCGCTTCTGTGACATAATACACTTCAGGATTTAGAGGCACCAAACCAAAGTATTTCTGCGCTATTAACAAACCCAAGCCAATTAAATTTCCCCAGAATAATCCCAGGCCAATCAAATAAGTTGCATTATATAAAAATACTTTTCTAATGCTCCAATTATTACTTCCTAAAGCTTTTAAAATTCCGATCATTTGTGTGCGTTCCAAAATGAGAACCAATAGAGCCGTGATCATATTAATACCTGCCACGAGAATCATGATGCCGATAATGCCGTACGTATTATTGTCAAAAATACTGATCCACTCAAAAATGGAAACATATTTCTGCTGCACCGTGGTTGCGTCCAGATCTGACGGAATGTTCTCGTAGATTTCTATCCCTTTAGTTTGAATTTGTTTAAAATCATCAATAAACACCTCAAAATTTCCAACTTGATCTTCACTCCATTTGTTGAGACGTTGCACATGGCGAATATCGCCCATCACAAACTTTTCATCCAGTTCCTTAAATCCGGAATTATAGATACCAACAATCTCAAAGGCTCTTAGCCATGGCATTTGGTCAATACTTTCCTTCTTAAAAACGGTTTGAAAACTATCACCCACCTTAAAATGCAATCGGTTGGCCAAATATTCAGAAATCAAAACCTCATGACTCATCTCACCAGAATAATCTGGCAATCTTCCGTCTGTCAAAAAATCTTCAAAATAACGCCAATTATAATCTGAACCGACACCTTTGAGAACAATTCCTTCAAAATCAGTGGCTGTACGTATAACGCCAAATTTAGTAGCGACAGCTTGAATATGATTAATTCCATCGACACTTTTAAACTCCGGATAAAAATCTTGCTGCTTGCTAATCGGAATCTCAGATTCATCCGAAGCGTTGCTGTCAAAATTAGTAATGGTGACATGGCCATTAAAAGCCACGACCTTATCCCTTATTTTTTCCTGAAGTCCGACGCCGGTTGCAATCGCAATGAGCATGACCACGATACCAATAGCAATTGCAGCAATGCCAATTTTTATTATTGGTGCTGATACACTACTTTTATACGCTTTACTGCCTATAATACGTTTAGCTATAAATAACTCGTAATTCAAAATTTTAAGATGCGATTAAAGATGTTCAAAAATACGTTTTTTCCAATAGTAATCGGAATTGTTTTAGTATTGATTTCCTGTGGAAATGGGAGCAAAAGCACGAAGTATGAAGTAACAAGTATAAAGACAGATGACAGCGGACGGATGACCGAAGATAGTTTTTTTAAGAATGAAGCTGGAATTACGAAGCACGAAGAGTTGGGATTGCAAACTGTAAAAGTTGGAGCCAATCTAACAGATAACTACTTAAGTCTACTGAAAGGAAAACGTGTTGGCGTTGTCGGCAATCAATCAAGTGTGATGTTTAATGACAACGGCTATACGCATTTAGTTGATTCCCTAATTAGTTTAAACTTCGACATAAAAAAAGTGTTTTCTCCCGAACATGGTTTTAGAGGTACTGCCGATGCGGGTGAAAAAATTAAAGATGGAATAGACACCAAAACGGGCGTTCCAATTATCTCTCTTTATGGCGATAATAAAAAGCCAAAACCAGAACAACTAAAAGGCTTGGACATTTTAGTTTTTGATATTCAAGATGTGGGCGTTCGTTTTTACACCTACATTTCCACCTTGCATTACGTGATGGAAGCTTGTGCCGAGGCCAATATTCCTTTGTTGATTTTAGATAGACCAAACCCCAATGGAAACTACGTGGACGGACCCATTTTAGAAAATGCACATACCAGTTTTGTGGGGATGCATCCAATCCCGATAGCGCACGGAATGACCATTGGCGAATATGCAAAAATGATCAATGGCGAAAAGTGGTTGAAAAATGCTGTCCAATGTCAATTGACCGTTATTTCCATGGAAAATTATACGCATCAAACGGACTACAGCTTGCCCATTAAGCCTTCGCCAAATTTACCAAATGATCAGTCTATTGCCTTATATCCAAGTTTGTGTTTTTTTGAAGGGACGAATGTAAGCGTTGGTCGCGGCACCAATAAACAATTTCAAATTTTTGGAAGTCCCGAGTTAGATAAAAATTATTTTAAATTTAGTTTCACGCCACAATCGAATGAAGGTGCCAAAACACCGCCACAACAAGGTAAACTATGTTATGGAAGCGATTTATCCCAAACTGAGGTAAAACCAGGATTGAATTTAGAATATCTTATCGAAGCTTATACGCATACAGCTGATAAATCAAAGTTTTTCAATTCTTTTTTCGTGAAATTAGCGGGTACCTCAAAACTTCAAGAACAAATCGAAAAAGGACTTTCTGAGAATGAGATTAAAGCCACTTGGATAAAAGGACTTGAGGAATTTAAACAGGTTAGGAAGAAATATTTGCTATATAAATAAGAAGCGTAAACTTCATTTGCCCTCAAAATTTTGAAACCAAAATCCCAAACCAAAAGTCTAGATGATAGTTAGGAAATTTCTAGTCCACATTTGGTATTTGTTTCAACGTAGTATTATATTCATTGCAAATTATAAATTACTGTCACTTTAAATCATGACAATTAAAAGTATATAATCATAAAAATAAACCACAAAAATTTTGCGTTGGGATAATGAAGGAAGGTTATAGAAATAGTTGAAACGTTTTGAATATTTTAAAAATGAAGTTTCGTTATTAGTTGGGCTTTTCTTAAATTTACAGAGGAAACTTTAGGTTTCCATAGTTCAGAATTTTTTGCATCTTTCCTAAGTTGATAGGATGTATAATAAAGAAACGCAAGTAACGATTCATTTGTCTCATCAATTCCAGACGGATCATACTTTTTTAACTGCCGAAGCACTTTTTTTGGCCGATTGTTTAAAAGATATTTCGATAATCTTAACAGGCTGCTCTTGCGTTCAAAATTTATCTTATCGTCTATATCACTTTCTAATAAGTATTTATCTGCTTCGTCTAAATATAATTCCGACAGAGTTATGATTTCTTCTCTAACCTTATCACTAACCAAAATTGCATAATCCATATATTTCGAAGCCAAACGAAAAGACGTACTAAAATCTTTCTGCTCAGAATAATTCTTTAATTCAGCGTTTAAAAAAGATGTATTTAAAGCGTATGTTCGGATAAATTCTGATAAATTAAAATAAGCTTCGGGCGACATGGAGGTATTAACGATATGAAGATTAGCATCCATGATCTTAATATTGTCATCGTCCAATTGAGCAATATAACTTCGTTTTCCAGAATCTTTTATCTGATCATGTAATTCAGCATAATGACTTTCATTGACTTTCACTGGCACAAAATAATCCCAAATGATTTTATTGATTTCTTCATGATCAAACATGTTTTTAAATAGGACCTCATTCCCATTTTCATTATTCATGATTACAGGATATGGTATCAATGCCGCATCTTCCCATATCATGAATAGTAGTTTCTCCTGAACCAAAGCGATACGTTTTGCGGCTTCCAGGGAGGTCAACCACTCTTGAGACAAACACGAACTGGACGTCGCTAAGGTTAACATTAAAAATAGAATATATCTTTTCATACTAATGATTATATGTTTTAAATGACGTTTCATTTCCTTCGAAAAATTTAACTCTCCAAATAAACGGTCGAATTTTAAATAAAGATAAGTAATCAATTTATTTTTGAATCAAAAGACGAAACGTCTATACCTACTTTTGTTTCATAATTATGGTTGAGCAATAATTTTGAGATTCAGAAAATCGAGAAAAATCCTTTAAAACAGTTAATTTTTGAATGAAACAATATAACTTCTTTGGACTGACTTTTTAACTCAGCAAAGAAGGGATTGATCTCCTTATGCTTATCTTTGCCAAGCTTTTTAAGACTTTGAATGAAGCCTTGCAAAGTGTAAAAATAACACATTTAAAACTTAAGATTTCCGCTTATATGGAAATTTAAAATTAGATTTCAATGAACGACATTTTCGGAAAAGCGCTATTAGATTATTATAACGGGAATTATACTGAGAACATTATTACGTCCACGAACATTTCTGAGGACGATGAAATGCCACTCGAGTTTTTGTTTAGAGATTATAACAGCATGGGTAAATTAGAACAAAAAGCATTGCAACTTGCCAAAGGAAGAGTCCTAGATGTCGGTTGTGGCGCTGGAATTCATAGTTTGTATCTTCAAAGCGAAGGTTTTGATGTTAAGGCTATTGACGTTTCTAAAGGAGCCGTTGAAGTTGCTCAAAAACTCGGTGTAAAAAACGTAGCATTGACCGCTATTTTGGATGAAATCGAGAAGTTTGATACCATCCTGCTCATGATGAATGGTACGGGTATTTTTGAAGAACTTTCTAAAACTCCACATTATTTAAAACACCTCAAATCTCTTTTAAATCCGGGCGGCCAGATTTTAGCAGATTCTACTGATATTAAATATATGTACGAAGATGATGATGGTGGGTATTGGATGGATTTGAATGCCAATTATTACGGTGAACTCGATTATATGTTAAGTTATAAAGGCGAGAATGGAAAGCTAATTACCTGGCTTTATTTAGATTTTGACACTTTTTCGACCGCATGCAAAGAAGCGGGACTGCAGTGTGAATTGGTAATGGAGGGTGATCATTACGATTATTTGGCGAGGATTTTTTAAACCTCTATTACGCGGAGATGCGCAGAGTAATCACGGAGACACACAGAACGTTTTAAAATTTAAATACCAAAACTCTCTGTGCAACTTTGTTTAATTCCGTGCATCTCAGTGAAATAAATTAATGTGATTAATTACTGTTTCTCTCCACCCACAAAAGTCTTTTCCACTTTAATATTAGAAATATCCTGAACTTCAGCAGTCATAATATCTTTGTCAAGAATTATAAAATCGGCAAATTTCCCTTTTTCAATACTTCCTTTTTCGTTTTCCTCAAAGTTAGAATAAGCTGCCCAAATGGTCATTCCTTTTAAGGTTTCCTCTCGTGTTAATGCATTTTCCATCTGATAGCCGTCCTTTGGCAATCCTTCCAAATCCTGACGGGCCACCGCTGCATAAAATGTCAAAAAAGGACTGACCTCTTCCACAGGGAAATCAGTTCCTAGAGCCACTTTTCCGTAGGCATCCAATAATTGCTTGTAAGCATAAGCACCTTTAATACGTTCTGATCCCAAACGGTCTTCAGCCCAATTCATATCAGAAGTTGCATGGGTTGGCTGAATAGACGGCAATATATTTTTGTAGAATTCAAAATCTCCAGGCGATACGATTTGTGCATGCTCTACGCGCCAACGTCTGTCAGATTTATCTTTTAAAACTTTATCATAAGTTTGTAAAACAGCATGGTTGGCAGAATCCCCGATCGCGTGTGTATTCATTTGAAACTCGGAATTGGCGATACGTTTTGCAGCATCATTAAAAGTTTCCAAATCGGTAACCATTAATCCGAAGTGCCCTGGCTTATCGCTATAAGGCGCTCTCAACATCGCTCCTCTGGATCCCAAAGCTCCATCAGCAAAAAATTTAAAACTGCTTATATTTAATCGGTCGGTTTTGCTTGGGCCTTTATTTAAGTAATAATCCACATTTTCCTTTGATCCAGACATCATGGCATACACGCGTATTTTCAAATCACCCGATTGCTGCAAACTGTCAATCAATTCGACCGCATCTCTTGATAAACCTGCATCATCCACGGTGGTTAAACCATAATCAAAACAGATTTTTTGAGCATCCAATAGTGCATTTATCATTTCTTTTCTGGACGATTTTGGCCAATGTTTCATTACCAAATATTGTGCATTATCAACCAAAACTCCTGTAAGTTGTCCATTTTCGACAATTACTTCTCCCCCACTGACTTTACTATTGACGGTTATATTCCCTAAATCGAGCGCTGCCTGATTAGCCAATAAGGCGTGCCCATCAATTCGGGTTAAGGCAATTGGTGTGTCTGGATATAATTCGTCCAACATGGCTTTATTAGGAAACTCTTTAACTGCCCAATGGTTTTGATCCCAACCACGACCTTTGATAAAATCAACGTTTCTTTCGTTTTGAAAATCGCTGATGCGTTCGATGATTTCTGCAAAACTTTTAGTGCCCACTAAATCCACCGATTGTTGGTTTAAACCCATTCCAAGAAAATGGCAATGTGCATCGATAAAACCCGGCACAACCGTTTGTCCATTAGCATCAATCACATTGATTGAGGCATACTTATCTTGAATTACTTTGGAACTTCCTATTTCTAAGAATTTTCCGTCTTTAATGGCGAAGGATTCTGCTTTGTCAAAATCAGAGTTGACGGTATAAACATTGGCATTTATAACGATAGAATCAACCTCGATTTTTTCGTTTTTACATGAGAAAATAGTGGCTAAAAGAAAGAATACTAACAGTTTTTTCATTGTATGGTGTGGTTTCGCTTAGAAATGATTGTGCTGTAAAAATAAGAAAAGCATTTGAGAGTTAGTGTATTTTGTTATCTCAGAGCAAAATCTATAATTATTTTTATATTCTGATCATGTGTGGTTTGAATAGAACGCAGATGAGGCTGATTGATTATGATAAAATATGATTTAAGATAGAACGAAATCATTGAACCTCTGCTTCATCTATATCATCAGCGTTCTATTATGATATATATTTTGATGTGAACGACCAATTGAACGCAGATAATACTGATTGATTATGATATCATATGATTTAAGACAGAACGAAATCAGTGAACATATGTTTTATCTTTTTCATCAACATTCTATTACGATATGTTTTTGATGTGAAGGACGAATTGAACGTAGATATCGCTGATTGATTATGCAATAATATGATTTAATTCGAACTTTTAATCCGCGTATAAGTTCTTATTCAGCGTTCTATATCGTTAAATTTACCTAATTAATATGCTATTCAAACTTAGCGATTACGTTTCCTACTTTTAATATAATTTTCAATCGCCTCTTTTGTAGTGAGCCAGTTCCTACCTTCTTTATAAGCATCGATTTTACCAGTACGCGCCAATAGACTTATATATTCTTGACCATAAGGAAGGTTCTCCTCTTCTACCAAATTAGAAATTTCAGTATATTCGGAAGTGTTTCCAGGCAGGGCATTAAGATATATATTGAGAGTGCGTTCCAAAGCCTGCGCCATTAAAAGCATCGACTTCCCGTAACGTCCCTTATTAGCATTATTCAGTGCACTGTAATATTTTGAACGATCGGTGGTCAAAATTATAGCTGGCGGAAATCCTAGTTTCATCAATAGCAGATTCATTGCTAATCTTACTGTTCTACCATTACCATCAAAAAATGGATGGATCCACACAAATTTATGATGAAATATCGTGGCCATTTCAACAGCGTTTAAATTTAATGGATTCTCCTTTACAAAGTTTAGAAGATCATCCATTAAACCAGAAACCTTCATGGCATTAGGAGGCACAAAATTTGCTCCCGAAATACGAACTCGGCCATTACGAAGTCTTCCAGCGAATTCCTCTTCAATAGAATTAAG
>JBBSRC010000107.1:0-11623 GCA_038243395.1 Flavobacteriales bacterium | reverse complement strand
GTGAGCGTCCCCAAGTGCCACTTCCCAAAATGTCCGGTTGCATAACCAAGTTCTTTTAACATTTCTGGGAGACTTATTTCATCTTTTTTTAAATGGCCACAATTAGCATAGCAAACGCCGAAGCGTTCAGGGTTTCTTCCGGTTAAAACACTTGCTCTTGTAGGTGAGCATACTGGTGAAGCAGCATAAAATCTTGTGAATTCTATGCCGTCATTTACCATTTGATCCAAATGTGGAGTTTGTATGTAGGGGTGGCCTCCGTAAGATACATCCCCATAGCCTTGATCGTCACTCATAATCAATATAATATTGGGATGAGAATCAGATGTGGTTTCTTGGGAAAAACTAAGATTAACTGCCGAAAGTATAAAAATAAAAAGGCTTAATTTTTGAATGTTATCTAAGAAGCGATATATACTCATATCTATTTATTAAAGTGGTTTTATTAATATTCCAAATTTTGAGATCATGGAAAACAATAATTTTTTTATCTATTTCTTTCGTTTCGTAATGTATAAGCTTTAGTACGATAAATGTTGAGTTTTTGAAATAGGTGCACCAACTTATGTGGCAAAATATTTTAAAATTATTTCCTGCATTACAGGATATTCTTTTGTGTTACGTTCAGCTTCTTCCTTTTTCTTCAATAATTCCACTTTTAGATTTTTAATGATTTTTTGGTATTTTTCATCATTGATAGCATTATGCAATTCCTGGGGGTCCAAAGACAGATCAAAAAATTCAAAAGCTGGTGTTGTGGTTTCTTCAGAAGTACCCGTCATATCTAGTGGTTGGCCATAATAAAATATAAGTTTAAATTTATCCGTTCTGATTCCAAAATGTGCCGGACGGTCTGGACTATGTTGCCAATAGCGGTAATACATCGAATTTCGCCAGTCTTTCACCGTCGAACCCTGAAGGTTTTTCCTAAAACTTTTGCCCTGTACAAAGTTAGGTTTTTCCAAACCAGCATAATCTGCAAACAGCGCCGCAAAATCCTCATTTACAACAATATCGTCAACCCTTGTGCCACCTTTTATTTCCTTGGGATATCGGATTACGAAAGGCATTCGAGAAGACTCCTCATACATCATGCGTTTATCGAAAAACCCATGCTCCCCTAAGAAGTACCCCTGATCGGATGTGTAGATTATAATGGTATTCTCGGCAAGTCCTGATGTATCAAGATAATCTAATAATTTACCAATGTTTTCATCTATTGCTGCACCGCACCGCATATAATCTTTGACAAATTTTTGATAAATCTTATGTCTCGCCTGTATGCTATCTAATCCTGCAATTGAAAACGGCATCCCGGGATAAGATGTCCAATAATCTTGATGATTTCTTTGAAAGCTTTCCCATCTTTTTTCAAGGATTTCCAGTTTTTGTCCTTTGAAGCTTCTTCCATTGGTTTCAGGGCCGAAATCATATAGTGAAACAGGCTCGGGAATAATTGTATCCCTATATAACTTTCTTAGTCGATCAGGATATTCAAAGGGTTCGTGGGTTGCTTTAAAATGAACCATCAGCATGAAGGGCTTCGACGCATCCCTTTTTTCTATCCAGTCCACCGAATAATCAGTCACAATATCTGTGTTATAACCAGAATACCGCTTTCCTGATTCTTCCCAATCATCATCTTCAGTTTTAAAATAAGGATCAAAATATATGCCTTGACCAGGCATTACCATGAAATGATCAAATCCAGAAGGTTTCTTTTTCAGATGCCATTTTCCGATAAGGGCAGTCTGGTAACCGCTCTTGCGTAAAGTTTTTGCAATGTTAGTACTATCTGGGCTAAGCGCATCTTCAAGTGTATAAACACCATTTTGCCTGCTATTCTGACCAGTCATGATCGTTGCACGACTTGGAACACATATCGAATTGGAGGCAAATGCGTTATTCAACACAGCGCCCTCGCTTGCAAGTCTTTTAATATTTTTATTTTTAACAAAATCTTTTAATGGGCCTCCATAAATGCCCCATGCCTGTGAAGTGTGATCATCTGCCATAATATAAATAATATTGGGGCGGTCTTTTGGAGTGGTTTTTTGAGCAAATAAATTGCAAGCGGTAAGCCCAATTAAAAGTATGGGTAATATGCCTTGTTTCTTAAAACTACTTTTCAATGTGTCGATTAGTTTCATTTTATTCCTATTAATTTAACAACTCACATTATGCAATAAATGAAGCGATATGTTTATTTTATAAATCTTATTTAATGTTCTTTAGGACATTTTCAATCTTTGTGAAAATGGGTATAAAAAATCCATTTATTTAGGGTTGAATTTAACCTTCAAAGAATCATGTTATTTATTTTGATAATCTATTCCTAAATCGTTATTCCGTACTTCTTTTAATTTATTTTGAAGTGTCTTTTTCATTTCTCCAACAACATCGGCATACATAGGGTTATGGGCCAAATTGTTGAATTGCTGTGGATCATGATCCATATTGAACAATTCCATCCCTGCACCAGCATCTTCGTCATATTGGATGTATGCCCATTTTTTATTCCGAATTAAAAACGATTTTCCACCCTGGGAAACCGAAAATGCCATGTCACGTACCACAAAATCGGGGTTGTCCAAAGTTTTACTGATATCCTTACCTTGCAAGTTTTCGGAATAATCGAGTCCGGCCAAACTGGCTAGAGTCGGGTATAAATCCAACAATTCAACAAACGAGTTGCAAACTGCCGGCTTCTTTCCTGGAACTTTAATGATCATGGGCACACGTACCGACTCTTCGTGCAAGCTCACTTTCATCCAAAAGCGGTGTTCGTTCAAATGAAATCCATGATCTGAAGTGAAAACAACGATCGTATTGTCATCCAGACCTTCATCTTTTAAAGTTTTGAGCACTTTGCCCACTTGTGCATCCATAAATGAAACCGAGGCATAGTAGCCCGCTATCGCCTTTTTCTCTTGTTCTGTGCTCATTTGGGCATTGACACTATTCACATAGTTAATGCCACGTGCCGGAATATCATCCCAGTCATTTTCAACTTGTGGAGGCAAGATTATTTGTTGGTAAGGATATGGCTCAAAATATTTTTTTGGTGCCACAAAAGGTACATGGGGACGAACGAAGCCCACCGCCAAAAAGAAAGGTTTATTTTTATGTTCTCTGATCAATTGCGATACTTTTTCGGCCGTTTTGCCGTCAGATTGAAGGTTGTCAGCACCTTCTGCTTTTACAATGGTCATGACATTACCGCCTTGTCGCGGTTTATCTCCAAAGGGATTGTTTTGTACCAATTCGGCCTCGCCTTCAGCTTGCCATTCAGGAGCCTGGCTATTAAAGCGTTCTGTCCATGAGGCTGAATCGTCTTCGCCATTGGATCCCGTTTCTATATCGATCGGGATTCCCATGTGGAAAATCTTGCTTACCCGGGCGGAATAATACCCATTTTCCTTAAATAATTGTGCCCATGATTTACGATTGGACCCCACAACTTCTCTTCCACTCACATATCCGTAAGTGTTAGTCGCACTAGGATAATATCCAAACATTAATGAGGCCCTGGATGGTCCACAAACCGGATATTGGGAATAGGCACGTGTATATAACACCCCTTCAGAAGCCAGTTTGTCGATGTTGGGTGTTTTTGGTGCAGGATTGCCATAAGCTGAAACTGCGGTGGCCGTCAGATCATCCGAGATAATAAAAAGCACGTTGTACTTTGTCTTTTTTTTAGAATTGTTCCTGCTTGTAATATCCTGTGCATTGGAAGTCAAGGAAATGAAAACCCAAAAAAATAAAAATGATAAACGCATAATTAATACTGTTTTTAAATCTATTGGTTATATCTATGGTTTTAAGCTTGGATTATATATGTACTTCACTGGCTGTAGTAGCTTATGTTAGACGTCGATATTTAGGATTATTTTTCTAATCAATTGCTTTATCTCGAATTAAAGTTTCATCACCTGACCACATCTTAATCATTGTCCATGGTTCACTTTTACTTGTCCAAAAAGGATGGTCTTCTTTTAATCCAAGGTGTAAAAATCCAACAGATGTTAAATATAAACTGCCTGTGCTAATGTAAGGCTCGGCCAGTTTTGGTTGATAACCAACGACTCCTAATTGCAACCAATCGTCTGTGGTATACGTAGTCTTAAAGTTGAAAATTCTTTTCATCACTGCAGTTAGTGCACTGCGAACTTGTCCATAGGTTAATTCTTTTGATAATTTATCTTTTAAGGCGATTTGAGAAAGCGTCTGAAAAGATGCCAATCTATAAATTGCAGATCTACCAATTACGGGATACGTCCCTTCTGGAGAAATCATTCTTTCAAGGATAACACTATAACGTTGTGCTCTTTTTAAAACTTCGTCATATAATTTTTGATGTTTTTTAGGATCTTTTTCAACAAGAACTTGAGCTATGTCTAAAAGCATGGGTTGAATAACAAAAGAATTGTAATAATCCCAATAAAATTTTTCACCATCGCCATACATACCATCACCTAAGTACCATTCCATATGTTTTTTTATTGATAAATCGATTCGCATATAATCTGCCTCATCAGTAAATTTCATTAGAAAAGCTTCAATTGTAGCAGAAAAGAGTAGCCAATTACTGTAGTTAGGTGTGATTGTTCTTGTAGATTTAAAGCTAGCAATTACACGTGCTTTTACGCCAGCATCCAAAGGCTCCCAAAGCTGTTTTGGAGCTCGAATAAATGCTTGTGCCAAAAAAGCGGCATCAACTAAGGGTTGAGATCCGTTATTGAAATTCATAAAATCTTTGGCATTAGGGTCTACTGCATTTGCGGTGGCCAAATGAGAAAGTTTTATAAATTCAGCTCTTAATTTTCCTTCTTTTGAATCCCCTGGACCTAGTTCTAACCAAGGTGCCATACCTGCCATTAAACGCCCAAAAGCCTCCAAATGGGCAAATTCACTACGATCACCATATTCAAAACTAGACTGATCGATAGGCATTTTTTCTTTTAACTGATCTTTGCTTAATGCTGTTAAAATCGGCTTTGAAAATTTTGTTAATTCGTTTACCCAAAGCTCTCTATCGGTTTGGCCATAAATTGTGATTGGTAAAAAAACGAGTATAAATAACCAATGTTTAGTTTGTATTTTCATTCAATATATTATAAATTTTCTATTCTATATAATGCGTTTAATTAATTACTCTCGCAATAAACTTCACGATAACAGTAAAATAGCCAGACTAGACCTCTGATCCAGACAGATTCATCTTTATGCCCGTGAGGTGTATTTTTTGCTAGAGCCTCTTTTGTCTCGATGTGCAGTCAAATTACAAAATATAAAATATTTATGTCCTTTTCCAGGAATTTCTTTCTGAATGAATCCATCAATAAGGTAGGTTCGTCATAATTAATATTACCGTAATAAATAATATGGCAGATAACATTCTCTGAAACACAGCTGCACGTCCTGAACCAGGTTTAGGGTTGCCCGCTCCGAACTTTTCCATAGTTCAACTTTTTTTATTTCTAATAAGTTTATTGTTATTAACATCTGGTCTCTCTATCTCCTGATAAAAAGGAGGTAACCGACGTTTGGCAGTTGAATCTGGAAGAATTAAAAAAGTACAACGATCTTTTAAAGAATTACATCAAAAAAGTTATGGATAATTATGCTAAAAATTTTAATCGTCAATAAACGGATTACAAACAGGGCAGAATGTTGTTTATTATGGCAAAATAGAGCATTTCAGGAATTTTAGAGGTACTGATCCCGAAGTTATAGAAGGGCTGTTTAAAAATGGAGATTATAAGCCTGGTTTAAATTCACATGCTCATGTGATTGTAAGTAGAAAAGATAGAACGCAACGGCTTAAACTCGATCCGACCACTAAAGAGCGATCAACCCAAAGGACAATTGGAGGAAACTCTTATCAAATTGGTTTTGATAGGACGAAATGGACGACAAAAAATGAGGAAACTTTTGACAATCTATTTAATTACCAGAGACAAGAACGTGAGAAGTTTAAGAATCAATACATTTTAAAAAACGGTTCGCCTAAAGAGAAAGATATTTTGATTCAGGCTATCAATAAACAGGAAATAAAGAATGAAAAAATTAAGATTATTGATAGCGAACAAAATATAAGCAGGTTGAAAAGATAAATATAAAATCCCCATTGTTTATGTCTCAAATTTTGAAAAATAAAAGATGGGAGTCCATGTTTTCGGTTGAGCTATAATGTATTTTGTAATTTAAAACCTCAAAAATTACAGTTTCCCTGTAACTTTTTTACCCGATTGTTTCAAAGTGCATTGTGATATGGTATTTATCTGATTATATAATAGTTGTAAGGAATAAATCTCTAAATTTATCTCAGTAATATATGAGTTAATAGGATTTTTGAACAATCAAATATGTGCAACAAACATAAATTATGCAATTTTAAAAGGAGATCTGATGACTAATACATCCAAAATTTTAGAGAGAGTTGAAATAGCTGTTTGTGATGGTTGTCCAGATGATTTGAAAGAACTTGTTCAAGAATACTGGGATTTTGATTCTAATTATAATTTTAAAAACCGTCCAACAGATATTAGGAAAAAGTATTCTGCATTACGAGTAAATATTCAAGTTGTCGTCACTAAATTTTCTTGTATCAGCCTTTATTTAAACTGTGATTTCTGCGGTACAACAGAAAGGAATAAATTTTCAACTCAAACACCGGTTAAAAAATGTATGGATGAGCTTCACAAGTGTCAGAACCAATATAAGTGCAATCATTGCCAAGTAAAAGAGTCTGAACAAATCCAAAATCAAATTGCGATAGAAGCTAAAGTATTAGCAGATACCGAATATAAAAAATCTGTGGAGATTTATGGAAAGCTGAATGAAGCATTTAAAAATGAAAGATGGAATGATTTGCCATTATTTTTAAACATGGTCTTAAAAAATGCTATAGTAATAAATAGCTTGGTTGAGTTAAAGAAATATTATTACGGAATGGGAGTATATTATTATGATATGCTAATTCCAGTATTGAGATTGTTAGAGGCAGAACACTTGGTATACTTGACATATGAAAATCAAAAGCAGGATAAAATAAAAAGTTACTTCATTTTAGATAAACTACGAAAAGAATTTTATTATCAACCTAACAAGCAAGAAATTAAAAGATTTTCAACCCGCCATAGATTAAATAATATTCCAAAAGAGCTTAAAAAACAAATTGAGACTCAAATAAAAAAATACAAGTAAAATAACATCTTATCACAAATCAAAATTGAAACGATATGTATAATAAAAATAATAACATTATTGTTGGTCTACTTAAGCATCAAATCAAAAAAAGTAAATTCCCTAACGCGGAATGGTGCGGGGAGTTTGATGAGTTTTACTATAGCGTAAAACTTGATGTTTCTGGATTTGATGAAGACCTTATAGTAAAAGGTATGGAAGAATTACTCTCTAATTATAAATGGATTAAAGTAAACAGGTCTAAAGTTTTTGCATCGGATATTAATAGTCCTCACCACAACTTATGCACAGAGAAAATATTATTCAATGTTCTAAAAATAAATTTAGAAGAATTTCAAGATTTAACTTTGAGAGAAAATGCTGTTAAGGGAAAAAAGGGTTAGATTTTGTTCTAAATCTAACCCAAGTATATTTTAAACTTAAACACTTTTAGAGACAGTCCCAAAAATCCAAACTCTTCCTGATATCAAAAACCTCGGTCATTTTTAATGTACATTGTTGATCATCGTCTTTTCATAAAATATCAGGTTGTTCTAAATCACTAATATTAGTTCCAAGATTCATATAGGCTCTATTTATGGCTTGTGAGGCTTGGTCAAGTTTTTTGTCTCTAGGATGTTTTGAACCAGCGATGGTTATTATTTTTTTTAATTCATTTAGTTTTTCAGCTTTTACCCCTTTATCTCGAATCCATTTTTGAATAAAATAGTACCTTCCTTTACAATGTATATGGTAGATATATGGTTCTTTATCTCCTATACGATTAATTAATTCATTTGATAATTCATCAGCTCTATTTTTATATTCTAGTGCTACCGTATAGGAGTTTTGTGAAGTACTAAGTTTATAGTATAAACTGCACTTTGCATTTTGAATATAATCTGAATTAGGTGCAAGGGACTCAGCCGAATTAATGTAATTTTCCGCTAAATTAAGGTCGCCACCCTCACCTTCGATTTCCAAAGACCCATACTGCAACCAAAAATGAGCATCATATTCAAAATGTGAAACTAATGAATCATAAACATCTCTGGCTTGTTCTATGTTTTCTCTAAATCTGAAATAAAGAATCTTATGATTAATGAATGATTTATATAAATTAAATTTTCTATTATACGTATCTGAATTTACTAATTCGGGTGCAAGTACAGATAGTACTCTAATATATGCATCTTTAAGAATAGAAATATCAGCGCAATGCTTAATCATGAAATCAGCTAAAATTCTATGTCTAATCATAAATTTTTCATCATTGTCACCGATTCTCATTAAAGTTCCAGCTAAAGTATTGTCTAAAAAGTTTAAACTTTCATTATGGCTTACTTTTGAAAAACCAACGAAATCTTGCTTTGTGTTATAGAAACCCAATTCAGTATTTAACGCAATACAAATACACAAAGTTCTGGCCTCTAATGGATTAATCTCGTCAAATTCATTTTCGATAATTTTATTAAAAGGCATACCGTTAGTAGCCTCTTTCATTGCTATTAAAATTTGTTTTTTAGCTCTATTTTTAAATTCCTTAAACCTTTGCGGATCAGACATTCCTTTTAAGCGACTAAGCAAGTTATTTTCATCTAATTTTGATATTAACAATTTTATTTCCTCATCGTCTAGATTGGGTGTGCGATAATGAACAAAATCAACAACATCAGTATCAATCAATGAGTTCAGACTATTTACTTGATTTGAGCGAATTGAAAGTAAAATAACAGGTGGAAACTTTAATTGAGCAAATTGGGTAATGAGTGTATTAATCTGATGCATCATTAAAGCTGAATTGTCAAAAATTAAAACTACAGTTTCATTAATTGCTTCTAACACATCAAATAATTGGTGTGGCTTTGCTAATGTGTCAGAATATGAAATAAATACAGTGATACCATTTCTAGAAAGACGTAATCCAAGCCTTTTAATTATTGTCGACTTCCCCGAACCTGCTGTGCCACTTAAAGAAACTACTTTTTGCGCTCTGTTCTCTGTTTTATCAATACAATAATTATAGATGTCACCGTAAATTTCATTTGTTATTGTTCTAGGTATATCTAAATTTGAGTGAATATCATTCCAAGTTGGGTTTGCGCCTAATAAGTAAGCTGAACGTTTATCTGTAATATTGTATTCTGTAGGAACTCGTTTTAATGACAATGAGAAATTGTAAACAGATTTTTTTGAAACATTCTCACCTATAAACTCAGTAACGTCTAACAAACTTGGGAAAGTAGATTTTAATAATTCTTTTTTAGAAGGCAGTTCAGGTTCAATCTTATCTAACCAATTAAAAAAGTCATCACCCGTTCCTTCAATATGATGAACATTATAAGAATTTTTTAAAACTCTTTTTTTAACTTGAGACAATGAAGGTGTAATTAGAAAAGATTTTGGTCTTGATTCACCATAACCATTTTTATTTTCTCTCGCTTCAATATACCTTTCAAAAATAGGTTCATTTAAATCAGTTCCTATGAATATTGTTGGTCTAGTAGCATAATCATAAACGAATTGGCTATATAATGGTTGGTCTGTTAGACTTGCTTTTGCATATTGTTTTGTAGAGAAAACCACATCTTCCGGATTGCAAGGTAACTTGCCATGCAAATGAATGATGCTTGTATATTCCAATGATTGATCTCGCTCTTTAAATTCGTCTTTTGGGAATATTAATTCTCTTAATTTTTTATTATTCCTCAAGTAAACTTTTTGAACTACATCGTCAATATTAATTGTATATATTTTTCTCCAATAAGGTTTACATATACTATTGTAACTTTCAGGTATCTCTCCACTTAACAGGTTTTCGTTTAAAAAATCAGTTTTCAAAGTTCTTTTTATTCCTGTGTCAGTAAAGTCTTGGTATAGTAAAGACAATAGAGCATCATCTTTATCATAATCGCCTTCATAGCCTAGAAAATCCCATAGTTTTTTTCCTAATTTCCATCCTGATGGAAATTGTTCACCTAATTGATTTTTTGCTCCTAAGGAAAATCCTGCTCCAAGAAATAAAATTACTTCATTCCTTCCTATCAATCGTATTAAATACTTCTCGTCTTGTTCTGTAAACATTCAGTTTTATTATTTTTTTTATCTTGTATCTATATTTTATGTAATCTTGAGCTGTGGCGCGTGTGCACATAAACCTCTCCAATTAAAACTAGCTTTTTGAAAATATGCAGGAGTTTCCAAGTTGACGAATACCTATCAATTAGTTTTGCACTGCGTTGTAAATAGTGCTTTATTTATTTCGATTAGGTTTTTTTATGTGTAAGTTAATTCTACTTAATTTTTAATAGCTAATTTTCTAATAGAAGTTCTTTTATTTAGTTGAATTGACGAATTTTAAATACTTATTCATTGCAGACTTTATATTCGAAACATCTTTTTGAGTATTATAAATGTTTCTATCATCTGCTGTATTTAAAAGATTTACGGAAACTCGATCAATTTTTTCTTGAGTAATTTGTTCGTCTACGATATTATATTTTGTTGTAATAAATCTTAACCAAGAAATATAGTTGTTTTTTGACTTTTGCGCTTTTGGTCCGTTATTATTCATAAAGTTTAAAAACTTTTCTTCGTTTCTAATTTCATTCATTGGTTATGTTTTTTAAAATTATTTACAAATATTAGAAGCGCCATTGCCAAAACATTGTGATGAAATAGGGTGGCTTCTAGTAATTTTAATCTTAAGCAATATAGGATAATTACCTTATTTAACAATTGAACGAATTTATAAATAAACCCGGATTGCACTTTTAGCTCGTTATATTAAATCAGGAATTAAATGCAAATACAATTGAAGTCGTCAATTTCTTAATGCTAAGTAAGTTTTACTATTTTAGAGGCTCAATAATACTCTATAGATTTTAATGGCATTATTTCAAGCATCAGTACTTAAATCCCATCTCGCTTTACTTGATGAAGCAGTAGTAGATAAAGCATATAAAAAGTATCAAAAATACTTCTGGAATACGACGATACAAGAAAACATCAAAAGTGCAAAAGAAGAACAATATCAAGCAACCTTTCTAAATGAGTTGTTTGTGAATATTCTTGGTTACACACTGTTTCCAAATCCCAAATCAAATTTGACTACTGAGTTTAAGAATGAGAAGAATGCACGAAAAGCAGACGGTGCTATATTAAAAGATGGCGTTGCTATTGGTGTCATCGAATTAAAGGGAACAAACACAAAAGATTTAGAAAGCATCCGACGTCAAGCTTTTGATTACAAGGCAAATCATAAAGACTGTGTTTATGTGATTACATCCAATTTTGAAAAGCTAAGATTTTACATCAACGATGCCACAGAGTTTGAAGAGTTCGATCTGTTTAAACTCTCGCTAGAGCGCTTTAAGCTACTTTTCCTGTGCCTACACATAAATAACATACTAAATCAGACACCGCTTAAGAT
>JBBSRC010000106.1:0-12030 GCA_038243395.1 Flavobacteriales bacterium | reverse complement strand
CATGCCTGTACTTTTTAACTTGAGCTCCACTACTAAATGCAACTACCAAGCAAAGTTAAATGCTGCGTCCGCGCCGCTTTTCTAACCATAACATTAACACGACAAATAGTCTGCACAAATTTTAAGTGAAGGAAACCATTTACTGTTTTCTTGAGAACTTAGACAAAAAGCCTATCCTAAATATGCTTGCGGAACGAATGGATATGGTGCCACGAACTTTTTGTAGATGATATAATAATTCTGTAGTTAATTCATTTATTATTTTTTTGAATGCCGCACAGATTGAAAGAGCTTGCCAATTGTTAACTTCTATAAAATTTTGGTTAAACATATAGCTAACCACTGCCGATATAAAAGCTTAAGTCACTTTAATAGGACTTTTAAAAATCTGAAGGATAAGCGTCCTAGATATTAAGATCCAATTTTTTAGCGACTTAAGCTTGTTTTTTTCTGAGATTATTGTCTTATATGGAATTTATTAGAAACAATAATATATGGATTTATACTTATGCTTTTGGAGGCAAAGCGAAAGCTACGGCATCATGTTCAAAATGATTTCGATGTGCGCCGTCGCAAAAAGGTTTGTTTGCTGAAAGTCCACATCTGCAAAGAGAAATTACATCACGACCACCAAGATCATATACATTGCCGTCTTTATCCACAATTTCAAAATCTCCACTTATTCTTAATGAACCGTTGTTGTTTACTTTTAGGGTTGTTTTACTCATAGCTATTAATTTTTTAATTATTTATTGTTATTTTTTGTGTTCTGATTAAAATAGATGGACACAGTATACATCGAAATATCCACATCTATTCTATGGATGCAGATTTAAATTATTACAGAGTTGTTTTTGGATTCCTTTCAATGCTACTATCTCTTATGCCCAATGTGGGAAAACTCTACGATTTCTTTCTAAAAACCATACTTCAACGTTTCCAAAAGCTTTAACCTTCACACCAAATCATCCTTTTATACTCATGATCAGTTTATTTCTCGGAATTCTTCAAGCATTCCAACTATTAAAAAATAGTAGAAACGGAAATATTTATAAACTTGTGGTCACTCTTGATACAGAAGGCTAATTTAAAATAAGTTTCTCAATAAAAAGAACTGCGAAATTTAATCTTAATTAATCAGATTTAGAACTCGGTTGACTTTGACAGCTTTACAACCTTAATCATCAAATTCTGGGTATGAATTAATAAAAATATAAAACTTAAGTTTTTTTACAAAAATGGAATGATCAATTTTTAAATATAATTGTTGGAGGTGCTATTCGGACACTTCAGTGAAGTACAGGTTCGGATTAGCCAGTTTTTCGGATTAACAAAGCCCTAACAGTAAGGCACGAATTAATGCTGTAAATTTGTAATTACATTACCATCTTACAATTATTGTCACAATATAAGTTTATAAATACATGAATTTCACAAAAACAAAATACTCCCTTTTAGAACTTGCATTGGTTTCTGAAGGTCATACACTCAAACAAACTTTTAATAATTCATTACTACTGGCCCAGCAAGCAGAAAGCTTTGGTTACGAAAGATTTTGGTTGGCAGAACATCACAATGCCGTGAATATAGGAAGTAGTGCCACCGCGATTCTTATCGGTTATATTGCCGAAGGTACAAATACAATCCGAGTGGGATCTGGAGGCATTATGTTGCCTAACCATTCGCCATTGATTGTGGCCGAACAATTCGGAACGTTAGGTGCTTTGTATCCCAATCGTATCGATTTAGGTTTGGGAAGAGCGCCTGGAACGGACAGGGAAACCGCTCAGGCCATTCGTTCTGATTTTATGATGGCCGCCCATTCATTTCCAAATGACGTGAAAGAAATACAAAAATACTTTTCTTTAGACAACGTAAATTCAAAAATTCGGGCGACGGTTGCGGAAGGGGTGGAGGTGCCAATATATATCTTAGGTTCTAGTACAGATAGTGCACATTTATCCGCGAAAAACGGAATGCCCTACGCTTTTGCCAGTCACTTTGCCACGCAGCATTTAGAAGCAGCCATCGAAATTTATAGAAAGGAATTCAAGCCCTCCGAAATTTTACAATCGCCGTATGTGATGGCAGGCGTGAACATTATTATTGCCGAAACCGATGAAGAAGCCGAACGTTTTGCAACTTCGTTGATTCGTATGTTTGTAGGCATTTTCACGGGGAAAAGAGAATATTTACAACCACCAACTGCCATGACGCAGGAACTTAGGGATATCATGCAACATCCGCAGGTTAACCAAATGTTGAAATATTCTTTTATAGGCAGTAGAGCCACTGTAAAGACACAGGTCAAAAAGTTTTTAGAGCACACAAATGCTGATGAACTTATTGCCGTTACTAATATCTTTGATGTCCAGGACAGAATTAATTCGTACAAGTGGTTTGCTGAGATTATGGATGAATTGAATGCTGAAAAATAAGCAGTACCGCCATTTTAATTAAAAATAATGTCTTTTGGTTTATAAAATATAAAAGTATGACTCCACAAACTAATCCCGTCATTTATGATTTTTCACAGCACTCAACTTCTGATGCTTGGCATGTTGTCAATGACGGCGTTATGGGTGGATTATCTAAAGCAAAGATATTTTTGAATACCAAAGGAAATGGTGTTTTTGAAGGTTTTATTACAACGGAAAATAATGGCGGCTTTTCTTCAGTTAAACATTCCTTTGCAAAAAAAAATGTCTCCAATTATAAGACTGTTTTATTAAGAATTAAAGGGAATTCCAAAACATTTCAATTCCGAATTAAAGAAAGTTTAGATCAAGTACATTCCTTTATACAAGAGTTTCAAACTTCGGGTGATTGGGAAACCCTAAGCATACCTCTGGAATCTTTTTATCCAAGTTTTAGAGGCAATACTTTAAACATGCCTAATTTTAATGGAGCGTTTATAGAGGAAGTCACATTCTTGATTGGCAACAAAAAGAAGGAATTCTTTACCTTGGAGATTGAGCGAATTTGGTTGGAATAATCTTTGTTTTTTCAATTCATTTGTTAAGCACTCCTTTTTTCTTATTCTATGCTTATCAGCATATAGTGACCTTCGGCAAAACGCTCCTAATAAATTAGCTTAAAAAAAATGATACAAATTCTTCTTCGCCTAATTGTAAGCATTCACGACGTATAAATAAATTGATTGTCGTTATTCCCTGCAAAAGTGTGGTTATCTTTGCGTAAAATATAATTTATGTCAAAACAGTTTTCAGATTTAGGGATTAGTGACCAAATACAAAAGAGTTTAGGTAATTTAGGAATTTCTGTTCCTACAGATATTCAAGAAAAGACCATTCCTATCGTTCTAAATCAAAAAGAAGACGTAGTTGTACTGGCAAAAACCGGAACCGGAAAAACGGCAGCCTTTGGTTTGCCTTTGCTACAATTAATCGACATTGCAAATCCCAATATACAAGCATTGATTTTGGCGCCTACGCGCGAATTAGGACAACAGATTTATAATAATTTAGTCGCTTTTGCCACACATAGCCCGGAAGTATCCATCGCCTCATTATGTGGTGGAATTCCCATAAAACCTCAAATAGAACGTTTAAAAACCACAACACACATCGTGGTTGCCACTCCTGGTCGCTTGGTTGACTTAATGAAACGCGAAGCTATTCATATTAAAGATATTAAGTATTTAGTATTGGATGAAGCTGATGAAATGGTAAGCGCATTAAAGGACGAAGTCGATGTCATTATTAAAGACATTCCAAAATCGAGAAGAACATTTCTTTTTACGGCAACCATGCCTGGAACTATAAAACAATTGGTTCAAAACTACATGTCAAAGCATGTAGTACACATCGAAGCTGATATGGCCACGGTTGGGCATCAAGGCATCGATCATCAATATGTGGTGGTGGAACCTATTGAAAAGCTTGACGTACTACTTCATTTTTTAAATAGTAGAGAAGGGGAGCGCGGTATTATATTTTGTAAAACTAAAGCGGCAGTTAATAAATTGGCTAAAAACTTGGCCATCAATAAATTCTCTTCTGGTGCCCTGCACGGGAGTTTGACCCAAGGCATTCGTGACCGAATTATGGGCCAATTTAGAGAAGGCCATATTAATATTTTAGTGGCCACCGATTTGGCAGCACGTGGTATTGATGTCAAAGATTTGTCCTATGTAGTCAATTATCATTTGCCTGACACTTATGAAGCGTACGTACATAGAAGTGGACGAACCGCTAGGGCAGGCGCCAAAGGATTATCATTAACCATCTTGCAAAAAGAAGAAGTTGAAGAAATTACCGAATTTGAAAACGAACTGGGTATTATTTTTCATGAATTCAAAAAAGCGGACGCACAAAGCATTGAAGAAAATAATGGGCTCTTATGGGCTAAAAAGATATTTAAGACGAAACCCAATCGTGAGATTTCAGAAGATTTTAAAGCAAAGATAAAAACCATATTTCATCATTTAACAAAAGACGAGCTTGTAGATAAAATATTGGCTAATTATTTAATAGAATCTGGTACCGACACTGCAAAAACAGAGGTTTCTAAAAAACATAAAAGAACTAATTCTAATGGCAAATAATATAAAAGATCAACAGGATATTTTAGATAAATTAAATATCCAAACTTTGCATCCCATGCAAAGGGAAGCCATCGATGTCATTGGAACAACGACTAATACCATCTTGCTATCGCCAACAGGAAGTGGTAAAACCTTGGCTTTTTTATTGCCATTATTGGATGTTTTAGACCCCGATAATAAGGAGGTACAAGCGTTGATAATCGTGCCATCACGGGAGCTGGCCATTCAAATCGAGCAAGTAGCTCGCGATATGGGATCAGGATTTAAAGTCAATGCCGTGTATGGTGGTAGACCGATGTCCAAGGATAAAATCGAGATCAAGCATGTGCCCGCCATTTTAATCGGTACGCCTGGACGTATTTTAGATCATTTTGAAGCAGACCGTTTTTCGAAATCAAATATTAAAACTCTTATTTTGGATGAGTTTGATAAATCTCTTGAAGATGGTTTTGAAGAAGAAATGAAGGCGATTATCGGACAGCTGCCGAGCATCAATAAACGAATTCTAACGTCTGCTACCCAACTGGAGAAAATTCCAGGATTTGTACGTCTTAATAAGCCAACGACGGTTGATTATCTAACTGAAAAAAGAAAATCTACTTTAGCCATAAAAACGGTGGTATCTCAAAAGCCGAACAAACTTCCGACATTGTTGGAATTATTGCAACATATCGGGAATCATCAAGGCATCGTTTTTTGCAACTTAAGAGAGAGTATTGATAAGGTGAGTAACTATTTGACGAGAAACAAAATCAATCATTCCACTTTTTCTGGAGGTATGGAACAACAAGAAAGAGAACGCTCTCTAATTACTTTTAGAAACGGCACCAGCCAAATACTGCTAGCTACTGATTTAGCTTCGAGAGGTATTGATATTCCTGAGCTCAGTTTTATCATTCATTACGAGTTGCCGATACATAAAGAAGAATTTATCCACAGAAACGGAAGGACGGCAAGAGTCAATGCAAAAGGTACGGCTTATGTGCTTAAGGGAAGTGACGAAGAACTACCAGACTTCATCAAGCCATCAACACCCATCAGAATCTCTACAAAAGCGCCAAGTGCAGCACCTTTTTGGGAAACCTTATTCATTTCGGGTGGACGTAAAGATAAAATTTCTAAAGGCGATATTGTAGGTCTTTTCATGAAACAAGGTGGACTCACCCAAGAGCAATTGGGCACTATTGAACTCAAGCAAGATTGTGCTTTTGTTGCGGTTCCATTATCGGAATCTAAACGTGTCGTTAATGCTTTAGATAATTCGCGTTTGAAGAAGAAAAAAGTACGAATTAGAGTTTTGTAATCAGGACTTCTGAGATTTTACTTCTTAAAACTGATAGATTTATAGTGGTCAATTCAGGTTTTTATACGAACAGCATAAGACTATTTTCCATATAATCAGCATAACAAATTCGTATCATCGCAATTGAGAATTTCTTTTTTATTATGGGCGCATAAAAATAATTTTTACTAATGTAAATTTGCAATAATTCTATTTAATATTAAATTTTAGTTATGAAAAAAGTTTTGATTGTTGCACCTGAATATATGGGTTACATTGTAAAAGTAGCAGATGAACTTAGAAAATATCATAATGTAGAAGTTACTGACATTCATATCCCTCGTTATAAATATAGTAGCATTATTACAAAAATTAAAAATTTTTTTTACAAGAGAATTTCCAAAGATATAAAATTCAAATACAGAGAAGATTGTATCAATACGGTAATTAAAAATGACACATATGATATCATTTTAATTATTCGCGGTGATCTGTTGTCAGTTAAAACATTGACTGATTTAAAATCAAAAACAAAAGTTTTTAAAACCTATTTTTTTGATGGTATTAATCGTTTTCCCAAAAAAAGGAAAATCATTCATTTATTTGATGAAATTTATAGTTTTGAGCCCAGCGATTGTAAAGAATTTAAATTTAAGTTTCTTACTAATTTTATTTATGATTTGGAAGCGCCAAATGCTGAGGATAAGACTTTTAAATACAGTGTTTTTAACATTACTAGTTTTGACAGAAAGCGATTTGAAACGTTGCTAAAAATCGCTAAAATACTAAAAGACCAGGATAATATTTTTAAATTTATTGTAAAGACAACAAAAAACATTCCTTCAAATGATTTAATAGAAATCATTAAAAAACCTCTTTCATTAGGAGACGTAAAACTTTACGTAAAACAATCTGCATGTATGCTCGATTTAGGTGTGACAGAAAAACACAGGGGGTTAACTTTCAGGATTTTTGAAGCGATTGGATATCACAAGAAAATCATTACAAATAATTCTGAAATCGCAACCTATGACTTCTATAATCCACAGAATATTTTAATTATCGATGAACAAAATATTTCAATTCCAAATAGTTTTTTAAGCGCACAATATGTTTCAATTCCTGATGAAATCATAAAAAAATATACCCTAGAGACTTGGGTTAAAACTGTTTTTAAAGAAGTGATTAATTAAACAAGTATAACAAGATTTCTATTTCTTAACTGGTATTGTCTTCAACTTAATAACACCAACCGCATCCAATATTCGGATGATCAAATAAGTCATATCAATCTCATACCATTTAACGCCGAAGTTCGCACGACTTGCAAATTTATGATGGTTATTGTGATAGCCTTCGCCCATCATTAAAAAATCAAAACGAAATAGGTTTTTACTGGTATTTTTCATCTGATAATTGACATAGCCATAGATATGCCCAAACCAGTTAATGATCACACCATGGATTGGAGCCATCATAAAAGTGATTGGCAATAACAACCATTGCCACCACGCGGTTACAAAATACAGAAAGAATAAAACATAAAGTGACATCCAAAGAATTCTGGAAATTCTCGAACTCGCAAACCTGTCAAAAGCTTCCCATTGCGGAACGTTTTTGGTAAAACGTTGATCAACTTCAATGCGTTGCTTATTGATATCTTGATAAATTGTTTTTGTTTTCCACATCATCGCAAACATGTTGTCATCGTAAGACGGAGAATGCGGATCCAATTCAGTATCCGTATAAGCGTGATGCATTCTGTGCATAACACCGTACCCATAAGCACTTAAATAACTTGAGCCCTGAAAAATCCATGTAAGGACAAACGTAATCCGTTCCATAGTTTTTGACATCGTAAAAACCTGATGTGCTGCATAACGATGCAAAAAGAAAGACTGGAAAAATAAGCCTCCATACCAAAGTACCAAAACAAAAATAACTATGACCATAACTTTTTTTTGCAAAGATAAAGGGATATGGCAGGGCAAACAATGAACCTAAGTCAATAAAAACAGAAGGCTTGTAAATTTGAAAAATTCATTTTCCTTGTGTCCAAGGTAAAAATTCCAAAAGTATGCTCCTTAATTAATGTTGACGGTATTTTGGCGAATTATTCGTAATCTAGTAGAGATCTAGTCTCTCTGTGTCTGTTTTTATTTGGGATAAAGTTCTAGTTTGCGATCAGTCTTCAATTAAAATATAATATGAATCCCTACCTCAACAATCGCTAATCTTCAATCGTTAATCTTCAATCACAATTTAAGTCCTCAAGCTTTAGTCCGTCCTCATATCCGTTTTCTTATCCGACTCAACGCTTGTGGAGTCACACCAATATAAGAACTAATGTATTTTAATGGGATGATCTTTAAAAGTTCAGGACGTTCTTTAAATAATTTCACGTAACGTTCTTCTGCCGTAAGATTCAATAAATTTTGTTCACGACTGGATTTTATCAAAAAAAGCCGTTCGGCAGTTAACCGTCCAATTAGATTGCCAATTTGGGTGGTTTTATAAACCTCCTGCAAATCGTCATAATTAATACACAGCATAGTGGTTTCTGTGAGCGCCTGAAGTTGGTATGCTGAAGGTTTTCGGGTTAAAAATGAATCGTAGGCACTTATAAACTGATCTTTAAAACTAAATCCAAACGTAATTTCTTTTTCCGGATCGTCTTTAGGAATAAACACGCGAACAATACCTGATTCAATAAACGAGATGTAGTTTTCAGTCTCATTAAGCTTTAAAAAAATCGTTTTCTTCGGAATAACGCGTCGTTTCAATTTTGAAGTAAAAAAATGCCAGTCTGTCTGAGAGATTCTAGCTATTTGATCTAAGTAGTTTTTTATCTGATCCAATTTATTTAATCGTAATTGTTGAACACACAAAGATAAGAATATTCTTAATGTCAGATTTTATATAGATTAGCATTTTATATACCTTGAATTGCGGGATTCGTGATTTTTAAAATCGGATTTTCATAAATGATAATGAGTTTCGTTTTTCAGGTCGTTCCTGTTGTTTTATATTTTGATGTTCGGGGGCGCAAATTCCATGGTCTATACCAATACGATTCAGGCAATCAATATGGCAATTGTGGCCATCATTTTGATTGGATCGGGAGCAGAATATTTTACCGATGGTATCAGTATATTTTTTGATAAACTAAACGCCATCGATCCAAATTTATCAAAACCAAAATATCCTTCCAGTTTTCTATTTCGTGATTATTTTGAGATTATCGTCACACAAGTCGTGTTTGGTGTTGCTATCGTATGTCAACCTCATATCATAACAAAATCCTTGTTGCTAAAGGATTCCAGTAAAGTCTGCATAACTTTGTGGTACCCTTGGACAGCTACGCGGTATAACCTATAACTGACAAGAGTATTTATCCGTCAAAAATTTTCCCAGATTGCATAATATTTTATAGATCACCAGATCAAAATCTCATTTCAAAACGTTATTATGAGAAAAGTCAGTAACATAATCCCTGTATTTCCATATCGACCTTTTTAATTAATGAATATTTTTAAAAGTCAGTAAAATAAAACTATTATCCTTAAATTGAAGCTATTTCTATTAATAGAAAAATCGCAGCATCAGAGTCCGATCATAGTTTATGAATCTAGTCATTCCACTTATCGCGACACCTAAAAAACTTTAATTAATGTTAGAACTTATTATAAAAAATGCACGATTAGATGGATTTGAGTATCTCGTATCGATCGGAGTTCAGAAAGGAAAGATTGAAAGTATTGCCGCTGAAATACTTGATGAGGCTAATATTGTCCATGATGCTAAAGGGAATTTTGTCTGTTCAGGGTTTTATGAAAGCCATATTCATCTCGACAAAGCATGTATTTTGGATCGTTGCAAGGTAGAAGAAGGTTCCCTTGAGGAAGCGGTGTCAGAAACTGGTAAAGCCAAAAAAGAATTCACTGAGAAAGATGTATTTGATCGCGCAAGTCGCGTAGTGGAAATGGCGATAAAAAAGGGAACTATGGGTTTACGTACTTTTGTAGAAACGGACCCTAAAACAGAATTACGGGCTTTTGAAGCTATTAAAAAAGTAAGAGACCATTATGCGTTTGCTATTGACCTAGAGATCTGTGCTTTTGCTCAAGAAGGTTTGACGCAAGAAAAACAAACGCATCGTTTGTTGAAAGAAGCATTACAAAATGGTGCTGACCTGGTGGGTGGGTGCCCATATAAAGATGAACACCCAGATCAACATATTGAAATGATTTTTGAGTTGGCACAAGAGTTTGATGTCAATGTCGATTTTCATTTGGATTTTGATTTGGACCCCAAAAATTCGAGCATTCCAAAAATTGCCGAAGAAACAAAAAAAAGGAATTATCAAGGTCGGGTTTCTATCGGACACGTAACCAAATTATCAGCAATGTCCAAAGATCAACGTCAAGAGATGATTTATCTTTTAAAATTAGCTGATATCGCATTGACCGTATTGCCCGCAACTGATATATTTTTGAATGGCCGAGACTACGACAATTTAATTCCTCGTGGGATGGTCAATGCCAATGAACTTTATAAACACGGGATAAACACCACCATTTCAAGCAATAATATTCTCAATGCCTTTACGCCCTTCGGAGATGCCTCTTTAGTGAGAATGGCAAACATGTACGCTAATATTGCACAATTATCAAAGAATGTCGACATCCAGGACGTATATGAAATGATCACCACAAATGCAGCCAAGTTGCTTTCTAAACAAACAGAACTTAAAGTGGGAATGCCGGCAAATTTTGTAATTTTAGAAACTGACAGTGCCATCAATGCCATTAGAACCATTGCACAGCCGTTGGCAGGATTTAAAAATGGCGTCCAAACATTTTCTAACGACAGGGCTCAAATTTATTTCTCTTAAATATGGAAAACTCATCTAAAGATTTAACACCTACCGATTATCAACATTTAAAAACCTGTGTGGCTCTAGCCGAAGAGGCACTGAAAGCCGGAGATTCTCCATTTGGTTCCATCTTGGTTAACGCCAATAATGAAGTCATTGCCACCGCTCGCAATAAAGTGAACTCCGTTAACGTATTGTCGCATCCAGAAATAGAACTTGCTCAATGGGCAATTGAAAACCTCGACGCTGAAGAACGCAAACAAACCACCATGTACACTAGCGGCGAACATTGTCCCATGTGTTCCGGAGCTCACGGCTGGGTTGGCTTGGGAAAACTAGTATTTCTAAGTTCCGCAGAACAATTAGGAGAATGGTTACAAGAATTTGGAGCAATAGATGCACCCATTAATTTTGTATCCACACGGGCTATTATTAAAAATACTGAAATAAAAGGGCCGGGGAGTGGTGGGCTATTAGAGGAAATCAAGGCCTTACAAAAACGGGCTCATAGTTAATTTTGTAAACTTTTATTTGCGTTAGAAATGAACTTTCAAGGTATTTAGTTGACTTCTATGTTGATGATACCCGTTATCACATAGGAAGTTTTATAATACAGAACCCTTTTCGTCTTTAAGCTCTTTTCTGAGCGTAAATAAAACTTTTATTATTTCTACAAGCTCAATTAACGAGGCAAGGAAGTTTTTGAATTTTTCATAAAAATTGGAATATCGTTGCAAACCAGACTTCTCCTCCTTTTCAAGGAGAAGTAGTTTTCGCTTCAGAAAAGAAGAAGAAGACCTGTCTACCGACAGGCCGATGAGGTGGTTTTTAATTTTATAAATCTAAGATAAACTCTCTTCGCAAGAGTACGTTTCTCCTTTCTCGTGTCAAAGCTTTCAATAGGGTAAATACATTTTTTAATTGAAAAGGTTCTCGCAGATAGGGTAGATTTACTAAGATCGTTGAAATTAAATATTTAACCTGTTTTGGATTATCAATTAGAGTGTTAATATGCTGTCAGTTATCTTTTACTAGGCCATCTCTAAGCTTCAAAAACCCGCCCATACCGAAAAAAAATACGTGCTACCTGGTCGTTAATAATCAATTGGTTTATCACTAATCCCATTACCTTGAACCTCAAACCTCATCCCTAATGCCTATTTTACCAACGGCTTCAACATCTCCCAAACCGTCTCCGCCAATATCTTATGCCCTTCCACATTTGGATGAATCCCATCACCTTGATTTAATGATGCAATCCCGCCCACATCTTTCAATATAAATGGAATAAATTTCACCTGGTTT
>JBBSRC010000105.1:0-12050 GCA_038243395.1 Flavobacteriales bacterium | reverse complement strand
CAGTTTGATCCAAACCCACAGCATCATAAAAAACGCTGATTTGGATGACGCGATGATCGGTAATCATGTAGAGTATGATGGGAATTTTAAGACGGTCAGTATTGGCGATTACTCGGTTCTAACTTAAATTCCTGCGCGGTTGCTGAGCTTGTCGAACGGTTACTGAGCTTGTCGAAGTACGGTCGCTGAGCTTGTCGAAGCACGGTTGCTGAGCTTGTCGAAGTATGGTTACTGAGCTTGTCGAAGTATGGTTGCTGAGCTTGTCGAAGTAAAGGCAGGGAACCTTTAGCTTCAACGAAGTTAATCTTAGGTAGCAAAGCCAAATTCGTCAAGTCAGGCTGGAAACCTGTAGTTTAAACCCAGTCAATCCGTGAAATAAAAGATAAATTACTGACTAAAAAAAATCATCTAAAAGCCCAAAAAATCTTTGAAAACAAGTCGTGCATTCGTGGTAAAAAAATGAAACTTAAATTTCACATATTAATCGTCACTTTAGGAATGTTATGCATTCCCCAAACGAATTATGCTCAGGTCGATTTTAACCAGAAACCAACTGATGACCTCGGGAATGTGGAAGACCAGTTTCAAGAACATTTCTTTGAAGCTTTAAAGCAGCAAGGCATTGAGAATTATCAACGGACCATCGATGAACTTTTAAAATGCAGGAAGCTGGATGACAAACCCGTGGTGTATTTTGAATTGGGTAAAAATTACAATAAACTCAAAAATTTTGGCGCTGCCGAGGAGGCTTTAAAAAAAGCCGTTTCTAAAGAGCCTGATAACGAATGGTTTTTAGATGAGCTCTATGAAGTTTATAATCAACAAGGCGACACCAAAAAAGCAATTAAAACAGTCAAGCAACTAGTCAAATACCACCCGGATTACCGTCAGGATTTGGCGTCACTTTACATTAAAAGCAAAGATTATAAGAGTGCTTTAAAACTTTTGGATGAACTTGATAAAGAATTTGGTATTAGTGCGGATAGGGATTATTTAAGAAATCAAGTTTATAATATTACGGGACGTGATGAAGATCGCATTGAAAATCTTGTCGAACGACTCACTAATAATCCTGAAAACGAAGCCAATTATCTATCGCTTATTTACCGATATAGCGAAACTGGAGAAACTGAAAAGGCTTATGAAACTGCCCAAAAGTTATTGGAGGTGCAACCAGATTCTAAATTGGTCCATTTAGCCTTGTACAAGTTTTATTTGGATAAAAACCAAACGGACCAAGCTATTGCTTCCATGAAAATTGTTTTATCAGCTCCAGAAATCAATACAGATGCCAAAACCAAGGTGCTCAACGATTTTATCAATTTCGTCTCCAAACATCCTGAACACGCAAAAGATCTCGTGGAAATTACGGCTCTTATTGACGATAGCAAAAGCTTTCAAACCTTGGTCGAATTAGGCCAATACTATCTGAAAATTGAAGACAAAGAAAAGTCGTTGATGTATTTTGAAGAATCTCTAAAATTAGAACCTAATAACTTTTCGGTCATTAAAGATGTACTCTTGCTCCAAATTGACTTAGATCAAAATGAAAAAGCAATTGCAAAAAGCGAACAGGCTTTAGAATTATTTCCAGCGCAACCTATTTTATATCTGATCAATGGAGTTGCCTATAATAAATTGAAAGAGGCTAAAAAAGCCATTACAAATTTAGAAACGGGATTGGACTATGTTATTGAAGACCCCAAGATGGAAGCAGACTTTTATACCCAGCTCAGTGTTGCTTATAAACTCAATAATAATATTTCTAAATCCCAAACGTTTGCCAAGAAAGCAGCTGCGTTAACAAATCAAAATTAATGAGATTATATAAA
This sequence comes from Flavobacteriales bacterium, assembly GCA_038243395.1. Lineage (GTDB taxonomy): Bacteria > Bacteroidota > Bacteroidia > Flavobacteriales > Flavobacteriaceae > Gelidibacter. The sequence continues at coordinate 10,218 of JBBSRC010000105.1, read as the reverse complement.
TTAAGTACTTTACTACTTATATTGATTTTAAGCGTAGGATGTAGATCTACCAAAACCTTAACTTCCAGTGCTGAAATTGATAAAAAAATGAATGCGAAACAAGCAATCCGTGAGCTTGACAAACAAGAAGCACGCTTCAAAACACTTCAAGCTAAAGTGCGTTTCGATTACACTGAAGGTCAAAAGTCAATGAGCCACACCGTTTCGCTAAGAATGGAAAAAGATAAGGCTATTTGGCTTAATGCAGGAGTGGCGGGAATTAGTTTGGCTAGGGTAATGATAACACAAGATAGTGTCAAGTTTTATGACAAGCTCAACAATCAATATTTTGACGGCAATTTTTCATTGTTGACCAAACTTTTAGGTACGGAAATCGACTTTGAAAAGATTCAGAATATTTTCCTGGGGGAACCTATTTTTGATTTAAAAGAAGGCACCTATGACATATCCAGTAATGAAGAATCCTATGTATTACAACCTAAAGATCAACGTGCATTATTTGAATTATTCTTTTTGATCAACCCTGGTTTTTTTAAATTGGATTCGCAACAGTTGTTTCAGCCTTCAGAGAAGCGGATGCTGCAGATAGATTACAAAAAATATCAAGAGGTAGGCAGACAAATATTTCCTGAAAGTATTCGTATTATTGCAGTGGAAAAAAATAATGAAATCATTATCGATCTCGATTTTAAAGCGATAAGCTTAAATGATGAAGTTCGTTTTCCATTCAGCATTCCATCCGGATTTAAAGAAATTGAACTTGAATAATGTATTACTGTCCTAATATATTTCGATTGATTTTAGTTTTTAGTTTGTGCAGCTTCGTTATGAATGCACAAAGTAAGAAGCAGCAGGAATTGGAGACCAAACGGCAATCTATTCTGAAGGAAATTCAACAAATAAACAATCTACTCTTCACTAAGAAAAAGGAAGAAAAAACTATTATTTCTACCGTTGAAGATTTGAACTACAAGGTCAATGTGCGCAAAAACCTCATTAAAGTTACGAATGACCAAGCCAATTTATTGACCCGGGAAATCAATGTCAATCAAAAACAAATTAGCACTCTTCGTGATCAATTAAAATTTTTAAAGGAAGATTATGCCGCGATGGTGGTCAAATCTTATAAAAGCAAATCAGAACAAAGCCGGGTAATGTTTTTACTCTCCTCAGAGAACTTTAAACAAGCGTACAAACGGGTTCAGTACATTAGGCAATATACAGACTATCAAAAGCAGCAAGGCGAAGAAATCACTCGTAAAACAGAACAACTCCAACAATTAAATTCGACATTACTCCAACAGAAAAAAGACAAAGACAAATTGTTGGAAGAAAACCGATTGGCAAAACAAAGGTTGGAAGAAGACGTCAAAGAGCATGAAAAACTGATGGCTTCTGTAAGAAAGAATATGACTGCTTACGCCTCACAAATTAGGACTAAGCAGCAGGAAGCCGATCGCATTGACCGTGAGATTCAAAAATTGATTAGGGAGGCGATTGCTGAATCCAATAAAAAGGCTGGTAAATCTGAATCAGCTTCTAAAGGATTTGCGCTGACCCCGGAAGCAAAAGCATTAGAGGCCAAATTTGAAGCCAATAAAGGAAAATTACCTTGGCCAGTACGTACGGGAGTGATCAAAGTGAAGTACGGTAAGCAACGATCGTCTATCGATAATACTGTAGAAATCAGCAGTAGTGGCATCAGAATCGCCACTGATAAAAACGCAAAGGTACGGGCTGTATTTAATGGCGATGTGTTAGCAGTTCAGGGGACGAAAACCGGAAATCCTTGGATCTTGGTTCAACATGGTAACTATATTACTGTTTATAAAAATCTTTCTAAGGTTTATGTAGTTAAAGGCGATAAGGTAACCACCAATCAGGATATTGGCGAAGTCTTTACTGACCCAACCAACGGAGAATCCATGCTGAGTTTCTTCATTAATAAAGACTCGAAATTCCAGGATCCTTCAATTTGGATTGTGAGATAAGTTAAAGAAAACTCTGGTTTAATTACAAAGATCGAGAAGAGAGTTGTTGCAAGCTGTGGCTGTTTTGCACCATCATTATCATCTTCTTCAAAATCAATTTTTGGTTATTCAAACAGCGCTTTCAGTTCCGTAGCTTCATGGGGCTTCATTTTTCCAGCCAATACTAGGCTCAATTGTTTACGTCTCAATGCAGCGTTAAAACGTTCTTTTTCCAAATCAGTTTCTGGAACAATTTCAGGAATTTGGGTTGGTCGTCCAGTTTCATCGACTGCCACAAAAGTGTAAATGGCTTCATTAGCCCTTGACCTTACTCCAGATTCGCGGTCTTCTATCCACACGTCCATATAGACTTCCATAGAGGTCTTAAAAGCTCTTGAAACTTTAGCTTCAATCGTGACTACACTTCCTAAGGGGATAACTCTATTAAACGCCACGTGATTGACAGAAGCAGTCACAACAATACGACGACTATGCCGTCTGGCCGCAATACTAGCAGCGCGATCCATACGAGCCAACAATTCCCCACCAAATAAATTATTGAGCGGATTGGTTTCACTTGGAAGTACCAAATCGGTCATTATGGCAATGGATTCATTTGGATGTTTTGGTTGCATGCGATGTGTTTTTTATAATGAGGTGCAAAGATAAGTGGATTTCATATTTTTTTTGCCACGAATGCAGGAATAATATGGTGCTGATGTTTTCCAATCTCAGACTTGCCTTTTGGGTAATTTAAAAAGCAAAACCCAGCATTAATTTTAAATTAGTGCTGGGCTTAATATATTTTACTTAAAAGTTTTAATCTCTGTGTAGTTACTATTTGATAATTATTTTCTGTGTCTTAACTTCATTATCGTTTTTAATCTTTACTAAGTAAATCCCTGTACCTACATTTGAGATATCCATTGTGTTTTTATCGTTATTTGGATTAAGAATTTTAGACATTACCAATCGCCCTTGAATATCATAAAGATTTGCTGTGGCCGCTTTTGTCAAAGAGCCTTTAATGACAACAGTTTTCGGCGACACAGTTGTATAGATCTGTAAATTATCATTGGACTGAACGTTCTCTAGCGACAATGTTTTCGATGAATAATGTAGATTGAAACGATCGGCATTATTTAAATCTGCGGTAGGCTTAAATGTATACACACCATCATTTAGTAAGGTAAATGAGTTGTTTTGAGTATCTTCTAAATAAACATTAATGTCAGTTGGAAGTGTAGAAAGATCATCAATACTGATACTTAATTCAATCCCCGCTTTGGCTTTGATACCCAATGGCACAGTGATGTTGTTAAAATCAGAATAGGGTAAGGATTGGATGGCTAGATCGAAAGCTGAATTACTTTCTACCAAATTAGTAAATATTGAAAAATCATCGGTACTATCTGAAAAAACGCCTGCATCATAACCAGGATCTATACCTCTAGTTGAGCCTTCAATAAAATAAACACTTGTTAAAGCAGTGTTGGATCCACTACTTAATTTAAGATTACTTAAAGCTTTGTTTTCATTCGCTGGTCGTCCTACTATAAAGTCATCCGAGGTTCCCGTTGTTCTCATGGCTCTGGTAAAATTGACCGTGGAAGTTACGTTAGGTTTAGCTTTAACAAAAAAACCTTGACCAGGTGTAATGAGTGTTGTTGGATCAGTATTTGCGAGATTCCAAGGGGTGTAGCCTTCACTACTGTTGTAGCCATATACGGCTTGATAATTAGTTTCGAAATTATCAATGTTTACATTGAAAAACTCTTCGAATTTGAGATAAGTGGGATATGGATTGCCTATAAGGTTCCAGCCATTTCCTTTGTCTTCAGGTCCATTAAATATTTGAATAGCTACAGGTTTGATGTTTGGAAAGCCCGAAAAAGTTAAGGAACTACCATCCTCTGTAGCAGCTCTATAGCCCTTTCCGGGAACAAAAGGGATGCTCTCTGTGTCAGATGCACCATTATTTGGATTAATATAAAAATTTTGAAATGCACCAGCAATTACATTATAAGGCGCAAATGCATATTCTCCTTTGTTAGTTGGATGCTGAGGTAATTTTTTATTGGCAGTAACAAAAGCAGCGTCAAACTTACCTAATAATGGCGCTGAGATAAGATCATTACCACCCTTCACTCCATTAGTACCGATTTTGTTGGTGTAAAGCTTATAAACTATTTTTACTGCCTCCTGGGCACCTTGGCTAAAAGTTATATTATTAATCATTACACTCGAGTAGGTTTTGGACGTAGATTCTAAGGTTATATTAGTTTGTCGAAATACTATGATGAAGTTAGCTTTTAGACTACATCCAGCTTCAACTTTCACAGAGCCATAAAAGTCAGATTGATTATTTTTATCGGGTTCGGAAGTTGTCAAATTCGAAAAAAGATCATTTGCTGGATCAGATTGTAACCATATATAACCGCCGTCGCCGACGGACAACGTTGTTGCGTTAAACTGAACGCCAGGCTCAAGCGTAAGGCTATAAACTTGTCGAAAAGCAGGAATAATAATAGGGGAATGTTTTTTTCCGAAAGTTATAATTATATTTTCATAGCCTGGTTCTCCATTTGGAGTCCAATTTTCTTCTGTCATATAATTTGAACTTACACTTCCATTCCAGACTCTTGTTGGAAAACCATTAGGTGGCGGCCAAACTTCTTGAGCAATACCAACACTGCTAAAAATAAAAAGCATTACTAAAATAAAACAGGGTGTAGATTTTTTCATTATAAATAGATTTGGGCGGCAAATCTATTTATAATATGTGAGATACGAGAAAACTTACTGTTAATTTAGGAAATTATAAGATGTTTTTCTTTAAATAAGAAGTTTCAATAGGAAAATCCTAAAATGTACTTAATGATAATTATATTTAATATGAGATTATAAAGATCAGTTAATCTAACTCCCTAACCAACAACCAAGCGTCTTTATGGTAGTTCTGACGAATATTTCGTAAGGCTATCAAAGCATCATTTCCCGTTTCATAGCTGGAATAAACGACTTCGTGCAAACCGTATCTATTCACACCAATAGTTCTGGCTTTAAATCCAAGTGCTTGGAGTTGCTCCACTTTGGCGGTAGAGTTTTCCTCAACTCTAAACGCTCCTGCGATAATATGGTATTTCCCCTGTTGTTTTTCAACCTTTAAGGTCGCTGCCGGTAAAGGATTTTCAATAACAAATGTAGCTTCCTGTACTTTAACGTCCAATTGTTCATTGGCAGTTTCTTGCGCTAACTGGTTATGGGTTTCAACTTGATTACTATAATAAGCGGAGGCTGCAAAACCACCAACAGTTAAAGCAATAAGTGCCACTGCGGCATATTTAAGATAAGGTCTTGCCACAGTTGAACCTTTCGAAACCCGTCTCTCAGGTGTGATATGAATAGGAAAAATATCTTCAAGCGTTTCTACTTGCCGCTTATAAACTTCGCGATTAACATTTGTAGTTTTGAATTCTGAAAGTCCAAATGCTTCCGTTAAAAAATTACTGTTGTGAGACGGTTCAAAAACAATCTTACCATCGCTATTTAGCACCAAATCGCCAATAGAGTTAAAACTTAAGGTTTCACCTTCCTTTAAAAAGGATTTTATAGACTTGACCTGTTTGCTAATTTTCTGAACGGCAACTTCATAAGAAATCTTTTCTGAGTCTGCAATATAACTGGCCAACAAGCCGTCATTATGCTTTAATTGCTCATTGAATGAAATCACTTTTTTAGGTGGAAAAAAAGTATGATTGCTTTCATCAATTCTGGCAGAGATACGTTTGGTCAAAAAGGCACCAAATTCAGGAATCGTTACACAATCGTAACGGTACAATAAATCGCTAATGTAAGTTTCTATATGCATCGAAACAAAGTTAAGAAAATTTGATTTTGGTGGAAATTAAAGCGCTACTATTTATTAACATTGCTTAAGTTTAAGCAGTTTTCCCTCTTAATCAATCCTATAGATGTCCGATCAAGACTTAATTTATCTTCTTGCATTACAGAATGTCCCTAAAATAGGCGACATCACGGCTAAAAAGCTGATCGCACATTGCGGTTCTGCGGAGGCGGTGCTGAAAGAAAAGAAACAGTATCTGCTGAAAATTGGTGGTATTGGGAGTACTATGTTGAAAGATGTTTATAATAAAAATCATTTGCTAGCCGCAGAAACCGAATTGAAGTTTATTAAAGAGAATGAAATCACATGTTTATATTTTATGGACGGCAATTATCCCGAAAAATTAAAACACTGTATTGACGGCCCTATTCTGTTATTTCAATCGGGGCATGTGGATTTAAAAAAGAAGCGACTTATCAGTATTGTGGGAACCCGTCAAATTACCTCATCAGGCGTGGCGTTTTGTGAACAATTGATTGAGCAGTTAGCGGTTTTTAATCCTGTTATCATTTCTGGTTTTGCTTATGGTACAGATATTACTGCACAAAAATCAGCAGTGAAACATAATTTACAAACGGTCGGTTGTTTGGCGCACGGTCTTAATCAAGTCTATCCGAAGGTGCATAAACGATATGTTGCTGAGATTGAAAAGAATGGTGGATTCTTAACAGAATTTTGGAGTACTTCAAATCCGGAGCGAGAGAATTTTTTAAAACGTAATCGCGTGATTGCTGGGGTAAGTGAAGCCACCATCGTCATTGAATCTGCCGAAAGAGGTGGAAGTTTGGTCACCGCTGATATTGCCAATTCGTATAATAGAGATGTCTTTGCCGTGCCGGGAAGAACAACCGACTCTCAAAGTGTGGGTTGTAATAACCTGATCAAATTTCAAAAAGCCCATTTGCTTTCCACGCCGATGGACGTGCCGTATATTTTAAATTGGGAACTGGAATCTGACAAGAAGCCGGCCATTCAAAAACAATTGTTTGTAGAATTGGAAGATGATGAAAAAGTCATTCATAATTTTTTAAAGCCATTGGACCCTCAATTTTTAGACAGCATCGCTATAGAATGTCAAATGCCCATATTTAAAGTGGCAGGCGTACTTTTAAATATGGAACTCAAAGGGGTAATAAGACCACTTCCTGGAAAATTGTTTGAGGTAATCTAAGCGAAAGACCTCTTACGTTTTGAAAACCTGAGAGATCTCTCCAGATTTAATACCCCAACTTTGTTCGAACCCGACCCAAAACCTCATCCGCCACCACTTTCGCTTTTTGAGCACCAATCGCAAGAGCTTGGTCTATTTCGTCCAAATGATTCATATAATAATGGTAACGCTCCCGTGGGGTTTCAAATTTTGAAACAATCAATTCATATAAGGCTTGTTTAGCATGCCCGTAGCCATAATTCCCTTGCTCGTAATTCTGTTTCATGGTTTTTAGATCATCATCAGAAGCTAATAAACTATAAATCGCAAAACAATTACAAGTGCTCCAGTCTTTTGGATCTTCCAGTGAGGTGCTATCCGTTTCAATGGACATGATTTGCTTACGCAACTGCTTATCTGGTAGAAAGATATTGATGAAATTATTTTTGCTTTTACTCATTTTTTCGCCGTCAGTTCCTGGAACAAGCATGGTGTTATCCTGAATCTTGCCTTCGGGCATGACAAAGGTTTCGCCCATTTTGGCGTGAAAACGAGAGGCCACATCACGGGTCATTTCAATATGTTGCAATTGGTCTTTACCAACAGGAATAATTTGGGCATCATATAATAAAATATCTGCAGCCATCAACATTGGGTAAGTGAATAAGCCAGCGTTCACGTCTTCGAGGCGGTCCGCTTTATCTTTAAAACCATGCGCCAAAGTCAAACGTTGGTAAGGAAAAAAACAGCTCAGATACCAAGTTAATTCTGTAGTTTGAGGTACATCACTTTGACGGTAGAACACTACTTTTTCAATATCCAGGCCAAACGCAAGCCAAGTGGCTGCAACACTGTAAGTATTGTGGCGCAATGTATCGGCATCTTTAATCTGTGTTAGGGAATGCATATCCGCAATAAATAAAAACGAATTGTTTTTGCTGTCGTTCGTCATTTCAATTGCTGGAATGATTGCGCCCAAAAGATTGCCTAAATGTGGGGTTCCTGTACTTTGTATGCCTGTGAGTATTCTTGCCATAACATTCCCTGCGAAGGCAGGGATCTTTTTAATTATTCAACGAGTGACAAAGGTAATTTTTTTAGAAGGATAGCTCAATTAATTTAACAGGTTTTAGATGGACGAAATTATCTGAATTGCAATCTTGAATTGCTATCTGTTCACTCAGCTTGTCGCAATGCAGGCAATCCCGACACTTCGGGATTACTTTATTCAATATGATTCCTCAGGTAGTCCAGTAAACCAAATGTGTTTTTTACATACAATAGCTCAAAAAATTTATTAGTTTTGGTCGGATGAAAATTTTCAAATACCCACTCTGGATTTTATACCGTATTTGGTTTTACATTTTAGTAGTCTTACCTATTATCTTATTTTTCCCAATTTTAGTCCTATCCATATTAAAAGAAGAATGGTATCCTTATTTCTTCAAATTGGCACGTTTGTGGGCACAGATAATTTTACTAGGAATGGGTTTTAGATGGATTATTCAACGAGAGCAAATTCTTGAGACCAACAAGAGCTATATGCTTATTGCTAATCACACCTCGATGGCAGATATTATGCTGATGTTGGTATGCGTCAAAAATCCGTTTGTATTTGTTGGGAAAGCGGAATTGGCCAAGCTTCCCATATTTGGATTTTTCTATAAGCGAACTTGTATTTTAGTAGATAGAAGTTCGGAAAAAAGTAGGCAAGCGGTGTTTTTGAGAGCTCAGAAACGACTAAAACAAGGCTTGAGTATCTGCATATTTCCTGAAGGTGGCGTACCTAATGAAAACATTATTTTAGACGAATTTAAAGACGGCGCTTTCAGATTGGCGATCAGCCATCAGATCCCAATAGTTCCCATGACGTTTGCAGATAATAAAAAACGTTTTTCTTATGTGTTTTTTAGTGGTGGTCCGGGAAGAATGCGAGTCAAAGTGCATCAGTTTTTAAGTACCGAAGGAATGAATTCGAAAGACGCTAAGAAATTAAATGAGCATTCCAGAGCGCTTATACTTAAACAATTATTGACCTATCATAATAATTAAAAAAGCTGCTCTAGGCACAGAGCAGCTTTTCTTCATTATTGCATATTTGCAATAACTACCTAACCAACCAACTAAAAATCTAAAACTTAAAACTAAAACCGGAGTAAACACCAATAAAATAAGGCCTAAAATCGCCTGAAGTATTGCTGAAGGTATTAATTTGGTACTTAAACATTGGTTCAAGATTTAGTTTTAAGGTATGTGAAATATTATAATTTAACCCTAAACCAAAGTTGGCACTATAACTTGTATTATTGATATTATTAGCATCGCCTAAGAGCGCTCTCTCATTACCTAAAACAGAATAGATTTCATTATTGTTCAAGAATAATGTGCTAAAACCACTTATAACATTTAACCCAAATTTGCTGTTAATAAGACTATATTCTACTTCCAAAGGCACTTCAATATAACCGAATTGTTGCTCTAATGAGCCTTTAGCATTAGACACTAGAAATTGTGGTGCCGATTCTTTATTAATACTGGAAGTGCTCATGTAAGCGTCCAGTTTTCCTTGGTTATTAAAGTTAATATTTCGTAGTTCTGGACCTCCAGAGTCAGCATTAAAACTGTGTACGTCTCTCAAGGCAACTACCCCATCAGTGCTATAACCCAGAACAACCTTATTAACACCTGCTCTAATTTTTATCTTATCATTGATGGCGTAACTCCCACTAATTCCATAGCTCATGTTAACCTCGCCGCTTTTGCCATTATTTATAAATTGATTGTCAATGGAAGAGCCCTTACCTAGACTGTTAAAATAAACAGGTGCCACATTTGGGGAAATGTTCCACCTGTTTGGTTGCTCTTTTTTTTCTTCTTCATTTATAAGGTCTGCTTTGGCAATAGCATCCTCAATATTTTCATTTTCTTTATTTGTAGCAATGATCTCATTATATTCCGGATATGTTTCATGATCTTTTATTATATTTTGATCTCTGATGTTTGCAATTTTTGTGCGCTCTTTTTCATTTTCCAGGATAGTTTTGGCGTTTTCGTCAGCTTTATAAATTCTTTCTCTATTTGTATTAAGCTGAGGTAGATTTGAGGTGTTTTTTGCAATCACCTCTTCTTTATAATCAGAAATAGTGTTGTTATCTTTTTGAGATGCCGCCAGTTTATCTTGTGAGCTGGAT